>JBDUDV010000147.1:0-2807 GCA_040002755.1 Acidobacteriota bacterium | reverse complement strand
GGTAAACGGGGAGGCGGCCGCGCTCATCCGCGACGAAGTAGGCATAGTTGCCATCAGGCGACAGAGTTATTTCCTCGACTTGCTGATCAAAGTTTCTCGTGACTTCAGTGCTCACGCCAGTCGCGCGGTTGTAAGACATAAGCCGCCAGCGATCGGCTTCGAAGCCCGCAGTCGCCTGGGAACGATAGATGATATATCTGCCGTCGCGAGTGTAAATCGGGCCAACGTCGTAGCCGTGATTGCTGGCAGTAATGTTTTTTGCCGGTCCGCCGGACAATGAAAGAACGTAGATGTCGCTATTGGTGGAAGTAGCTTCAACTTTGTCAGGATTGCGCACGTAAGCCAGCTCTTTCGAATCGGGTGAGAACGCATAGTCAACGCCCGTGGCCGCCGCGTAAGGAGGCGAATCAAAATCGCCGGGAGTTAAGTCCCGTCCGCTACCACCTTTGCTGGCAACAACGAAGACGTGAGTTCGTTTGACGTCGCGCCATTCGTCCCAATGGCGAAACAGCAGGCGCGTTGTGATGTGCGCTTTGACTTTGCTGCTTTCAGCAGCCTCGCTTTTTTTCTTGTTGCAATCGTTGTCCGCGCAGTCCGGGTAAACGTCAGACGCAAACGCGATCCACTTGCCGTCAGGCGACCAGACCGGACCAGCTGCGTCGGTAGCAATCGTGGTGACCTGTTCTTTGTGATCGCCATCGCCTTCCATGGTCCAGACTTGTCCGCCGGTTACGTAGGCGATCCGCTTCCCGTCAGGCGACCAGCGCGGCGCCGTAGCCGAACTGGCGCCATTCGTGAGTTGCTTCATGCTGCCGCCAGCGATCGGCATCACGTAGATTTGAGTGACAACCTTGTTGGCGTCCCAATTGACATCGCCGATCGTAAACGCGACGCGCTTTCCGTCTGGAGAAATATGCGGATCGCCAACCCGGCGGACTTTCAACAAGTCTTCAACGGTGAATCGCCGACTCACCTGCGCGGTGGTACTTGCCGCAAACGACGACAAGGTAAACACAAGAACGGAAATCGCCATCAGGAAACGCTTCATAGAAGTCCTCTCTAAATGTACAGAAATTGTAGGGGAAGGCCCCGCTATTATTGCACTAAATAATCTATCGCGCACAGTGACAGCCGACGAGAAGTTAGCAGGCGGCAAGCACTTTCGTTCATGGTGGCCCAACAAAGCGATGGACAGGGCAGCTACAAAACACTATTCTAACAACTTCTATTCCGCCAAAAACCTCACTGACTATGACTATCTGTTTGGGGTTATTCCATGCGCTGCAGCTCTTACAACCACACCCACTCCTGGACGGTTAACCTGGACCATTTTGGAATTGCGATGCGTCTAGTCACATTCGCAGCGCTGTTTGTTTTCGCAGGGCCAAGCTTACTCTCGCCGCTCGAAATCAAGGCGGCGACCTTGCCGGTGAATTTCACCGAGACGACATTTGCCAGCGGTTTTACTAATCCAACCGCGATGGCCTTCGCGCCCGATGGGCGGCTTTTTGTCTGCCAACAGGGTGGACAGCTACGCGTCGTCAAGAATGGCGCGCTTTTAGCAACGCCCTTTGTGACCTTAACTGTTGATTCAAGTGGCGAGCGCGGGTTGCTGGGAATTGCCTTCGATCCAAACTTCGCGATGAACAGTTTTGTTTACGTCTACTACACCGCGACCACTCCGGCGACGCACAACCGCGTCAGTCGCTTCACGGCCAGCGTTGGCAACGCGGACGTCGCAGCGGCAGGCAGCGAACTCGCGATTCTTGATCTAAATAATCTCAGCGGCGCGACAAACCATAATGGCGGCGCGATCCACTTCGGCCCGGACGGGAAGCTTTACGTCGCCGTCGGCGAGAATGCGAATACAGCAAACTCGCAGTCGCTCGGGAACCGCTTGGGCAAGATTCTGCGAATCAACTCAGATGGCACCATCCCCGCCGATAACCCCGCATCGTTTCCTGGCATTGCGGGCTCAACCTCGGGCCTGAATCAAGCGATCTGGGCGGTTGGTTTGCGCAACCCTTACACGTTCACATTTCATCCCGGCACGGGAAGAATGTTCATTAATGACGTCGGACAAGCCACCTGGGAAGAAATCAACGACGGTATCGCCGGGTCAAACTACGGGTGGTCCATTTGTGAGGGCTTCTGTTCCCCGACAAACGCAAACCTGCGTGATCCGTTATTCGAGTATGGGCACGGCAGTTCGGCCACGACCGGCTGCGCGATTACTGGAGGAGCATTTTATGCGCCGTCGACCTTAAACTTCCCGGCCGATTATATTAATAAGTATTTTTATGCCGAGTTCTGCACCGGTTGGATTCGCCGCTTTGATCCGGGAACGGGTACTGATACCGCCTTCGCGTCCGGAATCAACGGCCCAGTCGATCTAATCGCCACTGCGGATGGCAGTCTGTACTATCTGGCTCGCGGCGCCGGCAGCGTGTTTAGAGTTCGCTTCTCCGGCCCGACCGGCAGCTTTGGCGACGTCATTGGCCGAGTGACGTCGAGCAGCGATGGCAGTGGCGTTTCAGGCGGGGTCATCCAACTGTCAGGCACGCAAAATCGGAAGACAATTACTGACGCGAATGGCAACTATCGTTTTGACAACGTTCAGACAAGTGGCGTTTATACCGTAACGCCATCGCGAGCGAACTTCTCGTTCAACCCTGTGCAAAGGTCGTTGAGCCAGCTTGGTAACAGCACCGATGCGTCGTTTAACGGCATTGCGGCCGGCACCGCAAATAACCCGCTCGACACGCCCGAGTATTTTGTGCGGCAACATTATTTGGATTTCCTGAGTC
>JBDUDV010000146.1:0-3904 GCA_040002755.1 Acidobacteriota bacterium | reverse complement strand
ACCATTCACTATTCACCTTCTTATGATCTATCTCGACAACAACGCCACCACTCGCGTCGCTCCCGAAGTATTCGCGGCGATGCAGCCTTATCTGACGGACGCCTACGGCAATCCGTCTTCGGCCCACTCGCTGGGCCGGCAAATGAAAGCGGCTGTTGAGCGCGCTCGCGAGCAAGTCGCTGCATTGTTGGGCGCCGCCAGCGCCAGTGAAATTGTCTTCACCTCCTGCGGTTCCGAGTCGGACAACTGGGCGATCGGCGGCTTCCTCGAACAGAACCCCACGCGGCGGCACGTCATCACCACGCGCGTCGAACATGAAGCGGTGCGTAATCTTTGCGAGCACCTCGCGCAAATCGGTTGTGAAGTGACGTGGCTGGAAGTGAACGAAACCGGCGAACTCAACCTGGAGGATCTGCGACAGGCCCTGCGACGCGACACGGGAATAGTTTCCGTGATGATGGCAAACAACGAAACCGGCGTGCTCTTTCCGATAGAGGGTATTGGGAATATTGTTCGCGAGAATTCCGACGCCGTCTTTCATGTTGACGGCGTGCAAGCCGTCGGCAAGATTCCGATCAACCTGAAGGAACTCGATGTCGATCTATTCGCGTTGTCAGGTCACAAGCTGCACGCACCGCAAGGCGTAGGCGCGCTCTACATTCGAGACGGCGTCAAGCTCCCGCCGTTTATCATCGGCGGCGCGCAGGAGCGTGGCCGGCGCGCCGGAACTTCCGCAGTGCCAAATATTGTCGGGCTCGGAGCGGCTTGCGAGCTAGGGATGAAGTTTGCCGAGCATCAACGCGTTGAGGCCCTGCGCAATAAATTGGAAACCACGATCCTGGACCAGATACCCAATGCACGTCTAAACGGGACCGCCGATCCCGCGAAGCGTTTGCCTAACACTTCAAGCATTTCTTTCGAGTATGTTGAGGGCGAAAACATTTTGGTTCATCTCGACAAGGCCGGCATTTGCGTCTCCACTGGTTCCGCTTGTCATTCCACCACTAAACAATCTTCGCCGACCCTGCGCGCCATGAACGTACCCTACACTGCGGCGCAGGGTTCCATTCGGTTCTCGCTTGGTCGCTACAACACTGAAGCGGAAATCGATCAGACGCTGGAAGTTTTGCCCGGAATCATCAGCGAGCTCGTGGAGATGTCGCCTTACGACAAGGAGCTCAAGGCGCTGTACGCAAAGGGGTAAAAAGGGGAACAGGGTAACGCAGAATGGGGTCTCAGGTTTCTGCTGCAGCCTCTTAACTGATTGGCGTTTCGCTTTTCGCGTTTCGTTTTCCCCGTTACTCTTTCCCCCCTTTCCCCCATTCTGCCCTTTTCGCCTTGTCTTGCTTTACTGATAGAATTCGGGTTGGATTAAGATACGTCTCCGCTACTACCCCAGTCAGTCTTCGGAGCAATCGATGCCAGGTAAACAGTCTGCCGCCAACGAAGCGCCTTCCGTCGCGATAGCCAAAACCGCGTCGTCGCGCAAAGCGCGCCAGGACAACGTGAACTCGATGGAGACTGACGACTTCGTTTGCATTTCGCCGTCCACACCGCTCTCCAAAGCAATTGAATCAATGAGTCAGGACGAAGGCGGCTGTGCGATCGTTTGCGCAGAAGATGGGTCGATAGTGGGTATTTTTACCGAACGAGATCTCTTGACTAAGATAGTTGGACAGCAGGTGGACTTGAACGCGCCGGTAAGCGACTGGATGTCGCCCGTGGTTGCGACTTTGACTCCGGAAGCAACGATCGGCGACGCCGTGGCCATCATGAATGACAAGGGTTATCGCAACGTTCCGCTGGTTAAAGACGGCAAACTCGTCGGTTCGATCTCAGTTTTCGACGTCATCGGCTACCTGGCTGAAAGCTATCCGAAAACTACGATGAACCTGCCGCCGAATCCTGATCAGGTGATGGAAACTACAGACGGCGGATGAACCTCGCCGTGGGAATAACAATTGCACCTCTCAACTTTTAGTTCGCTTCGGAAAGGGCCAATAAAAACACACAATGAGCACTCTTATAGAACCCCCGGTAGAACAAGCGGAAAAAAACCTTGAAGAAGTCGAGGCCGTGACCATCCGTTTCGCCGGCGACTCCGGCGACGGCATGCAGTTAACGGGAACGCAGTTTACGAATACGTCAGCAGTTGTCGGAAACGACATCTCGACGCTGCCTGACTTCCCGGCTGAGATTCGCGCTCCCGCCGGCAGCTTGCCCGGCGTTAGCGGTTTTCAGTTGAACTTCTCGAGCCAGGACATCAAGACCCCCGGCGATCAGCCAAGCGTCCTCGTCGCCATGAACCCGGCGGCGTTGAAGGTCAATCTTGCCGATCTCGAAGATGGCGGCACGCTCATCATTAATACCGACGGCTTCACGCCGGAGAATTTGAAGTATGCAAACTACGCTTCAAATCCGCTGGAGGATGGATCGTTGGCGGGTTATCGCGTACACAAGTTGCCGGTCACCACCCTCAACATGAACGCTTTGAAAGGCAATGTTGAACTTTCGCGCAAGGAAATCGATCGCTGCAAAAACTTCTTCGCGCTCGGCGTGCTCTATTGGCTTTACGATCGGCCAATGGAAAATACGCTCGCCTGGATCACTGCCAAGTTTGGCAAGAATCCGGAGCTGGCCAAGGCCAACGAGATTGCCTTGAAGACCGGCTACAACTTCGCCGACACGACAGAACTGTTCACGACCCATTACACGATCAAGAAAGCGAAGATCGCTCCCGGCAAATACCGGAAGATTACCGGCAACGAAGCGACGGCGCTTGGGTTTGTTGCGGCATCGCAACTTGCCGGCCGTCCGTTGTTCTACGGTTCGTATCCAATCACACCCGCGTCTGACATTCTGCACGAGCTCGCGCGCCACAAGAGTTTTGGCGTGAAAACTTTTCAAGCTGAAGACGAGATAGCCGCGGTGTGTTCCGCCATCGGCGCAAGCTTCGCGGGACAGATTGGACTAACGGGAACTTCCGGTCCGGGCGTGGCGCTCAAACAGGAAGCCATCGGACTCGCCGTGATGACCGAACTACCGCTCGTGATCATTAACGTGCAGCGCGGCGGACCATCAACAGGTTTGCCGACCAAGACTGAGCAAGCCGATCTGTTCCAGGCTGTTTGGGGAAGAAACGGCGAATGTCCGGCGATCGTAATCGCGCCGGCAACGCCTGCTGATTGTTTCCACATGGCCATCGAGGCTGTGCGTCTCGCCTTTAAATACATGACTCCGGTGTTCTATTTGTCAGACGGTTACCTGGCAAACGGCGCCGAGCCATGGGCTATTCCGGAAATCGATCAACTGCCGAAGATTCCGGTGACCTTCGCCACCGACCCAGCGAGCTTCATGCCTTATTCGCGGGACCCGGAAACGCTCGCGCGGCCCTACGCAATTCCCGGCACCCCGGGACTCGAGCATCGTATTGGCGGTATCGAGAAACAGCACATCACCGGCAACGTTAACTACGATCCGGAAAACCACCATCTGATGGTGAAGCTGCGACAAGAGAAAGTTGATCGCGCTGCGAACGACATTCCGCTGCTTGAAGTCTTCGGTGAGAAAACCGGAAAGGTGCTGGTGCTTGGTTGGGGTTCGACTTACGGTTCGATCAGCACCGCCGTTGAGAAACTCCAGAGCGAAGGCAAGAGCGTTTCGTCGGCGCATCTCAAGTATCTGAATCCTTTCCCGAAGAACCTTGGGGAAGTGCTCGCCGGATTTGAAACCGTGATTATTCCGGAAATGAATCTCGGCCAGCTCTGCACGATGGTGCGCGCAAAGTATTTGGTTGACGCGATTGCTTTTTCGAAAGTTAAAGGACGTCCGTTCCAGATTCGCGAGATCGTTGGCAAGGTTGAAGAATATTTGTAACCTGGGAAGTGATTCTATCTGCGATGGA
>JBDUDV010000145.1:0-3997 GCA_040002755.1 Acidobacteriota bacterium | reverse complement strand
CCTTGCGGACAACGGATTTTAAGTCCGTAGCGTCTGCCATTCCGCCACCCCGGCACGTGACCGCAAAAATAGCACGCTCTAACATTACCTAACAATGACGACAAACGGTCCCGCGTCGCCGCGCCTGTGTATTCAATTCTGATCTGCTGTTAGTATCCGCGCGTCTCTTCCTACACCTCCAGATTTCCTCAAGAGAATTAGGTCCGGCGGCGGGGGAATGTAGCAGGGCCGCGCCGCAGTCTTCACGTTGATGGCTTCCGCGTGTAGAATTGCTCTAACGACCGAAAGTGGTGGCCGCAGCCCAGGTTGGTTCAACTCATGACTGAAGAGCAGGAAGTCTTTCTTAAACATATACAGAAGACGGGCCTCAAGCGCACCACTCAGCGCGACTTGATTCTCGATATATTTTTGCGCACCGAAGAGCACCTCTCCAGCGAAGATCTCTATCGCCTGGTCAAACACCAAGATCCAAGCATCGGGCAAACCACGGTTTACCGAACCCTGAAGTTGCTGACCGAAGCCGGGCTCGCGCGAGAGGTCCGCTTTGGCGACGGCATCACACACTACGAGCACAACTACAAACATCAACACCACGACCACATGATCTGTTCGGAGTGTGGGCGGATCATCGAATTCTTTTCAGCCGAGTTGGAGGCGCTTCAGGACAAGCTGGCAGCGCAGCACCGTTTTCAAATTACTCAACACTCGCACCGTATCATCGGATTGTGCGTGGAATGTCGGCGGGCAATCAAAGAAGCCGAGAAGGCGAAGACCGCAGTCCGAGCACAGGTGAGATAGTCTGTCATGAGCCACCTGCCGTTTTTGCGTTTTGTCTCGATTACAGTGTAACTTGCGTTTGATGTTCATCAACGCATTTGAACGGCGCAAATTTCGCCGCCCGTTGAATAAGTCGCTGCTCGGTTTTTGTCTGCTCGCCCTTTCCCTGCTGTTGAGTGCCTGCCCTAAGGACGAGGGACAACCGAAAGCGCGTATCGGAACTGCGGACCGAGATCGATCGCGCGAAGAGAGCCCGATCGTACCCGGCGCGGTCGCTTTCAACGGCGAGCGGGCAATGGACCACGTGAAGAAGCAGATGGAGATTGGCCCGCGCATCCCCGGTTCGCCTGAGCTGGCCCGAACGCGCGATTACATTCTCACTTCCTTGAAAATCTCGGGCCTTTCGGTGAAAACCGATGAGTTTACTGCCGTGACTCCGCTCGGTGAAAAGAAGTTGGTGAATCTCACTGCGGAAATCCCCGGCGAGTCGAACGATGTGATCATTGTTTCCAGCCACTACGATTCAAAGTTTTACAAGGACATGCGTTTCCTCGGGGCCAACGATCCGGGGACCTCGGTCGCAACCCTGCTGGAACTGGCGAGAGTGTTAGGCGCCAGCCAGCAGAAGCCAAAGCTGACTTACTGGCTGGTTTTTTTTGACGGTGAGGAAGCGTTATGCGAAGACTGGGAACAGTGTCACAATCCAAACCCAAGCGATCCAAAGAATCCGCTGCCTGACAACACCTACGGCAGCCGTCGTTATGTTTCCCGGCTTCGTGAGAGCAAAGAGCTTAGTCGCGTGCGGGCTTTGATCCTGCTGGATCTTATGGGATCGAAGAATCTCGAACTGGGTCGCGACACGATGAGCATCAAGTGGCTGCAGGACATCGTTTGGCAAAGGGGACGCGAGTTGGGGTATGGCAAGTATTTCGTGGACAGGCCGGAGGGAGTCGGTGGAGATGATCACGAGCCTTTTCTTAGGGCCGGGATCGACTCACTCGACTTGATTCAACTTAGCAGTTATCCCTATTGGCACAAGGCTGACGATACGCTCGACAAGGTTTCGGGCCAGAGCATGAAAATTGTCGGTGACACCGTGTTGGCGAGTTTGCCGAAGATCGCCGAGCACGTCGCGCGAACGGTACCGGCGTCGTCACCGACTCCAGCGATTCCGGAATAAAGCTGCGAGTAGCCGCTCGCAGAAGATCACCTTGGACGGATAGCAACAACCCAAAAAATAACAACTAATGAGCCCCGGAAAATCAAGAATCGCAGTGATACCTGGAGACGGCATTGGCCCGGAAGTCATCCGCGAAGCTGTTCGCGTACTCGATCGCGTGCGCGAGACGCATGACGTCGTGCTGGAGCCAATTCATTTTGATTGGGGCGCGGAGAAGTTTTTGCGCGAGGGAATTTCGCTGCCTGCCGGTGGCCTGGAAATGCTCACGAACGACTTCGACGCAATCCTCGCTGGTGCGTTTGGCGATCCCCGCGTGCCTTCAAATCAACATGCTGAAGACATTTTGTTGGGAATGCGTCGCGGCCTCGATCTTTATATCAACCTTCGCCCGGTGCGATTGCTCAATGCGCGTCTGACTCCATTGCGCGACCGCAAACCTGAAGAGATCGACTTCGTAGTCTTGCGGGAAAACACTGAAGGCGCTTACTGCGGAGCCGGCGGCTTTCTGAAAAAGGGAACTGCCGACGAGATTGCTACGCAGGAGGAACTAAACACCCGCCGTGGCGTAGAAAGGATTATCGTCGCCGCTTTTGAGTATGCGCGGGCCAAGGGGCGTAAGCGCGTGACGATGGCCGACAAATCAAACGTGCAACGCTTCGGGGGCGATCTCTGGCAACGCGTTTTCAAAAACATTTCCGCGGAGTACCCCGAGATACAGGCGAACCACCAATATGTCGATGCCATGGCTATGTTTATGGTGCTCGACCCGTCACAGTATGACGTCATCGTCAGCAATAACCTGTTCGGCGATATTCTTACTGATCTCGGCGCTGCGCTTCAGGGCGGACTCGGCCTGGCCGCCTCAGGCAATATTCATCCGGGCCGCGTGTCGTTGTTTGAACCGGTCCATGGCAGCGCGCCGCCGATCGCAGGACTGGGAATTGCGAATCCGGTAGGCGCTATTCTGACCTCGGCGATGATGCTAGAATACTTAGGAAACAAAGACGCAAGCCAGGCGATAGAGCGGGCAGTTGGCGATTCGATCTCCAACAACGAGACGACCCGTGATCTGGGCGGGAGTCTTTCTACTGAAGAAGTTGGCACGGCGATTTGTCAGCGGTTGGTGGGTAGCTGAGTGCGATGTTGATCTTCATTAATACCTGGTTCAGCCAGGTGACGATTCACGCTGGGGAGCGAGTGCTGGGAAACCGTTTGAACGGTTTCAGGTTGATTTCGACCTTCGGTTCACCTGACTAAAGTCAGGTGTTAATGAGATGGTCAAGTATCAACTTCATTGAATGACTGATGACTACAAGCCAAAAAACGTTAACACTAAAGCTGGGCGCCGGCGTAGCAGTCGTCGCTGCGCTCGTGGGCGTGCTGGGGATCATTCGCGCCGTGCCAATCTCCGCCATCGCACTTATTGCGTTGGGCCTGCTGATCGTTTTCGCGCTCAGGATTCGATCGAACCGCAAGACTAAAGTGATTTTTGGTTTTTACGTGGCGGCCAATGAAATACTTGTTGACGGCGATAACAGTCGTTATCACTTTGAAATCGCACAAGTCGTCAAGACCGGCGAGCGCGTGGTGAGATCAATGCCAGATGCGCCGCCGTTGGGTCGCTTCGCGTTGGGTGCTTTGTATTATTCGCTAGGCGATCACAACGCTGCGGTCGAACAGCTTGGGTTCGCTGCCGAAGAAGAAGTCTTAAAGGAAAGTCGCCACGCTACTCCGTCGCGGCAGTTGCGCCGCTACGTCAGCAAACTACGACGGATCGAACGGCGGCCAAGGCGTCATGCAAAACTAAACGCCGCGATTGCGAGCTTGGAACGAATGCACCAGGAACGGGGCGCCAGACTACTAGCAGAGAGCCAGCAGCAACTGAAGCGAATCGTAGAGGCCTACGAAGGCCAGATGTCGGAACAGATTCGTTCGCCGCGCCGCGACTTGCCGATCTCCAGCAGTCGCTCGCTCAAGTCCATCACTGCTCCCCCAACTATTTCGGAAGTCTTAAACGAAGTCTATCAGGAAGAGCCCAAG
>JBDUDV010000144.1:0-4604 GCA_040002755.1 Acidobacteriota bacterium | reverse complement strand
TGCTCCGGCGTCGCTGTACGTCCCGTACCGATGGCCCAAACAGGCTCGTAGGCAACGATGATACGGTCGAGGTCTGAGGCTGTCAACCCATTGAGTCCGCCGCTAAGCTGGCCATTTACGACTCGTTCGGCAAGTCCTTCCTCCCTTTGTTGCAGTCTCTCACCGACGCAGAGAATGACGTTCAGGTTCGCAGCGATTCCAGCGCGACACTTTTTGTTCACCATCGTATCGCTCTCACTATAGAACTGCCGCCGCTCGGAATGCCCGACGATCACATAGCGAGCGCCCACATCACGAAGCATCGAAGCCGTCACTTCACCGGTGTGGGCGCCTTCTTCGACTTCGGTCGAACAATCTTGACCGGCAACCCCGATGTTGGATCCTTCCAGCCGGTCAGCCACGGTCTTTAGCGCGGTAAAAACAGGCGCGATGACGACCTCGCAATGGTTGGCGTTGGCCACCAGCGGTTTCAGGGCCAGCGCGGTATCAACCGCGTCGGCGAGCAACTTGTACATCTTCCAGTTTCCGGCAATGACAGGTTTTCTCATAAAGCTTTGGCCCTCGGTTTTTCGTCTTTGGATTTTGAATTTCTTCCGCCCCAGAGCGAGGAAAAACCCAAAGCCCAAGACCAAAGACCTAAAAATTGCATTTAGCTCTTATCATTCAGCGCAGCAACGCCTGGCAACTCTTTCCCGGTAAGAAATTCGAGAGTCGCGCCGCCGCCGGTAGAAATGTGCGTTATCCGATCCGCCACCCCGGCTTGCGTGACAGCCGCAACGGAATCGCCACCGCCAACGATCACTATCGCGCCGCGGTCTGCAGCTTCCGCGACGGCGTGGGCGATACCAATCGTCCCCCGGTCAAAAGGAGGTTCTTCAAAAACGCCCATCGGTCCATTCCAGATAATGGTGCGCGCGTCGCGCAACGCGTTGGCAAAGTGCGCCACAGTTTCTACACCGATGTCCATGCCTGCATGTCCGGCATTCGTAAATTCGATCGGAATTGTCTTGGCAATGATCTTGTCGCCCTTGATCGGTTCGTAGCTGTCTACAACCTGATGGTCGGTCGGCAACAACAACTCTACGCTCTCAATTTCCGCGCGCTCCTTGATCTCGATTACAGTTTGCGTCATGTCGTTTTCAACCAGCGACTTGCCAACCGTAAAACCCTCAGCCTTGAAGAACGTGTAGGCCATCGCGCCGCCAATCAGGATCTTGTCGACTTTGCGATCTATCAGCGCCTTGATCACTGGGATTTTGTCAGAGACTTTGGCCCCGCCAAGGATGGCAACGAACGGATGTTCGGGGTTAGTTGTGACGCGGCCGAGATACTCCAGCTCCTTCTGCATCAAAAGACCAGCGGCGGCCTGTTCGACAAACTTCGTGATGCCGACGGTAGAAGCGTGTGCACGATGCGCGGCGCCAAAAGCATCGTTAACGTAAACGTCGCACAAGCGCGCTAACTGTTGCGCAAACGACTCCTCGTTCTTTTCCTCTTCTTTATGGAAGCGCAGGTTTTCGAGTAGCAGCACGTCGCCATCCGGCAGCGCGGCGACTTTGGATTCAGCCACCTCTCCGACGCAGTCCTCCGCAAACCCGACCGGCTTATTCAGTAAGGTCGAAAGATGTTCCGCGACCGGTTTGAGGCTGTATTTCTCGACGCGTTCGCCCTTAGGACGTCCCAGGTGTGAAGCGAGGATCACTCGCGCGCCTTGCTCGATTGCGTATTGAATCGTAGGCAACGAGGCGCGGATGCGTGTGTCGTCTTCAACCTTGCCGTCCTTGAGAGGCACATTGAAGTCGACGCGAATGAAAACGCGCTTGCTTTTTAGATCGAGGTCTTTGATGGAGAGCTTTGCCATAAAAGTGGTGGGTAACGAGAGATGAGTAATGAGCAAGAAGTCCAGGGCAGACCATTGATCGCCCCAACTCATCACTCATTACTCATCACTGTTATTACAGTCCTTTGCTCGCGATGAACTTGATCAAATCACGCACGCGGCAGGAGTAGCCCCACTCGTTGTCATACCAGGAAAGCACTTTTAATAGTTTTCCGTTTATGACCTTCGTGTATTCGGCGTCGACAATGGACGAATTCGAATTTCTCTTGAAGTCGCTCGACACCAGGGGCTCTTCAGAAAACGCGAGGATGCCTTTCAGTGCTCCGTTGGCCGCATTCTTGAGCGCCGCATTCACTTCCTCAGTGTTCGTCTCCTTCTCAACGTCCATGACAACGTCAACCAGCGAGACGTTCGGTGTCGGCACGCGGACTGAGATTCCGTCAAACTTACCCTTTAGCTCCGGCAGGACCAGGGCGACCGCCTTGGCGGCGCCGGTAGAAGTCGGAATCATCGAGAGCGCGGCGGCGCGAGCGCGACGGAGGTCTTTGTGTGGCAGGTCGAGCAGTTGCTGATCGTTTGTATAGGAGTGAATCGTCGTCATCTGCGCCGAGCGTATCCCGAAGTTTTCATGGATAACTTTCGCAACCGGTGCCAGGCAGTTTGTGGTACAGGACGCATTGGAAATTATGTGATGTTCCGCGGGAACGTACTTACTTTCATTGACGCCTAGCACGATCGTAATGTCTTCGTCCTTGGCGGGCGCGGAGATGATCACTTTCTTGACACTCCCGCGCAGGTGTTTCTTCGCATCTGCGGCTTTCGTAAAAATTCCGGTGGACTCGATGACGATCTCGGCGCCCACTGACTCCCAATCAATGGCCGCCGGGTCGCGCTGCGAGAATACGCGAAATTCGTCGTCCTCAACCTTAATCCCATTTTCGGTTGACGTAATCTCATGATCGAGATTTCCGAGCACCGAGTCGTATTTCAGCAGGTGCGCGAGCGTCTTTGTGTCTGTGAGATCGTTAACGGCCACGATGTCGATCTCTGAATCACCGATCGAAGTGCGAAAGATATTCCGTCCGATGCGTCCGAAGCCGTTGATGCCAACTTTCACCGCCATTGTGAGTTACCCTCCTGCTGATTGTTCCAGCGCGTCATTCGGAGTCTGAAGCGGGCGACAAGACACACTATTCTCCGCCGCCTGCCAAACTGGGATCGAAACTTGCTGGAGTTAAAGAAAGCCAAGATTATGCGGCGTAGCATTGAGTGTCAAGCGACCGTCTCGTGGATCTTTTTGAAACTGCCTTGCGCATAATAGCGTAGTAAAGACTTGATCGTATGAGACTTGTTTGTTAGCTGTTAATGACGTTTTGAGAAAAATATTGGTAACCGTAAGGAGCTTTGGGTGTGATGCTTATTCCTCAGCCTCGTGAGCTGTTCAAGATTCTATTGCTGTCGGCGTTTCTGCTCGTTGGAGGCGTCGCAGCTTTTGCGCAGACGCCAGGAGCGACACCCCCGCCGAATCCTGCTACCCAGCCGCCAAACACAGTGCGGCCAAACCCAGGTGTTCCGCCAAGTCAGCGGAGCAACCCAACAGCTCCGCCCCAAAGCCAACCATCACAGCCACAATCGCCACCGAGACAAAGCCTGTCGCCTTCAACTAAGACCCAGCCCCCGACGGTTGCGCCCACACCCCCGATCGGCGAGCCGACGGTCCAGGAACCGGTTGAGCCCAATTTTCCTCCGGTTGTACAGCGGCCGTTGCCGCCTATTCCGAATATGACCCGCTTGGGTGTAACCAGTGACAACACCGTGACGCTTACTCTAAACGATGCAATCAAGCGCGCCCTCGAAAACAACAACGACATCGAAGTCGCGCGAGACGACGTGCGCTTCGCCGAGACTCAGCTCCGCGCGTTACGAGGCGTTTACGATTTCTTTTATTCGATTAACCCCCAGTATACGAGGAGCACTGAGCCAGTGAGTTTTGTTACCGCCGGGGCTCCATCAGGAAAGCTCTCAACCACGCAGTTCCGATTTGATCCAGGCATCACGAAGAGCTTTGCGACCGGCGGCGGAACCTATGAGTTTAAATTCAGCAACGCAAAAAACACGACCAGCGCCATCAACAGCACACTGAATCCGTTTTATTCTTCTAACCTGTCTCTCTCGATTGCTCAACCGCTTCAACGCAACCGTTCAATAGACAACAACCGGCGGCAGATTCGAATTCAGAAGAAGCGCCTGGAACAATCTGACTCGGACTTCCGTCTGCGAACTATAGACGTGATCACGCAGGTACAACGTGCGTACTGGGACCTGGTCTTCGCTTTGCGCGATCAACAGAACCAGCTTGATAATCTTAACCTGACGCGCGAAAACCTCCGGCAGGTTGAAGCGCAGATTGCCGTGGGGGCAAAGGCGCCGCTGGAAAGAGCCGAGGTACAAACTGAACTGGCGACTCGCGAGTCTTCCCTGCTGTTCGCCGTTCAGACTGTCTCCATCGCTGAAAACGCGCTCAAGCAGTTAATCGTCAAGGACCCCACTGCGCCCGAGTGGTCCGCCCAGATTACGCCGACCGACACGCCGAAAATCGATACCTCGCCGGTAAACCTGAATGACGCCCTGAAAGAGGCTCGCGACAATAGGCCGGAGTTGCGTAGACTGCGTTTACAAAAAGATATCAACCAGATCGATCTGCAGTACTTCAAGAACCAGATGCGTCCCCAGATCGATCTGGCGGCGACTTTTGCAACGACAG
>JBDUDV010000143.1:0-5148 GCA_040002755.1 Acidobacteriota bacterium | reverse complement strand
GTGAACCAGGCAGTTAGACCGTCAACCGCCCCGAGGATTGCTCCGAGAACGATACCTATTACTGGTTTTGACATTTCATTGCTCCTCTTCAAGTTTGTTACTACCGAATCGAATTCTGGACCGTGCTGCTGACGATGTTGGCGCTCCGGCGTTTGACTGGTCCACGGCAGTAAATAATTCCAAGCACCACTCCTGCCAGTCCCCAAATCACGATCACTCAACAGCCGGAAACAACAGCTTCAGAAACGAAACGTTGGTTAGTGCACAGACGTGCAGGTTTTCCGGCAATGATACAAACAGCGCCATGATTACTCCGACGCGCAGGCCTTCTTTCCAGCCGGGTCCATCACGACTGAATAGCGGATCGACATGCGACATCAGAAACGCGGTGATCAGGAACGCGAGCACGCTGTAAAGAACCAGCGGCGACGATCTGTCGCCAACGTAGCGCTCGGGCGGCCCATTAGGAAAGAACACTGGAAACAAGACTGCGTTGACTACGAGCAAAACACGAAGCCTCCGAGTGTCGCTAACAGGAGTTTCTTAATCTCCGTCAGGCATTTCCCCGTGCCGCTACTCTTCTATTAAACGCTCGTTGGGAAATCTTTAACGTCGCGCGGTCAAAATGAAGAAAATTCTCATCAGGAGATAAGCCAGAACCAGAAACACAAGAAAACGGTTCCTGCCCAGCCAACGACCAATGCGCTCAAAAACATTTTCGCGGTACGCCGTTACCGCTTCATCGTCAATCAGGTTGACTATGTCGTCACGCAACTCCCTCGCGGACGAGTATCTCTCCGCCGCGTCCGGCGCCATCGCCTTCAAACAAACTGCTTCTACCGCTTTGCCAATTCTGGGGTTTAACTCACGAGGTCGAGTGGCTCCCGGCGGCTGCTTCGTCAGCAGAAAATAAAGAATCGCGCCGAGCGAATAGACATCCGAACGTTCATCCAGCCGGGCAATCTCGCCGCGCGCCTGTTCGGGTGACATGTAGAGCGGCGTACCGATAATCGTTCCCGGCGCCGTGTCGTCCGTTTTTGAGGGCATCGCGGTTGAAGACGCGGCGTCAATTTGCGGTGTCAGTGGTAATGTGTCGGCTTCCGAAAGACTGTCAGAATCGCGTCCAGTGATTTTCGCCACACCCCAATCGAGCACCAGCACTTCGCCGAATGATCCAATCATGATGTTTTGAGGTTTCAGGTCTCGGTGAATAACTCCGTGCGTGTGGGCGAAGGCGACTGCTTCGCAGGCTCCTTGAAACTTTCGCAGACGATCCTTCAGCGAATCATTCCGCGCCGCATATTGATCGAGCCGGCTGCCGCGCACCAGCTTCATTGCGTAGAACACACGGCCGTCTTCGAGCAGGCCAACATCGTGAACTGGAACTATTCCGGGATGTTCCAGGCGCGCGATGATCTGCGCCTCGCGCACCATCCGTTTCGCCATCTCAGGATTTGCTTCCGGCGTGTTCAGAACCTTGATGGCTATTTCCCTGTCGAGCTCTGTGTCTTCAGCGCGGTAGACTGTGCCCATGCCGCCGCGCGCGATCTCTTCGCGTAAACGATACTTCGTCGCACCGAAATCCAAATCGTTCGCTACCCCCAGCAGGTGCGTCAAACTCTTGTCTGAGAGCCATCTCATTTTATTTTCACTCCCAGGAGAGCGCGTGTTTCGGCCTGAAATTCTTCGTCGCTGGCAGTTAGTTCGCGTAGCTTTGCGAGTACGATTTGACGAAATTTACGTCTCGCTGCCGCCAGGTAATTCGTGACGTCAGCGGTCGTTAAGCCAAACTCCTTCGCCAGGGCTGCATACGAGGCTTTCTGCTCCGACTCCGGATTGCTGTCATCGTCTCGCAGATCGTAAAGCTCAAATAGCTCGAAGTAGACGACGTTTCCCTTATCCGCATAATGATGCCGCAAAGTCTCAATCGCCAACGCCAACAGGCTCCGCACCCACTCGCGATGAAAGTATTCTTCCGGCGTTATCTCCGAAACCAAACTGTGCAGGGAAAGTTCGTTTTCTGCTTCACCGAAATCCAATGACAGGTGTTCGGCGCCACCGCCTCGTTTGAGACGCTGTTCAGATTTCCGTTGATTCGCAACGAAGCGATCCAGGCAGGTGCGGACAAACGTTTGGAAACTGGCCTTCGCGGGATCATAACTGGCGAAATAGTCTTTCTCGAAGGCGGTGACGAAAAAGCCCTGAGTGAGATCCTTAGCGTCTTCGTTCGAAGCTTGCCACTTGAGGCGAAAGTATTTGTAAGCAGGTTTCCAATAAGCTTCAACGATGGTGGCGAAGGCGCGTTGGCGCACGTCCGGGTCTCCGCTGCGGGCGGCAATAATCGCCGAATGTTTGGTCACCGGAAACCGATGACCCGGCCCCCCAATGTCTGTGTCCTGATCCACTTTTCGCCAGCAGCATTATCACATCCGCCTGTAAATCGCGAAGTGTTTCCGACAGGCTCGTCATCGGATACACCCATCCTCACAGTGTTATAATGCCGCCGCTCTTCACAAATCCCACGTCCTGGATGTCGGGATCGGGCAGCGTTTCGTCAGATCGACTTAGCCATGCGTCCACGTAAATTGTATCTGCTCCTGTTTGCGTTGGCCGCGGCGCTTGCGTTCGCCGGCTGCGGCAAGCAGCTAGCTACAATCAGCGATCTTGCTGAGCTGCAACGGCGAATCGTTTCCGAATACGGCGAGGACGGCGTAAACGTGAACCTCAGTAGTGGCGCGCTAACCGTCACCTTCATTAACTCTCCACTTAATTTTAAAAATTATGATGAACGCGCGAAACGTGCACAGGCAACCGCGGTTTTTGTAAAGCGGCACTACCCGTCAATCACAAAAGTCGATGAGCTTTGGGTGGTTTTTTTACGACAAGAAACACGCTATATCGTGGTCACCTACACAGATTCAGTCGGCTCCTTCGGTTTCGATCGAAACGCTCGCCCGCTGCAGTTGAGCGAGGATGTTAAGCCGGTGCGTAACGACAACCCAGGGCTCCACCCCACGGCCGTCTATTCCGCCGCGCGAGACCGGACCGAGATTTCCATTTCTCGTCTTCAATTGGAGGGGAATCTGAATAACGGATTGGCCTTAGTACCACACTTCGAAGTTGCCGGTGACTCAAGTGGAGTGAGGCAGTCGGCGGCGGCACCCAAGTTCGTGAGCCTGGATTTTGCAGCGTTTTCCTTCGGTTCAATGTTCCCTGGACCGTCCCGGATCATATTTCTGTCGGACGAGAAAGTCGTCTACGACACAACCGACAAGTTCTCAGGTTCGACGACTGCTAAAGGCGGTGTTTCCGAATATCTATTGCTGCAAGTGCCTTATCCTGCATTTCGCCGGATGGTGGCGGGGGAAAAGCTGACGCTTCGAATGGGCGACCGAGAATACCAGCTCAGCCGCGAACAGCTAGCGGCGCTGCGTGAAATGACGGCTTACGTGAAAACGTGATTCGCTGCTTAGCGAGCGCCGCTGGCGGTGAGCTGTCTTGCCTCAGACTGGCGCTTGACGATCACGAGCGTAATGTCGTCCGCCGCCTGGGTGCCCTGAGAAAATTTAGTTAACGCCGATTCGATACGATCGCGAATACCTGCTGCGGAAGCATCAACGTTGCGCGACACCACTTCATAGAGTCTGGTGGGGCCAAACTCCTCGCCGGCTGGGCTGGCCGCCTCGGTCACGCCATCGGAATAGATCACCAGCACGTCACCCAGCTGCAACGTCGTGCGGCCCTCGCGATATTCAGCATCGCCTTTGATTCCAAGCGGCAAGCCCCCCGAAGCCAACTGCTCGACAGTGCCGGCGGCGTGCACGATCAGCGGCGGATTGTGACCGGCGTTCAGAAATGAAAGCGCGCCCGATTCGGGATCAAGTTCGGCGTAAAAAAGCGTGACAAAGCGGTTCGAAGGGATGTTGGCGGCGAGATAACGATTCACCGCGGAGATTGTTTCCACGAGGGTGTCGTGCGAGCCGGTTTGGGCATGAATTGAGGCGTGCAACGAGGACATCAAGAGCGCCGCGGCAGTTCCCTTGCCCGAAACGTCGCCCAGGGCGATCACCAAACGTCCGTCCTCGCGTTGAATGAAGTCGTAATAGTCGCCGCCGATTTCGTAACAGGGGAAACTAATGCCCTGGAATTCGTAACCGGGTACCACCGGCGGCGCTGTCGGCTGGAAACGCTGCTGGATTTCCATCGCCAGTTGCAGCTCACGCTCAAGTCGTTCCTGCTGAAAGCGCGCCTCGACCAGTCGCGCATTCTCGACGCGGATCGCAGCGACCGAGGCGAGCGTCGTCAACACCTTGAGATGGTCTTCGGTAAATCTTCCTTCGGCGATCGGGGAATCCGCATAAATAATGCCGAAAACTTTTTCCGAAACCCCGAGCGGCACGGCGAGCACCGACCTGACGCCTTGCAATACAACCGTGCCACTGGCAAAGCGCGGATCGTGCTGCGCGTCCGAGGTCAGCACTGACCTGCCCTTGATAACAACTTCGTCCATCACGTTGCGACTGACGCGGATCTCGCCGACGGCGCCGACGCGATCGCGTAAACGTGCGACAGCCACGCGCATCTCTTCGCTGTGTTCATCGCGCATCATGAGCAAACAACGATCGGCGGGAACGGCTTCGAATACCAGCGAGACGATCTGTTCCAGCGTTTGTTCAAGCGTCGATGAACTGAGCAACGTGATGCCCACTTTGCTGATCAAGGCAAGCAGGTCGCCTTCGCGGGCGTCGCGCGCAGCACGCGCAACCTCGTTGATGTCCGGCTTGCTGCGTGCGCCCTCGATCGCTTCGAGTAAACCCGAGGTGGTGCGGTCGCCCGACGCGAGAGCGATGGTGGCTTCAGGCAGCGAAGTGGAGGAGTTGTCGGTGATCATCGTGGCACCCATGCTCGAATCAAAGGTGCCGTCGTCAAAAACAATTTCGGTTTCGCCGATCTGGATGCGACCACCAGCTGTCAGTGACACAGTGCCTTCCACCGTGCCGCCGTTGTAAAGCGTGCCGTTTGCGGAACCCAGATCCTGCAGGTAATACTCCTCACCCTCACGGCGCACCTCGGCATGTACACGCGATGCGAAAGGATCGGGAATGCAGAGGTCGTTGCGCGCTGAGCGGCCGAGCGTGATTCGCAGTC
>JBDUDV010000142.1:0-5184 GCA_040002755.1 Acidobacteriota bacterium | reverse complement strand
ATCCGAAGAAAGTTACGCAGATTCACCGGCGGTTGGCCCAGGCGCTCGAAGCCCGGGGCATCGACGATCCGGAAGCGCTCTTTGAACACTACCTGGGCGCGGGTGAAAGAGTGCGCGCCGCAACCCACGCTGCCGTAGCGGCGAAGAAGGCGGCGACTGCGCTCGCCTTTGATCGTGCAGCTGTCTTCTATCGCCGAGCGCTGGAACTGGCGCCTGCGCGCGGAGCTGAACTAGTTGAACTAAAGCGTGGATTGGCCGACGCGCTGGTAAACGCGGGCCGGCCGGCCGAGGCGGCGCAGGCTTATCTTGACGTGGCTGAATTGACTCCAGCGCGTCAGAGTCTCGACTTCAAAAGACGAGCCGCCCAACAGTTACTAATGGGTGGCCACATCAACGAAGGCCTGGAGCTGATTCGCACCGTACTGGCGGCTATAGGTTTGAAATATCCCGCCGGGCCGCGGAGTGCGTTGCTTTCGCTACTTATCAAGCGATTGCAAATTCGTGTGCGTGGTCTGAAGTTTACTGAGCGTGATGCCAGCGAGATTCCCGAATTCGATCTGGTGCGGGTGGATACTTGTTACTCCGTCGCGGCCGGTCTGGGGGCAGTTGATCTGATTCGCGGCGCGGATTTCCAAAGTCGTCACCTGTTGCTGGCGCTGCGGGCGGGAGAGCCTTACCGCGTTGCGCGCGCGATGGCCTTCGAGGCCGCATGGACCGCGGCGCGCGGCGGCAAGGAAGTGGAGCGCGCCGCGCAAATTGCACGACAAGCCGAGGAGCTTGCGCAGAAGGTAAATCATCCGCACGCCATCGCACTGTCAACCTGGGCGCACGGTGTCTGCGCTTACCTTGCCGGGACCTGGCGGAAAGCCGCCGAACTCTGCGAACACGCGTCGGAAGTTTTGCGTGATCGCTGCACGGGCGTAACCTGGGAACTGACGGTCGCGAATCGCTACCGGCTGAGTTCACTTTTATATCTTGGCGAACTCGCCGAAGTGTCCCAGCGCGTGCCGGCGCTGCTTTCGGCCGCGCTCGAACAGGGAAATGTTTTTGCGGCCATGGAACTGCGCACCCGTTTGAATTTGATATGGCTGGCGGCAGATGATCCAGACAAAGCTCGCGGCGACGTGATCGAGGCGCTGAAGTCGTGGCCACACGAAGGCTTTCATTTGCAGCACTACGTTTCGCTGCATGCGCTGGTACAAATCGAGCTCTACACCGGAGACGTAGAGGTGGCCTGGAAACATGTTGCGAGGCAATGGCCGGCGCTCGAAGATTCACTGTTGCTGCGTACACCCGCGGTGCGTGTCGAGGCTATGCAGTTGCGTGCGCGCACGGCCCTGGCCTCCAGCGGCGGCGGTCGCGATGCGGACAAGTTGCGGCTCGCCGAAAAAGTCGCGCGCAACATCGAAAAAGTAAACATGTCGTGGTCAAAACCGTTTGCAACTTTGATTCGCGCCACCGTGGCCCATCAGCGCGCTGAAACCGCTAAAGCGACCGCGCTGCTTTCGGAAGCAGTGCAGGGTTTTGAGCGCGCCGAGATGAGCCTGCATGCGGCTGCGGTTCGCAGGCGGTTGGGCGAGCGACTGCGAGACGAACGTGGCCGACAACTAATCACAGAGGCTGATGCGTGGATGGCGGGACAGAAAATAAAAAATCCCGAGGCGATGACACGAATGGTCGCTCCGGGATTCTAATTTGGAGTGCGGCGGCAAGCGGAGCGCGAGGCCGCTTTGGATTGGCTAGCTTTCGGTTTGAAACTAGAGCGGCGTCGCGCTCCGCTTGCCGCCGCACTCCAAAGAGTTGTCGCAATTGCAGAGGTTACGCGGCGCGTCTTGTTTCGGCGACTGGCGCCAGTCGATGTTGCGGTCGGATTCCCCAGTCATACGTCCGTCTTGTCAGACGAATAGCTGCCCGCACCGAAAGCCGCGCAAACAAACTGAGCTTCGTCTTGCGCACGTTGTCGGCAGCGATGCCTCCGGGATAAAGCGATGCGAACACCAAACAAGCGACCGCGTAAACAAACCTGCTGCTGAGCGGCAGGTTACTCATCGGGCCACTGCGCGTGCGCGCAATAATTTCTTTCAAGCTATAAAACGTACTCCAACTTTCCTGCGATTCCTTCATCAAGGTCTCAGTCGGGATCGACGGGTGGGTCACAGCAACGTCAGTATGATCATAGTCGAGCCAAAACTTTTCCTTCACGATTTGCACCGCGTGCTTCGGCTGGTAGTCAGCGTTATCACGATTTTTGTAATCGCGAATCATCTCATGGTAATCCTTGGTTCCGGGGTAGACGCTGTAAAGTGGAAACTGCGCGAAGGCGGTGCCCGACAAATGCGCAAAGTCCCGCATCGTCTTGAGCGTCGATAACGAATCGCTTTCCAGGCCGCCAATAATCGAGGCGAGAACCATGATGCCGTGGCTCTGGATCTTTTGAATCGCCTCAGCCATCTTCTCGCCGACCGGGTTCCAGGTCTTGTTTACGTTTTTCAAGCCCTCTTCAGTGAACGACTCCACTCCGATCAGCGCTCCACGCAAGCGCATCTTACTGTACATCGCGTCCATATATTCTTCGTCCGTATGACACTCTGAAGTCATCTGGGTAAAGCCGTAGAGCGCGGGTGGACCGGCCTTGTCATACTGATCGAATAGTTGCAGGCGATCTTCGCGCACGCGTTCGAGGTTGGCGCGAGTTTGCGGGTTTGTTTCGCGAGCAATGCGAGCCAGCGTAGCGGGAGTGAAGTTGTCATCCGAGAAAAATACGTAACGAAAGCCCATCGCGTAGAGCTCGTTTGCTTCTTCGATGATCTGATCGTTGGTGTGCAGGCGTGGCGTGCGGCCATCAGTCACCCACACCGAACAGAAGCTACAGTTTTCAGGACAGCCGGCCACCGTCTGGATGCAGCCCATCAAATACTTGTTTGGATCCAGCAGGTCCCAACGCGCTTTCACCATCAACTCACCGGGCACGCGTCCGCCGTCATAGACTCGTTTCAAACGGCCCAGGTGTGCGTCCTCTAAAATGTCTTTCCAAATGAGATCAGCATTTCCTTTTACAACGGCGTCAGCACCCATCTCGAGCGGCTCTTCGGGAAAGATGGTTCCGTGCACACCACCGACGATGACTGTGGCACCTCGCTGCTTCGCCTCACGTACCACGCGATAGCCCGGCCGGCAATTACCGGTGTGTATTCCAACGCCGACGATGTCGCCCGGTCCTACATCTTTGGGATTGAACGCCGTAACCGGAACGTCGACGATTACGGGGTCACCAGCAAACTTAGTGGGCGTTGCCCCTGCGATGACGAACAGCCAGCGAGGCGTAATCACGCTGTAGCCTACAGTGGCGTTTGCCGGGTTTACTAGTATTACCTTACTCATAAACCATTCTCCTTAGCCGTGGTGCGATGATCCCAAAGCTGGTTCCGGTGCCATGAAACTGAGGAATCGCACCGCGGATCGCCCTGATTGGTTAGCGAGGATCAGGCCTCTCTCTAAGAAATCGCCCCAGCGTAAACGCACGAAGTAGGACTGTCAATCCCAGGATTGTCAGTACTCAGGGGGACTAGCTTTGGGATACCAGGGCCTTAAACGAGTCTGTGATTCTGGCGCAGGTGGTTCCGGCGGTCATTGCATACCGCCGGAAGTCAAAAGTCGTCACCTGCGCTACGCCGATGCTGGTCGAGGTGAGAAAGATTTCGTCAGCGTCAGCGAGATCAGCCAACTCATAAACGCCTTCAACCACCGGAATAAATTGTTTGCCTGCGAGTTCAATGACTGCCGCCCGGGTTATACCGGCGATCGCTCCGGTATTCAGAGCGGGCGTGTGGAGTGTGCCTTCCTTAAACCAGAAAATGTTCGCCATCGTGGCCGCAACGATTTCACCGCGCTCGTTGAGCATCACCGCTTCGTCAAAATCTCTCGCTTGCGCCTCTTCCCATGAAAGGACCTGCTCCAGATAATTCAGACTGCGGATTCCCACGAGCGGCGACATTGTGTTGATGCGATAAGGCGAGACCGCCAGCGACATTCCGTCTACCGAAACTTTTTGCGGTTCACCAGTCATGATCAGGAGGTCAGTCTTAAGTGTGCTTTCCTTTTTTGTTCGCCAAACGTCACGGCCGCTACGCGCCAGCAGGATTACGCGAGCGCGCCCGGTTTTCACCTGATTCACTGAACAAAGTTTTCTAACTGCCTCGCCAACGTTGTTCTCGTCTAAACCGGCACTGTCGATGTTCAATTTTTCGGCATGGCTGCTTAGGCGTCGCCAATGTTCCGGCCAAAGGAATCCTTTGCCGTTATGGATCGCGACGGTCGTGAAAACTCCGCGGCCATACAACATCGCTGACGACACCGGCGCTACGCGCGCCTTTGTCGCTTCGAGCATCACTTTGTTGAGATAGATTACGGGATGCATGATTGAATCGAACGACTCAACTCTTTGGAGTGCGGTGACAGTTCAGCGTCCGCCAAAGAGTTAACCCTCACTCACGGCCATCACTTTAGCTTCGAGCTTATTGGCCAACGAACCACGCCAAATGTTTTCCAGTTCACTGACCTCGACCAAGATGATTTCTGCTTCGCCGACTTTTATTCGCAACTGATTGCCGCCGACGTGGCCGAGGATCGTCATTGGGCAATTCGCCTGGGCGGCAAGATCCTCCAATAGAGCCAGCGAAGACGGTGGGAAACTTAGAATGATCCGTGAAGGCGACTCGCTGAAAAGCGCGCTGGTAGTCGACAAAGACGCAGTTTCGGTTACGTTAGTCTCCGCGCCGATACCATTGCGATTCAGCGAAGAGAAGCAACTTTCAGCCAGGGCGACGGCCAGGCCGCCATCGGCGCAGTCGTGGGCAGACGCGAGCAGTCCTGTTTCGGCGGCTTCGAGACACACCCGCTGCACGGCGCACTCAAGTTGCAAATCGATCTTGGGGACGTAACCGCCGGCAATCATTTCCTCAGTAGAAACGCCCGCAATAGTCGCCGCATATTCGCTGATGGAAAGTTCGTCCGCGGTAGTTCCCAACAGTGCGATGATGTCACCCGCCTGTTTGAATCCGGGTTGGACCACGCGACGCACGTCTTCGACCAGGCCAATCATTCCGATTACTGGCGTCGGAATTATTCCGCGTCCTTCCGTTTCGTTGTAGAAGGAGACGTTGCCGGAAACGACCGGAGTATTGA
>JBDUDV010000141.1:0-5274 GCA_040002755.1 Acidobacteriota bacterium | reverse complement strand
TAGCTTGTCCCTCCAGGGTTTGAACAACCCGTCCCAAACAAGATCCGCGCAACCATCTTCATAATTTTCACCCTCCAGCGATTTGTAGTCGGCAAAGCTCGGGTTCCTGAGAGACCAGAGGTGATAGTCCACGCCATGATCGGAGACGCTATAGCGCTGACCTGCAACGTTAAATTGTCCGACGTTGTATTCCTTAGCTGTTGTGATTGGCGGGGCGGGCATCTGGACGGAGAACTGCGCACCCGCCGGAGAGACAATGACCCAGCTCTGAGCTTTAGCGACGCTCGGTGAGCAAAGGGCCAGCAAGCATAGACTGATGAATATCACGGCTTGTTTCATCGTGATCCCTCTTTACAGTTGAATGACCTTTGTTAGGACGCCACGATCCGCCCAACCAAATCATACTGTTGCGCTTCTGTGATCAGAACGTTTACTAAATCGCCGGGCGAAGGCGCGAAGCCTTCCGGCGCATCGTTGATCAGTACGCAGCCATCAATATCGGGTGCCTGCGTTTCCATTCTGCCTTGCCACAGCAATTCGCTCTCGGTCGATTCACCTTCAAAGATTACCCGAACCTGCCGGCCGATCATTCTCTTGTGCTTTCGTTTCGCGATCTTTGCCTGCTCCTTCATCAGGCGCGTGCGCCGCTGCTTGGCGATCTTTGGTTCGACTTTGTTTGGTAGATCGTAGGCCGCCGTTCCCTCTTCGTCTGAATAGGTGAACACGCCAACCCGATCGAACTCGACGTTCTTGATGAATGTCAGCAGTTCTTCAAAGTCTTCATCAGTTTCGCCGGGAAAGCCGGTGATGAAAGTGGTACGCACCGCAATCTCCGGCACGCGGTCGCGCACGCGCTTGATCAGTCGCTCCAGCGAAGCGCGATTGCCGCCGCGCTTCATCAGGCGCAAAACATTCTGCGACGCATGCTGCAAAGGCATGTCGAGATACTTGACTGCCTTCGGTTCTTCAGCGAGGACCTCAAGAAAGCCATCGCTGATGTGCGTCGGATAGGTGTACATGACGCGCACCCACTCGATGCCAGCCGTGTGTGACAACTCGCGCAGCAGATGGGCCAGGGCATCGTCTTTGCCGAGGTCCTCGCCGTAACGCGAAGAGTCCTGCGCCACGAGGATTAACTCCTTCACACCTTCCTCAGCAAGCTGGTGCGCCTCCGCGACGATGGAGCCAAATCGCCGGCTGCGAAAATGGCCGCGCATCTGCGGAATGAAGCAGAACGCGCACGGCCGATCACAGCCTTCGGCGATCTTAATGAACGCATAGTGACTTGGCGTGGCTAACACGCGCGGCGTCGATTCGTCGTAAAGATAAGTAGAGCTCTGATTGCCGAGGGAAACGATGGGAAGCGAACGCGTGTCTGTCTGCGGATCGCAAACCGCGAGGATGTCGTTGATCTGGCTGGTGCCGATAAACGCGTCGACCTCCGGCATTGAAGCTTTCAGTTCATCGCGATAACGCTCGACCAGACAGCCGGCAACAATTAAGCGCGTCGCTTTCCCGTCGCTCTTCAAGCGCGCTGCTTCGAGAATAGTGTCGATCGATTCCTGCTTAGCAGAATCGATGAAGCCGCAGGTGTTGACGACGACCGTGTCAGCTTCACTGGCGTCCGCGGTAAGTTCATAACCGTTTGCCTTGAGCTGCCCCATCATCACTTCGCTGTCGACGAGATTTTTGGGACAACCGAGGCTGATAAATCCAACTTTTTTCATAACTGGTAAAGACGACGGGCGAACGATGACGGACGACCGGCCGAAGTCAAAACGAACTCCTTCTGCCTCTGCCTTCTGCTTACTGCTCACTGCTTACTGCTTACTGCTTACTGCCTTCGAGTTGACTCAGGGCTCGATCAATCTCGCGCAACTCCGCCGGCGAAAGTTTCTGCCCGCCAAATCTCACGCGGTTGTAGGCGCGTGTAATGGCTAACGCCGGTTGCAAGTCGAGGCCAGTAGCAAACTCGAGCGGCGTTAGATCCGGATTGCGTTGCACTCCGCGACGTTCCAACAAGCGCATCAGGCGTTGATAAAACACCACTGCTGAAGTCTCTGTGCTCGTTTGACGCTTGCCAGGTTTCAAGGCCCACCGCCAACCGAGGCGCCGCACCCGCGTTGCCGCAAACCCGATCAAGAGCGCACCAACACCCGCGAAGACGATCATCCAGAGCCCCCGGCCGTGCGCAGACGCTGTCTCCCGTAGCGCCGCAACCGACCGCTCCAGCGAGCCACGATACTGGTTGACGCGCGCGCTGACTGAAGTCGCGAGCGAGCGCTGCTCCTGCTTGTCGTAACCCACTATGTATTGAAACCAGAACAACTCAAGCGCTTCAGCATACTTTCCCAGTTGCGCAGCGACGCCCGCACTGACTGGTTCGGCTTTTCCTGCGGCCGGCGTGGGATCAAAGGTCACCCAGGTCTGCGTCTCTGGAAAATAGACTTCCACCCACGAGTGCGCGTCGCTTTGCCTGACCGTATACGCGTCGGCGGCATCATTGTACTCGCCGGGCAGAAAACCGTTTACGACCCGCGCGGCAATACCACGAGTACGTAACATCACCGCCATGGCGGTGGAAAAGTATTCGCAGTGTCCCGTCCTAACATTAAACAGAAAATCCGCGAGCGGATCGAGGCCACCGGCCCTCATCTGTAGGCTATAGCCAAACTCCTGTTGCAGGTGGGTCTCGATCGCTTTCGCTTCATCGTAGCGATTGCGCGCGTGGGCGTTTACGACGATCGCGTTCGCGAGTGCGTCAATTCGCGGATCGAGAGAAGCGGGCAGTTGCAGATAGCGCCCGAAGGTCGCCGGATACGCTCTCGTGTCGCTGCGCAAAACACCAGCGCCGGGCTCGGTCACGTCAGAGAGCACCTTGTAAATCGCCCTTTCAAAATCGTGCCGGCGCGTCTGCATTGAACCTTCGCCGTCAACGAACACAAACGGAAAGTCTCCTTGAACTGCAACCGGACGCGAAGCAGCAAAGAGCGCCGGCGATTCGATCGGCTCAAGGAAAACTGTCTGCGTTGTCAGCCGATGCAGGGCCTGGGTGGTGCCGAGCTGAAAAAACCCCTTGTCACTGTCTCTTTTTGTCATGCGCCGCGCTTCGGCAGACTTTCGCCAGCCGTGACCGGTGAATTCGTCAAGCGCCACTCCGCGCCATCTGAACCCGCCGCGCGGTTCCGCATCTACCACGCGAACGTGCATCACCAGGGCGTTGTCTCGCTTGAGATCACCGATCTCACCCAGCGTCACGTTCTCCGAGAACCCGGTGAAATTTGTGAGTGCGGCGCCGGAGCGTGTCAGTACAGCAGCACCCGAACGCGGCGCCACTAGAAACAATGGCACAGCCAGTCCGAACGTCAACACCACCAAGACGAGCGCTACGAGCGGAAGGCGGTGGGCCTCGGCATTCGGTCTGCCAGCACGCGCACGAGCGTTCTTGAAGATGCGGGAATCCGGTGGCACGAGCAGATGTGTCTCGGCCGCAGCCAGCGATCGTTTCGACTTTTGGATCTCGAAAGCGATAATCGTCGAAACGCTGCAAAGCAAATACAACGTTAAGCTGCCCAGGAATACTGGGCTGAAACTGAGGCCCGCGGCCAGCAGCACTTCGAAGAAAGAGATAAGATAAAGAAAAACCCAGTCGCGATCCTTCTTATCCTGTAGCAGTTTCACGGCCGAGAGAAACACTATGAGATGCGCCAGCGCAGTGACGCCGATTTTCCCTGCCGTTTCGCCGATGCTTTCCTGCAACTTCCAGTCGAGCAGGAATAGTGGGATAGAGAGCAACACTACCACCAGGACCTTGCGTTCTGAGAGTTGCCATCCGGTGCCTTCAACCTTCCACGCCAGGGCCATGCCCAGCCAGAACAAGAACGCCAGCGTCACTGATAGTCCCCCCGCAAGCAAAAGCGCGAGCGTGGCTACCGCGATCATCGCGTAGGAGAAAATCTGGAAGTAGGCCTTGAAGTTCATCGTGCGGCTATTTTGGCATCAAGCGAATTTCGAAAAGCTTCGGCCAGAGCTTGCCGGTAATGAAAAGCCTGCCGCTCGCTTCGTCATAGGCAATACCGTTCAAGACAGCTTCCTCGTCCTGAACTTCGCCGGGCTTGAGCAGTCCCGCGAGGTTGATCCAACCAATTACTTTGCCGGTCTTGGGATCGATACGCGCTATCCGGTCAGCGTGCCAGATGTTCGCGTAAATTTCACCTTTTACATATTCGAGTTCATTTATTTCTTCAACGGCCGTGCGTCCGTCGAGCACTGCGATCGCTCTCGTGACCTTGAAATTTTCCGGGTCGAGAAAGCGAATGTGGTTAGTGCCGTCGCTCAGGATCAATGATTCACCGTCAGTTGCCAGTCCCCAGCCTTCGCCGCTGTAGTTAAACTCGCCGGTCTTTTCGAAGCTCAAGCCGTCATAGACGAAACCGAGCTGATGCTGCCAGGTCAACTGATAGATCTTGCCCTTGAGCAACGTGATGCCCTCTGCAAAGTAAGGCTCAGGGACATCGACCTTTTGCAAGACGGTGCTATTGCCTATTTCAACTCTGCGCAGACTCGAACGACCGACCTCGCCAGTGCTCTCAAGAAAATCGCCGTTATGAAAGACCAGCCCCTGAGTAAACGCGTTGGGATCATGCGGATAAACATGGACGATCTCGTAACCGTAAGTCGGAACTACCTGGTTGCCGGAAGCAGTGGTGGGGGAGTTTTGGCAGTTGAGAGGAGCGAGGGAGAGCAGAACGACCAGGAAGCCGCCCACTCGTCCAACGACACCATGCGGCAACGAAATGAAGAAGCGGTTAATGAAAGGAGGTGAAATCATCGCACAACAGCAGTGGCCAAAACGAAAACACAGCTTAACACCCGGTGACGTTGAGGGCTAAGCCGGGCGGCGATCTGAAACGCAAAAAGAAAAAGCCCGCTGCGGCTTTTTAACCGAGCGGGCTTTCATGAATAATTCCGGCGACTTCCTACTCTCCCACACAGTTACCCGTGCAGTACCATCGGCTCCAGCAGGCTTAACTTCCGTGTTCGGGATGGGAACGGGTGGAACCCTGCCGACAGAATCACCGGAAAACTTTTAAAGAACGATCTTTTTACTTGGAACTTAGTACTTTGAAAAAACAAGTGCAAAGTACAAAGCCCAAAGAACAAAGTTCAAAAGAACTTTGAGAATCGAATAGTGAATGTTTGCTTTCCTTGGCCAAGTCCGCGCAAGCGCGAATTTGTTGCTTGAGTAAATTTTATGGTCAAGCCAAGGGACTG
>JBDUDV010000140.1:0-5439 GCA_040002755.1 Acidobacteriota bacterium | reverse complement strand
AGTGAGCGGTAAGCAGTGAGCGGTAAGCAGTGAGCGGTAAGCAGTGAGCGGTAAGCAGTGAGCGTAAGCAGTGAGCAGTAAGCAGTGAGCAGTAAGCAGTAAGCGGTAAGCAGTAAGCGGTAAGCAGAAGAGAAACGTATCTCTGCTTTTACTGCTTACCGCTTACTGCCTTCTATCTTCGCTTCCTGCCACAGCGTTTCAAGTTCGTCCAGTGTTGTAGCCTCGAATGTTTGACCTCGCTCTTGCAACATCTTCTCAATGTAGCCGAAGCGGCGGCGAAACTTTCGATTAGTTAACTTTAAAGCAGCCTCTGGTTCGACCTTCAAGTGGCGCGCGATATTTGTTGCCGCGAACAGCAGGTCACCCAGTTCTTCTCGGATGAGAGCGTGGTCAGCTTCGGTATTTGAAGACGCATGCGTTTGAATGGCCTCGCGAAGTTCGCCCACCTCCTCTTCGAGTTTGGCGAAGATGTCTTCGAGTTTCTCCCAATCGAATCCGACACGCGCGGCCTTGGTGGAAAGCTGGTGCGCTTCCATTAGAGCCGGCGCTTTCGTCGACACGCCATCAAGCAGAGATTCGCCGCGCTCGCTTTTTCCGGCGGCTCGCCGTTCGTCTTGCTTCATCGCTTCCCAGTTGCGCAAGACGGTCGCAGTGTCTTTGGCATCGGTGTCTGCGAAGACGTGCGGGTGGCGTCGCACCATCTTTTCGTGGATTGCACTGGTCACGTCAGCAATGGAGAAGTCGCCTCGTTCCATAGCGACCTGGGCGTAGAACACTATTTGGAAAAGTAGATCGCCAAGTTCATCGCGCAGTTCGTTGGGATTGCCCTGCCGCGCTGCTTCAACTGCTTCAAAAGCTTCGTAAGCTTCTTCCAAAAGCATTGGTGCGAGTGTGGCGTAGGTCTGTTCGCGATCCCAGGGACAGCCCTCCGGGGACCGCAGCTTCTGCATCAGTTCGATAAGATCATCAAAGTTAGCCGGCATGGTTTCGAGTTTCGAGTTTCAAGTTCAAGTTTGCTTCCGACACGTCCTGAGTTTAGAACGCTCTTGTCAGCACAACAACTCGGAACCCGAAACTCGAACGAGTCTTTAAGACCGCTGTCTTGCGAGCGTGAGATGCGGGTGCTAACATCGCTATACATCCATAACTCCAAAGGAAGTTGCTGACGCTAGTCGGTCTTCAGGTTTTATTCTGAAAAGGCGGGAAAATGAACGAGGAACAAACCAGCTACAAAGTTACTGACCGAAGACTCTTCAATTCAGACGGTTCGCCGCGGGAAGTGCCCGAAAATGAGCGCCCAGAGCCAACACCGGCAAAGCCTGAGAGCGTGCCTGCCGCGGCGAGTCCGGCGACTGAACCGGCGGCACAAGAGGAGGCCGCTGCGGCTCCGAACGTTGTTGAAGCGACTCTGCCCGAAGAAACCGCAGCCAGCGCGGACGCTGGACCAGCGAGCGCCGAGTCAGAGCTGGAAGCCGCGGAAGTTGATCTGCCCGGAGCGAATGATCCAACAAGTTTCGCAAACTTCATGATGTCGATTGCCTCTAACGCCGCTTCTTCGCTGGGGATGATGGAACATCCAGTGACCCACAAACGCGAAGTAGATCTGGAGCTTGGCAAACATTGGATTGACGTGCTCGGAATGCTGGAACAAAAAACACGCGGCAACTTGCTGCCGCAGGAGGAGCAAATTCTCGAAGGCTTGCTGGCTGATTTGCGCATGCAGTTTGTTTCTTTGACCAACGCCACCCCAAAGGCCCGCACCTTTTCAAGCCAGGACATCACTGGGGGATAGTGAACCGTAAATAGTAAATCGAATAGAAAATGATGGACGGCTCCTGGCTTTACTATTCACGATTTACTATTCACTATTTACCAGATGAAGCTTACCTTTCTCGGTACTGGAACCTCGACCGGCGTCCCCTCCATCGCCTGCGAATGCGAAACCTGCACCTCTCAGGATCCACGCGACAAGCGTCTGCGAGTTTCCGTTCTGGTTGAACATGCCGGCCAGTCTGTCTTGGTCGATACTTCTTCCGACTTTCGTCAGCAGGCGTTGCGATTTGGCCTGAAGCGGCTCGATGCAGTCTTGATCACGCATTGCCATGCCGATCATATCTTCGGCCTCGACGATATTCGCCCGCTGAATTTTCGTTATGGCGCGCTTGGTCTCTACGCGAACGAACCTGCCTGGGTGGATATCCGGCGCATCTTCAAGTACATCTTCGAGCCTTCACACTTTGGCGGGGGATTGCCGCAAGTAATTCCGCACACGGTTGAGCCGGGCGCGGCCTTCTGTTTGGACCAGGAACTTCTGATTACGCCGCTGCAGGTAATTCACGGCCGGCTGCCGGTGATGGCTTACCGTTTCAACGACTTTGCATACGCAACTGACCTCAGCGAGATTCCGCCGCTGACGATCGATCTCATGCGCGATCTTGACGTGTTAGTGCTCGACTGCCTGCGCTTCAAGGAGCACCCGACGCACCTGTGGCTCGACAAGGCGCTCGAATACATCGAGAAGATCAAACCCAAACGAGCTTACCTGACCCACATCGCGCATGATGTAAAGCATGCGCGGGACTCGGCGCGACTGCCGGGAGGAGTTGAGTGGGCGTATGACGGACTGGAAGTAAAGGATGAAGGATGAAGGAAGATCATTCAAGCAGTTCAGAGTTCAAGCTTTAGCTTGCTCTTCTCGAAACTCAACAAGCTGAAGCTTGAACTCTAAACTGCATGCGCTTATTCCACGGAACTGACAACGCTGAGATTCAACGCCCGACGGTCTTGACATTGGGCGTGTTTGACGGTCTGCACCTCGGCCATCAATTGATCATGCGGACCGTGGTTGAACGAGCACGCGAGACGAGCACGGTTCCGACCGTCATAACTTTCGATCCGCATCCGCGCGCCGTATTGCATCCGGAATCAGCGCCGCCGCTCCTGCAAACACTCGATCAAAAAGTTGAAGGGTTTGGGGTGCTCGGTATCGAGCAAACGATCGTCATTCGTTTCGATGAAACTTTTTCGCAAATTCGCGCCCAGGATTTTCTACGCGACGTCGTTAGGGACCGCCTCCACGCTAAAGAAGTCTACCTCGGCTGCGGTTTTGCCTTTGGTCACAACCGAGAAGGCAACATCGAACTCCTCAGGCGCGTTAGCGCGAAGTTGGGGTTTCATGCCGACGAGGTTCCCGAGGTGCAGTTTCGCAGTCAGCGCGTCAGCTCCAGCAAGATTAGGAAGCTGTTGTTGGAGGGGAGAGTGAATCTGGCACGCAGGCTACTGGGACGACCCTACGGCGTCGAAGGCCTGGTGGAACGCGGCGCCGAACGAGGCATGACGCTGGGTTTTCCCACGGCCAACTTGCACCCGCATAATCGCGTCATACCCCGCAATGGCGTCTATGTGACCGGCACTCTGATTGACGGTGAGTGGCGCCGCAGCGTGACGAATGTGGGCGTGCGGCCGACTTTTACGGCGGATACGGAACCTTCGGTGGAGACATTCGTAATCAACTGGGCGGGTGACCTCTACGGCGATGTGGTGCGGGTCAGGTTTCTCCACCGCTTGCGCGCCGAGCGGAAGTTTGGTTCCGTTGAAGAGTTGAAAGTGCAGATCGATAGAGACCTGAAGCGCGCGGAGAGTTATTTTGCACACAGCGGCACGCGCCACACGCTCGCTTTGGTTTGAGTTGAAGACATGAGTACTACGCAGGCATTAGTTCCGGCCTCGGCGTTGGCCACCAAAAACGGTGGGACGATCAACCGTGACAATGGCAACGGTTCATCGACCGCCGTTAAGAACAACGCTGCTCCGAAGCCACTAACTGACGAACTAGTAGCTGAAATTCTCAAGGGCCGGGGGCTGCGCGGCTGGCTCCGACTCGCACGGGTGGCTCGCGTGCTGGGATTGTTTACGCTCTATCTGTTCCTCGACACTTACGACATCCGTGCCGACTTCAACCGCCGCATGGTCGAGCGGCTTCATGAAGAGGCCAAGCCGAATACTCTGGGTGTGCGAATCAAGGCGCGCACTCGTTACCTCGTTCACTTTGCCGGCGACAAACTGATCAGGCTGTTGCGCTTGATCGTATTTCGCGGCCATGAGGGATCAGAAAACAAAGCGGCGCGACTCGAAAAGCAGGCGACCTGGTTGTGTCAAAGTTTGATCAGCTTAGGACCAACGTTCATTAAAATTGGCCAGGCGCTTGGCACCCGCGCCGATCTGCTGCCGCTCGCCTACGTGAAAGAGTTGGCGACGCTACAGGATCAAGTGCCGGCGTTTCCAACAGCTGTGGCGTTTGCGCGGATCGAGTCGGAACTCGGCCGGAGTCTGCAAGAGTGTTATGCGGAGATTGACAGCGAACCGGTGGCCTCGGCGTCATTAGGTCAGGTCTATCGCGCGCGCTTGGCGACCGGCGAGGAAGTCGCAGTCAAGGTTCAGCGCCCGAATCTTGAACGGATTATCTCTTTCGACGTAGCGATTCTTTACAAGATCGTCAAACTCACTAACCGCTTTTTCCCGCGCGCGAATGAAAATGCCGACTGGGAAGGCATGCTCCACGAATTCCACTCGACGATTTTTGAAGAGATGGATTACGTGAAGGAAGGGCGCAACGCGGATCGCTTCCGTTTCAACTTCCGCACCTGGCAGGTAATTCGCGTCCCCAAAATCTACTGGTCACACACGAGCGGTCGCGTGTTGACGCTCGAGTTCATTCGTGGCACGAAGGTGACAGACGTGGAACAGCTGCGCGCGCGCCGCATTTCGGCCGTCAAAGTGAACCGCCTCCTGGTTCGCTCTTATCTCAAACAATTATTGGAAGATGGATTTTTCCACGCCGATCCGCATCCGGGGAATTTGCTGGTGCTGGATTCCGGACATCTGGCTTTCTTCGACTTTGGCATGGTGGGACGCATCACGCCAAAACTGCAGTCGCAGATGATTGACGCTTTCTTTCATGTGGTTGCGCGCGACGTGCGCGGCCTGGGACAGGACATTATCAATCTCAACTTTCTCAAGCCCGGCGTTGATCCTGAGACCATCCGTCCTGTGGTTGAGAAGCTCTTCCAGGTCTACCTAAATCTCAAGCTGGGTGAGGTCAAGTTTAAAGAGTTGACTTACGACCTTGCCGAAGTGATCTATGAATATCCGTTCCGCCTGCCCGCAAACTTCACCTACATCATGCGAGCACTGATGACCCTCGAAGGCATCGGCATCGTCACCGATCCCGAGTTCAGCTTCTTCGAAACAGCGAAGCCTTACGCGAAAGAATTCATGTTACGGCGCGAAGGAAAAGTATTTCGTAAGCTGGTCTTCGACAAGCTCACCGGCCGCGAAAATGGCAACGGCAATATCGAATGGTCGCGCGTTTGGAAGCTCACGAAGATGGCCGCACAGATGTATTTTCAATAGCATGACCCCCGAAATTTGGAGTCAAGC
>JBDUDV010000139.1:0-5538 GCA_040002755.1 Acidobacteriota bacterium | reverse complement strand
CGCGCATCGCGGTTTCCAATTCGCGACGAGCGCTTGCAAGTTTGCGTTTCAAGATGAACCCGGCGCCGGAGCTGCGGGTGCGCGCAGACAGCACCCAAAACTCACCATCAAATAAAGCTCTCAACTCCGCCGCCGAAACGTCCGCGAGCAATCCATGGCGCCAGAAATTTATCCCAGCCTCGACTGTGGTTGAATACAGATCAGCATCATCGACCAAAGCGGCGATATGTAGTGTCTTCGGAGTTGAAACGCGGTCCGGTGCATTCTTCCAGTCACTGATGATTGCTTCAGCCAGCTTTCGGTTAACGCGCAATTCGTTTCGCGTAACATACGATGCCAGGGCGAGCAAGGCTTGAATGTTGCCGGCAGTCGCAGTTAGCTGATCCAATACTTCGTCGTAGAACTTCTGATTGCCAAACGTGTTCGATTCGTCCAGTGCACTGTGGTCGCCGGATTGGGCGCGTTCGATTAATGAACGACGTTTCGTTTCGAGCTCTTCGGGGTCGGCCGGCGGCGTTGGCACCGCGGACTCAAACGCATCCTTTTCAGTAAACAACCCACGCGGTGGTTGCGTTGGAGTTAGTAAGCCCTGCTCAGAACTGTTTGCGCGCGGCGCCCAAAAATAAAGGGTTATAGCGAGTAGTCCAACAATGAAAATTGCGGTGAAAAGAAGTGCGACCATTTAGGCCTCGGCGGCGGTTACTGCCAAATGTTCTCCGTGCGCCGTGTGATGCATTATACGCTAACGAAGCTAGTAAGGTTCAAGAATCCCGCTGGGAAGCAACACCTTGGAGTGCGGTGACCTGTCACCGCTTTGGTAGGGGCGGCTGAAGCCCATTTTCTTTCAAGACATGCAAGGGAACGGTGGTCGCGACTAGTCACGACCGGCCAAAGCGGCGACAGGTCGCCACACTCCAGGGAGTTGGGTTCTCGCGGCGCTCGAGATAGCATTAAAAAACAACGGATAAGTTGCCAGCGACTGGCCGCGGTATTGCGGACGAAAGCCGAAAAGAATTATTCGTCCTTTGCCCACGGTCACTTCGACGAGTGCAGCCTTTCCTCGAATTCTATTGTCGCCGAGAAGCCAGCCTGACAACAGCGGGTTCTTGTCGCTTGGGTAGCGTGCGATGAGGTGGACGTTTGGGGGATCCACCCGGTCGCTACCGCTCCCGGTTCTGACAAGATCAAACACGGGCGAGTCCTCAACCCAGGCAATCGACTCCTTCGGCATTCCCTGAGCGATGGGATTGGTGGTGTCGAGCTCGATGCGCAGAATCGATCCGGGCACAAAGAACTCTTTTTCAGACACGTCTGCTACAACGTCCCGCACCGGAAGTTGGAATTGCCCAATCGCAAAGCTTGATGCGCGATTCAAACAAACAAGCGTGCCGCCCTCTTCGACAAATTCACGCAACGCTTTCACGCCCGCTTGCCCAAGTCCGCCCGTGTATTCAGGCGGCATTGCGCCGGCTTTGTACCCATTGAGAATCGTACCGGGCGCCTGATCGGGTATGACGATCGTTTTGTATTTTGCGTTCAAGCCGGCGGCCCGAATCTCAGCGTCTTCAAGTGAAGTGTATCTATAGTGCTCCTGGTCCAACACCCAGCGGCTCCAACCTTCATCGATTGCCGGAACGTGGGCTTTATAGATTCCGAGCTTTTCTTCGATCTCTCCAAAACCAGTGCAACTGTTCCCGCCTCTCCCTGGCGGTAATTTGTAAACGAAGGGTTGACGAACTAACTGTACTTTCACTCCCATCAAGAGCGAAAGCGTGTGGGCGGTCACGTCGTAAGGTGAGATCGGGTGGCCTGCCCCATCACGCAAGTCCGGGTATTGCTGGTTCTCCAATAAGGCCTTCGCAAATGAACCATACGGCTGATCCATTCGAACCACTGGCGTGCCTTCCGGATACTTGATCCCTGCTGCTCTGAACGACAACGGAGCTGCCCAATCAACACCTGCTCTGTCCAATGCGCCGAGCAGGTCCGCACGATGACGTGCTTCAGGAATTATCAAGGCAAACAGCTCACCTTTCTTTCGGGGCCGCACCGCGTCCTTGCCAATCTCATAAAACCTGCTCAACCACTCGCTGCGATTTTCGGACGCGTGGCGCAGCAACAGAAACGCCGCGGCTGTCATGTAGTTGGTGATGTCGCGCAGATGCCATTCGCCACCGTGCCAGAGTGGGCCAAAAGTAGCCGACTCATCTTTCGGATCGTAGCCTTCGCCCTTCTTCAACTCACCAAACTTGATATTAATCGGCGTTGCGATCTTGCACGAGGCAGTCTCGGAAAGAATTCGCACGCCGCCGTGATAGTGCGAGTAAGCACGCGCGGGTGACCACGCGTCGTAAGTTGAATTCGTGGTGATGCCGGTGAAGCCCTGGGCGCGCATCTGGCGCGCCATAAACTCGCCGAGTTCCGTGTAACCCGCGACGATCTGCTTCGGCACATTCGGTTCGACCGGCTGCATGTAAGGCGGCAGAAACAAACGCGAGCCGAGCGATCCCTGCTGATGAATGTCGTGGACAATCTGCGGGTGCCAAACGTTGTGAATCTTGTCTACGGTGATCTGCGTCTCGACTTGCGTGAACGCATACCAGTCGCGATTGTTATCGTGGCCGGTGTACTTGTGATAGAGCTCGGGCGGATCGGTTCCTTCGTAAGGCGTGCCGAGTGTTTTGTCGTACCAGTTCTTGACGATGTCAACGCCGTCGGGATTTAGCGACGGCACCAGCAGGATGATCGTGTTGCGCAGGATGTTCTGAATCTCCGGGCTGTCGGACGAAGCTAATCGATGCGCGATCAGCATGCTCGAGAGATAGGAACCAACTTCGGTGGAATGTATGCCGCAGGTGATTAATACGATTGTCTTGCCGCGTTTGATTAGTTCCTCAGCTTTGCGGTCACGAACGCCTGGAGGTCCGAGCTTGCGCGGGTCAGCAAGTTGGTCCTGAATCGCTTTGAATTCGTCGAGCTGCGCGAGGTTTTCCGGCGCGCTAATCGTCGCCATCACGAAGGGCTTGCCCATCGTCGACTGGCCGAGCGTCTCAAACTTTACGCGGTCGCTCGCTTGATCCAGTTCTTCAAAATATCGGATCACCTGATCCCAACTAGCGAGCTTGCGATCGTCGCCGGGAACAAAGCCGAGAACATCCTGCGGCGTCGGAATATTGGTTGATTCTGGTGTCCTCGCTGTTGTTGCTGGCGTTGCAGAGTTCAGCCGGGCACTTGTCGGACTCGTGATCAGCGACAGCAAAGGTACGACGCTTAGAACTGCGACGAGTAGTAGTCGTGTGCGCATCAGCAATTTCCTAAAATAAGTGTTGGACGAGCAAGTGAATTCTAACCGAAAGGTTGTGCGGAACGTAGCGCGGGTCTGTGCCACTGTTTAGCTGGTCTAAGTGGCAAATGAGCTTGCTCAAGCGCGTGTTGCCCGTGTAAAGTAGCGAAGTTTAACCCCTACGCACTCCCCGTTTTAGTAACTTGTTGGAGGAAAAACCTGAATGTCTTCTGAAAGCATTCCTGCGAACGAGGCTCCGGACAAGGTCGGCTTCGTACCGGACAATCCCTATCTGGCGACCTTCAAGCCTTATATTCCCGCGGGAGTGGTGTTGCCGGAACTTACGCCGTTGCCTTTGATCATCGGCACGTTACTGGGAATGGTTTTCGGTGCGTCGTCGCTTTACCTCGTTCTCAAAGTAGGCTTGACGGTTAGTGCGTCGATTCCGGTTGCGGTTATCTCCATCACGATCTTTCGCTTGTTCTCCAAATTTGGTTTGCGCGATGCGACCATTCTTGAAAACAACATAGTGCAGACCGCGGGTTCCGCTGGGGAGTCGATCGCATTTGGCGTGGGCGTGACGATGCCGGCGATCATGATCCTGGGAATGGATCTCGAGTTTACGCGCGTTATGCTGGTCGCGATGCTCGGGGGACTGCTCGGAATCCTGATGATGATTCCACTGCGGCGCGCTTTGATTGTTGCGCAGCACGGTTACTTGAAATACCCGGAAGGCACGGCGTGCGCAGAGGTATTGAAGGCCGGCGCTTCGGATGAATCGCGCCGGGCAGCGGCTGCCGGATCGTCCCAGCATGCAAGCGCGGCAGACGAAGGTGCGCAGACTGGAGCCAAAACCATATTTGGTGGACTGGGCATCGGGTTTCTTTATCAGGTGCTAATGACGGGCCTGAAAGGTTGGAAAGATACGCCTGAGAAAGTTTTTGGCGCTCCTTTCAAGGCCGGCTCAATCTCGGCAGAAATTTCTCCGGCGCTTTTGGGAGTGGGATACATAATCGGACCGCGCATCGCATCGATTATGTGCGCCGGCGGCGTGCTCGCCTACCTCGTTTTGATTCCCGCCATTAAATTCTTCGGTGAAGGATCGACGAGCATCTTGCCTCCCGGAAAGATCCCAATCAGCGAGATGGGCCCGTCGCAGATACGCGGGGCTTACATCCTCTACATCGGCGCGGGGGCTGTTGCCGCCGGCGGCATCATCAGTCTCTTCCGCTCGCTGCCGACAATCTGGAGCGGTCTCAAAGGCGGTCTGGCTGATCTGCGCGGCGGCCCGGCTGCCGCGGCCAATGTCCCGCGGACTGATCAGGATCTGTCGATGAAGTTTGTGATCGGCGGCATCGTGGCGCTCATTGGCATGATCATGGCCTTTCCCCAACTGGGATTGCAGCAAAACATTTACGTCGCGTTCATGGGAGCGATTTTAATCATCGCGTTTGGTTTTCTCTTCGTTACCGTTTCGTCGCGGCTGACTGGCGAAATCGGTTCGTCGTCAAACCCAATTTCCGGAATGACGGTGGCGACACTGCTGCTCACCTGCTTGATATTTCTGATTATTGGTTGGACCGGGCCAAACTACTACATCACCGCGCTGTCGATTGGCGGCATCGTTTGCATCGCCTCATCGAACGGCGGCACCACGTCGCAGGACTTGAAAACCGGCTTCCTCGTCGGAGCAACGCCGAAGTATCAGCAGATCGCTATCTTGGTGGGCGCGTTTGCGTCGGCCCTAGTTCTTGGGCCGATCCTTCTGCTGCTGAACGACTCGGCTACGGTTTACGTGCCGCGAATGAGTTTCGAACCCGCAAAACAGACCGTGATGCTGGATTCAACCAAAGCAGCTTCATTGCCTGCCTACACAGATCCAATCAAACCGTCGACCACGGGCGACTATCGCGTGCTGAAGAATGAAGCCGGCGCAGGCGCCGTTGCCGGTCTCGATCCGGGCGAGTATTTGATAGACAGTACCGGCAAGGTTGCCTACAAAGTTGAGGAAAACTTTCCTGCCACTTTGAAGGCTGATCCTTCACAACTTGGCCCGCCGGAAAAATTAAAGGGGCCGCAAGCCAACTCGGATACTGGCATGTATAGACCGTGGCACAAGACAGAAACCGCGGGTGCTTCAGCTGTCCGTTACCTCGTTAACGAACAAGGCGCCGTGGTTTACTTGTCTGATCCGGGTATTAACGGCATCCACAAGACCAGACCTGATGGCTCGGCGGTCACCAAGTATGACGCGC
>JBDUDV010000138.1:0-5549 GCA_040002755.1 Acidobacteriota bacterium | reverse complement strand
GCATGGTTGAAACCAAAGGTCTGGTCGCGATGATTGAAGCGGCCGACGCGATGGTCAAAGCCGCAAACGTTACTTTGATTGGCTACGAAAAGATTGGCGCCGGATTCGTCACGGCGATCGTGCGCGGCGATGTTGCGGCTGTTAAGGCTGCAACTGATGCCGGCGCTGCTGCCGCGCGTCGCGTTGGTGAGCTCGTCAGTGTTCACGTAATCCCACGTCCGCACGGCAGTGTTGACGACGCCCTTCCAATCGGTAACCGCAGCTAGCATGATCATTGCGCGCATTCTAGGCACTGTGGTCTCGTCGCAGAAGGACGAACGCCTCCTCGGGAAGAAGCTGTTGATCGTGCGCCCGGTCAACGTCGATGGCACTGACACGACTGGTTATGTCGTGGCGGTGGACACGGTCGGCGCCGGATATCACGAAAGAGTTTTAGTCGTGGCGGGCTCGAGCGCGCGGCTGGCCCAGGGAATGAAAGACGTACCCGTTGATGCCGCGATCGTCGGCGTGATCGATACCGTTGACATCACGAAAGGCGAGTAAACCCTAACTCGCAAGTTCATCCACTTAGAGATAACCCTCCGCTTATTAAGGGAGGAAACTCATGAGTGACCAAGAGATGAATAAGAAGATGGAATTCATTATCGAGCATCAAGCTAAATTTGCTGCCGATATTGAGATCATGCGCGAAGTGCAGGCGGCGGACTCAAAACGCCTATCCGATGGCTTGATCGGTGTCGTAGATATCGTAAGTAGTCTTGCGCGATTTCAAATGAAGACCGATGAAACGGTCAACTTGCTGGCGGAGGAGGTCGGTCGGCTGACGCAGGCGCAAGCCCAGACGGATGCGAGCTTGAAGATTCTTATTAACGTCGTCGAGCGAAAACTCGACGGGAATGGCGGCGCAGAGAGTTCTGCCAAAATGCAACTGGCACGCGTTATCGGCACGGTGGTCGCAACCGTCAAGAACGACTCGCTCGAGGGTCGCAAGTTGCTGGTCGTGCAAACTCTCAACAAAGATCTTAAGCCGAGTGGCAAGCCGATTGTTGCGGTTGATTCGGTTGGCGCCGGCGTCGGGGAGTTGGTGTTCTGGTGCCGGGGAAAAGAAGCGAGCTTTCCTTTCAAGCGCGAGGACACGCCGACCGATTGCACGATCATCGGGATTGTCGACTCGGACGCCCACGTCACTCAGGGTTAACAAAATGATTCTCGCTCGCGTTCTCGGAAACATCGTCGCCAGCACCAAGAACCAGCGTTACGAGAGTGCCAGCATAATGCTTTGCCAACAGGTGACTCCCGAAGGTGAGGAAACTGCCACTACAGTGGTGGCGCTAAATGCAGTTGACGCCGGAGTTGGTGACACGGTCTTGATTGTGCAGGAAGGTTGGGGCGCATCGACCGCGTCAACTGGAAAACCCGGCGCGGCGATCGATTCAGCAATTGTTGGCGTCGTAGATTATGTTGATTTGTTGAAAGCCGAGTAGTCCCTACAAAGATGAGCATGGAATTAGATCACGCGCGGGAAATTGCGGAGCGAATCGCTCGTCGCGTAGGGAGGTACAATCCCGCCAGGGAAAATTACCCGCCAACAGCGCCCCACAACCAATCCAAACCGGAGCTCACTTCGGAACTCGCCGCGGTGCGCGCCGGGCTAAGCGATCTGCAAAGAAAAATTGCGCAGCTCGAAGCGAAGGTGGGTTCCGACACGGCGACCATTCCGTCAAACTATGAGCAACCGACCAGCGCATCTGTTTCGAATAGCGCCGGTCCGGTTCCGACAACCCACTCGCCCTGGCTAGCTGGTGTCAACGCTTCGCTCTCGCATCCGAGTTTGGAGAAGTTTGGCGTGGAGGAAGCGGTGGTTTCCGAACTAGTAGACTATTTCGAAAAAGAAAAGACCTGCAGCGTTGAGCCGGGTGGCAAACCCTGCGACCATTGCGCGATGTGCAGCACACGCGGCTTCTGAACTAATCAACTTCTTGAAAGCTAAAAAAAGGCCGCCTTTGGGGCGGCCTTTTCGTCGCAGACAATTGAATAAACTACCTCGCCGGCGTCGGCTTTCGCAGGCTGTTTGAATCAATTTTCGGCACCTGAGTGGCGCCTTCTTCCGCTTTGAAGTATGGCTCTTCCTTGAAACCGTATAGCTTTGCGCCGATCACAGTTGGGAAGCGCGCGCGGGTGGTGTTGTAGTCTTGCACCGCTTCGTTGTAGTCCTTACGCGCAATAGCGATGCGGTTTTCAGTTCCTACCACCTCATCTTGCGCCTTCAAAAAGTTTTCATTCGACCGCAACTGCGGATACTGCTCCTGCAAAACCAGCAGCCTTCCAACTGTGCCGCCAAAGCTGTTTGACGCGTCGATGACAGCCTGCTTCTGCTCGGGTGTCTTGTCACCACCGTCGCCCTGCGGAGCCTGTTGCGTCGCATTCAAGAGTTTCGATCTTGCTTCAGCGATCTTGCCGAAAACTTCCTGTTCCTGCACGCCTGCGAGCTTCGCTGTCTCGATAAGGTTGTTAAGCAGATCCGATCGCCGTTGCAGGTTCGTTTCCACGTTTGCCCACTTCGCCTTCACGTTCTCATGCTTAGTCGTTAAGGTGTTATAGCCGCAGCCGCCGGCAGTCACCGCCACGAAAACAATCAAAGCTACTAAAGATAATCGTCGTCGAGTCATTTTATTTCTCCTGGTCCTTCGCCTTGTCAAATTCATCGACCACCTGAATAACGCGGTCGATCTGTGTCAGGTAAGCGCCAAAGATGTCGTTCGCTTCCTTTTCCGTGGAGGGCAAATTGTCACTTGATCGAAACGCAAAAATTTTCTCAAACGGCTCGATGTCCAGCCCGAAGCGGCGTGCCGTGGCGCGAACGCAATCCGGTTTGGCCACGGGTGCATCTTCGCCGTGCAGCAGAAGCACAGCGCGAAACAAAGCCGCAAAACTGGCGAGACTGTCGCCCATCAAATCGCATAACTTCGCAATCGAAACCGAGGCAGGAATATACATCCGGCGTAGTTGGATCAACTTGCTTCGTAATTCGTATTCCGTTTGATGTCGCAGGTTTGCGTCCGACAGCTTTACCAGCTCGAAAGGATCTTGTCCGTAAAGCACTATTCGCGCGTTGGCCATCTGGTGAAACTCAATCGGAAATACGTCGGCCGCATCGGCTAGTTCCTCCGCGGTGAAATATACCGGAAGCGGATGGCCCAACCGTTGCCACTCGCGCATAGGCGCCTGCGCCAGCCGTAAGTCTTCAGGCGTTATGCGCCGCAGGGTTATAAGCAGGTTGTAATCGGAACGTAACTCGACGTGATCGCCCGCGGCCGCGGAGCCGTAGAGAACAACCGAGACGAGATTGTCGCCATGCGTGGATTGCAGATCCCGCAGCAGACCATTCAATGCGTCGTGAACAACTGCCTTAACCATTGTATTTTGTCGCGTCTGCGATACTAACAGAAATTAGTGGGGCAGACATTCTTGTCTGTCCTCTCCGATTGGAGAGAGGACAGGCGAAATGCTCGTCCTACCAGCCACCGCCGGCGCCACCGCCTCCCGCGCTGCCACCGCCAAAGCCGCCGCCGAATCCACCGCCACCGCCGAATCCACCGCCACCGCCGCCAAAACCACCGCCACTCCAGCCGCTGCTCGATCCGCCCCAACCGCTACTGCGCCCACCACTCAGCAACGAACTTAATAGGAAAGCACTCCACCAACCACCACCACCGCCGCGACCCCCGCGCCCTCCTCTTGTCGAAGCCAGCAAGAAAATAATGACGCCCAGAATTACCAGGAGAGTGCAGCACGACCTCGGTAGGCCCCCCAAGTCGGGTGATTCCTTTTTCGGAGGCTGCTGATATGCGTAATTCTGATCGATTCCCTCAATTGTGAAACCACGCTTCTGCGCCAGGGTAGCGACATAGGCCTGGACCGTCTCGTAGATACCCTGACTATAGTTTCCCTTCTTGAACTGTGGTACCAGGTACTGGCGTTGAATCTCACCGACCAGGCCGTCGTTAAGATCGCCCTCGAGATGGTAGCCAACCTCGGTATAGTATTTTCGGTCCTTTACTGCTATCAGCAGAAGAAATCCATCGTTTGTCTTTGATCCAATTCCCCAACCCCGATAAATGTCCAACGCATAGTTCTCAATTGGCTGGTCGCCCGTCGTGTCGACGGTTACGACTGCAAACTCAAGGTCGGCACGTTGTTTGAGTTTTAAATAAATAGATTCGAGCTTCGTCCTGGCCTCGGGGTCGATTACCTGCGCGTTGTCGACAATCGGGGTGAACGGCGAAGGAAGCGGGATGGGTGACGTGCCCGTTTGGGCTGACGAAGCCTGCGTTGCGGAAAGCAGAGTAAGGCAAGCGAGGGTCAGATAAGATAAAACACTTAACGCGCCGGACAACCAGCCTCGCCGGGCGTACAAATCATAGATGGAAAGTGTTTTCGCCAACTAAAACCTTGTCTGACCAGTGACTACCCCTCAAACAATCTATGCAACAGATAGAACAACGCGACACCTACAAAAACGACAATCGACACCATGGGGTTTCGTTCTTCTTTGTGATTCACTTCGGGGATCAGGTCACTGGCCGCGACGTAAAGGGTCACGCCGGCTGAGAAGGGAAGCGCGTAGCCTACGGCATCCTTGATTCTGGTGTCCAATACCGCCACGGCGATGACTCCAGCAAGCGTGGCCGCGCCGATCGCCGCTGTCGCCCAGAGAGCTTTGCGGGTGGAACGTCCTGAGGCAAGCATGATCGAGGCAACCGTGAATCCCTCCGGCATCTTGTGCAAAAGAATGGCAACGAACACCAGCAGTCCAACTCGGAAGTTAACCAGAAAAGCCGCCGCGATCGAAACTCCATCGAAGAACGTGTGAATCCATAAACCACCGACTGCGGTGTAAGCCGCAGAAGGTTTCATTAACGACTCAGGATGAGTTTCCGCGCCAAAGTGAAAGTGCGGAGCCAGCGTGTGTTCGAAAAGTTGGATGAGCAAATAGCCGCCAAGCAGGAGGGTCATCGCTCCGACTACCGCTGTCGCCGCATTTTTTCCGGCGAGGCCTTCGGTCCAAATACTGACGCTCTCAGGCACGATCTCGATAAAGATGGCGGCCAACATGAACCCTGCGCCCAAGGCGACGAGATACTTGAGAAAGCGCTCGCCCAAGCGATGTGCGCCGGATCTAATGAGTACAAACCCACCCAGGAGATTTGCCCCTGCAGCGAGCAAGCCGAACAGGAGCAGGCCTAAAAACCCTAAGTGATCAGGATTCATTAGTTCTTAGTGAAAGCGGAACGTTTAGCAGAGACATGGCGCGCAAATATACATCACGAGGGTGCGGCTGACTATCGGAGAAGGTTTCCTGAAGCGGAGGTGATCGAGTTGAACTGCCCAGTCACGGCCGCGCTGGGCGGACAAGAGGCGAACGGTAACATTTCATCGGGATGGCAAAAACCTAAAAATCCTTAGAAAAATACAGAGTTATCTATTGACAGCGAATTTGAGGGAGCGTAGTATCCGGCTTGGGTGGTCGAAAGTGGTCGGAAGTGGGT
>JBDUDV010000137.1:0-5683 GCA_040002755.1 Acidobacteriota bacterium | reverse complement strand
CTCCTAAGCTGCGAGTGATTGCGGCCTAACGTCAGAGTTGAGCGGGCGCAGCGATTATGAGCTTAGCTAGTCTAGCAATGCAACGATATCTTCGATAGACCAAAGCTTCTTTGAGACTCCAGCGGCCATTGCCGGAGTACATCTAAGGCTCTGATGGATTCTCACGAAGTTGTAGTGCATGTAGTGTAAGGCGACCGCGCTCATGTGGTTCTCGATCTTTTTTGAAAAGCCGTTGGTCAATCGCGTGAACCGACGCATTGACATTCGCATGGTTAGATTCTGACGTTCAATGTATGAGGTTGAAACATGGTTGATGTCAGGGTTGCCAGCGATTCTTTCCTTGCGTGCGCCTTTGACTTCTGAAGGGCTATAGCGCGTTTCATCCTGCGACTCGCCGTACAGTTTGATGAGCATCGCGTAATCAATCTGAGAGCCAAATGCGTTCTCAATAGCGTCCAAGTAAGGGCGGTGCCCGTCGGTCGTTAGCTGTACCCGATTTTTCAGACGTGACGCCAGATCGTTTATGAATATTTCGGCTGACTTCGCATCACGTCGCCCTAGATGCCAACAAGGAACTAATTTGGTATCCGCATCAATCGCGATCCATTTAACTTTGTAAATGACCCACTACCCAGACGCGCAACGACACGGGCCTGGTTGCGTTAGACGACAACATCTACACGTTGCACTCGACCTATTAATTTTCGCGCTTTCTGTTTGCTCGCGCGCGCGTCGATTACGAAACGATCGAGTCAAACATCAAGGGACAGTTTCTGCTTGGTTGGACGCCGAATCCCGGCACCGCCCTCTACCTTGGCTACAACGACGACCTCAACCCGAACGGCTTTAGCCCCTTCACGGGTCAGCTCGAACCGGGCTTCCGGCGCAACGGCCGCACGTTCTTTATCAAGATGTCCTACCTTTTCCGAAAGAGCTTCGGCGGCTAACTCTACTGGCCGCTGCTACCCCGGATGTTGAGGCTTGGGTTAAGATGAGCCTGAACCATGCTGAAAACCGCACCTCGTTACATTCTCCTTTCGAAGTCCGCGCGCTATCCAGCCGGACTATTATTTTGCGCGCTCGTTTTTCTTTGCGGAGCGTGCCAGAGCGGCTATCAGGGTTCAGCCCAACAAAAATTACCGGGCGAAAACAAATCCGCGAGACAGGTCAAAATCGCTCGCGTTGAAGAAACTCCATTCGGCGAAACCGTAACGGCCAACGGCACTCTCGCTGCCTTCGATCAGTCGACGGCCGGCGTGAAAGTCGCAGGTCGACTCAGTTCGATTTCGGTTGACCTGGGCAGTGTGGTCCGGCGCGGACAGATGATTGCTCAAATCGAAGCAAACGATTACAAGCTGCGCGTGCAACAGTCAGAGGCGGCTTTGGGTCAGGCGCGCGCGCGACTAGGGTTATCGCCCGACGGCACTGACGATAAAGTCAGTGCCGAACAAACCGGCACAGTCAGGCAAGCAAAAGCGGAGTTGGAACAGTCGAGGCTAAATCGCGAACGCGCAGTGAAACTGGTCGAGCAGGGGATTGTCGCGAAAGCGGACTTTGATGCTGCGGATGCGACCTACAAAGTTGCGCAGAGTCGCTATCAGGACGCGCTTGAAGAAATCAGGAATCGTCAAGCTGTGCTCGCGCAACGCCGTTCGGAGCTCGCGCTCGCGCGCCAACAGCTTGCCGACACCGGAATCTTCGCGCCGATCGACGGCATCGTGCAACTGAAACGCGCCAGCGTCGGCGAGTATCTGGCAGCAGGTGCGCCAGTGGTGGACATCGTGCGTATGAATCCGCTTCGGTTGCAGGCGCAGGTTCCTGAGCGCGATGCGGGCACGGTGAGATTCGGACAAAACGTCCGTGTCAGCGTCGAGGGTGATACACGCGTCTACATCGGCCAAATCAAACGACTGAGTCCGGTCATAACTCAACAGAATCGTATGCTGATGGTTGAGGCAGACGTGCAGAACGATGGGAACCTGCGTCCGGGTTCGTTTGCTAAAGCTGAAATCGTTACCAACGACGCAAAGATGGCGGTGACCGTTCCCAGCAACGCGATCGTGACTTTTGCCGGCATCGAAAAAGTAATAGTGGTCCAAAACGGCAAGGCACTGGAGAAGCCAATTACCACCGGCAGGCGCAACGCAGACTCGACAGAGATTCTGTCAGGCGTCAACCTCGGCGATCAGGTGATTGTTGACCCGGGGAATTTGCAGTCGGGCATGGCGGTGGAAATCGTTCAATAGTTTCAAGTTTCAAGTTTCAAGTTTGGAGGGACCGCTCCGTAGAGGGCGCTCAGAGTTTTCTGAAACTTGAAACTTGAAACTGAAACTGAACTATGCAGAAATTAGCCGAAATCTGTATTCGCCGCCCCGTCTTCGCGTCAATGATCGTGTTGTCGCTCGTCGTCGTCGGCGCCGCCAGTTATTTCCGGTTGGGAGTAGATCGTTTTCCTTCCGTCGACCTGCCCACCGTCAGCGTGCGCACCAATCTACCCGGCGCCTCGCCACAGGAAGTTGAATCTCTAGTTACCCAGCAAATCGAAGAGGTAGTTAACACGGTTGATGGCATTGATGAACTGCGCTCAATCTCAGGGCAGGGAACTTCGATCGTTATCGCCACCTTCAAGCTCGATCGCAATCTCGAGTCTGCGGCGCAGGACGTGCGCGATCGCGTCAACAGCCTCGGCCGAAATTTGCCTGATGATGCGACGCCACCGATAGTGCAAAAGTTTGATAACGACGGCACTCCGGTTGTAACCATTTCGCTTTCCGCCGACCGCTCTCTGCGGGAGCTGACCGAACTTGCCGACAAGACCGTTCGCGTCCAACTCGAGCGCGTGAGCGGCGTCGGCGAAGTGCGCGTAGTTGGCGGCCTCGATCGCGCCATCAACGTCTGGATTGATGCGGAGCGGTTGGCCGCCTATCAAATTCCGGTGACTGCAGTACGCTCGGCATTGACCCGACAGAATGCAGACGTACCCGGCGGCAATGTCAATACCGGACGAGAAGAACTGGTGCTGCGCACGCTCGGACGTTACACGGATCCGCGAGCTTTCGAAGACCTGGTGATCGCTAACGTTAATGGCTCGCCCATCCGCTTGCGCGACGTCGGGCATGTGGAAGACGGAACGAAGGAACAACGCTCGCTGGCGCGCCTCAACGGGGTGCCGACTGTGACGCTTGAGATTCGGCGGCAGTCAGGCGCGAACACAATCGACGTCATCAACGGCATCAAGCGAGAGTTGCCGCGCATCTCCGGCCAACTGCCGAACGATGTAAAGATGGCGGTGATTCGCGATCAGTCGCGCTACATCGAAGCGGCGCTGCACGAAATTCAAAAGCACCTGGTTCTCGGCAGCATCCTCGCGAGCCTGGTAGTGCTGCTCTTTATGCGTTCGTGGCGCTCAACCTTGATCGCGGCAGTCGCGATCCCGTGTTCATTGATTTCCACCTTCGGCATGATGCGCGCGCTGAATTTCACGCTGAACAGTGTCACTATGCTGGCGCTGGTGTTGATGGTCGGCGTGGTAATCGACGACGCCATAGTTGTGCTCGAAAATATCTTCCGCTTCATTGAAGAGAAAAAGATCGAGCCAAGAGAAGCCGCCCGGGAAGCGACGAAGGATATTGGTCTCGCCGTATTGGCCACCACGCTTTCGTTGGTTGTTATCTTCCTGCCGGTATCTTTCATGTCGTCGATCTCAGGACGCTTCCTCTATCAATTCGGCATCACGGCGGCGGTGGCGATACTCGTCAGCTTGCTCGTCTCGTTTACGTTGACGCCGATGATGAGCTCGCGATTGATTCGGGTAAAGGATGCCGAGACCGGTGGTGGACATAATTCAGCGGGCTCGCGTGGTGGTTTCTACAAGTGGATCGATAAGGTCTACACGATAATGCTTGCTTTTGCGATGCGTCATCGCCTGGCAGTGAGCACCGTGGCTGTTGTGGTGGTCTTGTCCAGCGTCCCGCTTTATCGCGCGGTGAAGCAGGAGTTCATTCCCACGAATGTTGACGAAGCGGAGTTTGAGATCAGTGTTAATGGCCCGGAGGGTACGAACCTTGCGGTCATGAACGAAACGATGGCAGCGATCGAGAAGGACGTGCTTTCAACTCCCGGCGTCCGTTTGGTGTTGTCCAACGCGGGCGGATCGTTTCTCGGCGGCGTCAACCAGGGCGGAGCCTATGTTCGCATCGCGTCGCACGAAGAGCGCACCTTCTCATTGGGACGGCTTTGGACTGAAACAATGAAGGGAAATCCGCTCAACGCTTTTAAAGGAAATTACTCGCAACAGGACGTGATGCTCGAGGTGCGCCGCCGCCTGCAGAAGTATGCGCCAATGCGCGTCGGCGTACGCAATGCGCCGTCATTTAACTTCGGCGCTGGCGGGCGCTTCGACATAGATTTCAATTTGCGGGGCCCTGACATCGTGGCGTTGGCCGGCTATGGCGACGAGCTAATGAAGCGTTCGCAGACGCTCGGCGGCATTGTGGATGCCGACACCACGCTCAAACTAAACAAGCCGGAGTTGCGCGTCGAAATTGATCGCGCGCGGGCAGCGGACCTTGGCGTTGACAGCACAGACATTGCAACTGCGCTGCGTTTGATGGTGGGCGGTGAAGACCGTGCCTCGCGCTTCCGCGATGAGTCGATCAACGAAGACTATGACGTGCAACTACGACTCGACGAAAAGGATCGTAGTGACGTCGCGACGATCCAAAGGCTTTACGTTCCTTCGTCACGTGGCGGGCTGGTGCGGCTTGATAACCTCGTGAACATCACACGCGACTCCAGTCCATCGCGTATCGATCGGCTCAATCGCGAACGCCTGGTTTCGATGCGCGCCTCGGTCGCTCCCGGCTTTGCGCTTGCGGATCGCATTGAGGCGCTCCGTGCTGCGGTGACGCAAATGAATTTGCCCGCAGCTTATTCAACCACCGTTTCCGGGCGGGCGCGCGAGCTGGAGCGGACGTTTACAGAATTCGTTTGGGCGTTTATCCTCTCGATCATTTTCATGTATATGATTCTCGCCTCCCAATTTGAGAGCACGATCCATCCGGTGACTATCCTGCTGAGTTTGCCGCTTTCAATTCCATTTGCGCTGCTCTCGCTTTGGATCACGGGCGACACGCTTAATCTCTATTCGGCGCTGGGCATCCTGGTGTTGTTTGGCGTCGTCAAGAAAAACTCGATCCTGCAGATCGATCACATTAATAGCCTCCGCTCGCGCGGTATGGAACGCTATGAAGCAATCATGCAGGGAAACCGCGACCGGCTGCGTCCGATTCTGATGACAACACTCGCGCTCATCGCCGGAATGTTGCCGTTAGCTCTGGGTACTGGCCCGGGCGCCGAGGAGCGACGCTCAATCGCAGTAGTGGTTATCGGCGGACAAATGCTCTCTTTGCTATTGACCTTAATCGCTACACCGGTTGTGTATTCGCTGTTGGATGATTTGAGTCACACCGCACGATGGCGCAGACTGACAAGCGCCGCCCCTGGCCTGCGCGAACGACTAACGAAAAGACGCAAACAGCCCCGCGACGTTCCAGTTGAGTCGCCGGCTGAAACGCGCGGAACGCATGAAGAGAGCGAGCACGCACGCGCTGCACTCACCGGCGACTGACACCGCTTTAGGGAAGCTCTCCAATTCCAACGGACTAAGTCCACTGCAGCGGAG
>JBDUDV010000136.1:0-5717 GCA_040002755.1 Acidobacteriota bacterium | reverse complement strand
ATGGGAACTTCGAACAGGCTGACATGGTCAAGGCGTTCATCGTTTCCGGCGAATATCGCAATCGCTTTCCACAGTAAATCGCAAGACAGCAAACAGTAGACAGCTAACAGCAAAATGCGAGAACCTGCGTAGTTGCTGATTGCTGATTGCTGATTGCTGATTGCTGTTTTCCATGACTCGTCGAATTATTGTTGCCATTCTCCGCTTCGCTATGCGCGTCTATTTCCGGCGCGTGGAGGTTGTCGGTATTGAAAAGGTGCCGCTTGAGAGCCCAGTCATTTTTGTTCTCAATCATCCGAATGCGCTCGTTGATCCAGCCTTTCTTCTCTCCCTGGCACCGCGACGTGTTTCGTTTCTGGCGAAGTCGCCGCTGTTTCGCACGCCTGTGCTTGGTTACTTTGTGCGCGCCATGGATTCGCTGCCGGTCTACCGGCGACAGGACGAGGGCGAAGACGTTTCGAAGAATCGCGAAATGTTTGTGGCCGCGCGACGGCTACTCGCGCGCGGCGGGACCATCGGTATTTGTCCCGAAGGAGTTTCACATGATGAACCTCGGCTGCGGCCGATAAAGACGGGAGCTGCACGGATTGCACTGGGCGCCGTCTCTACCGGCGAAGTGTCCGCGCTGAAGATTGTTCCTGCCGGCCTTTACTACACGTCTAAAACAAAATTCCGTAGCGCCGTGTTGCTCTGTTTTGGAAACCCGATCGACGTGGCCCCGGTTGAAATGGATGCTGACGGCAATCCGCCGCGCGCCACTGTCCGCGAGCTTTCTGATCGCATTGAGGCTGCGCTGCGAGAAGTGATGCTCGACGCGAAACATGAAGAGGCACTGCAGACGATCAGCCGGGCGGAACGAATTTTTTCGTCCGCGCCCGATGAAGATGGAAACGAAAGTCTCGCCGATGAGTTGCAGTTACAACAGCGCTTCGTTAAGGCCTATCAAGTTTTGCACGAGCGAGCGCCGGAGCGTCTGCGGCGACTGGAAGTGCGCATGAGGCGGTTTGAGGAAGAACTCACGCAAGCCGGCGTTGACCCCGACGATCTTTCTCCACCGAAGTCAACGCTTGACGTGTTCGCGCATCTGCTAAGTCGGATACTCATTTTTCTTGTGCTGATCGCGCCGGCGGCGCTCGGATTTCTTGTCCATTACCCGGCTTATCGATTGGGCGGCTACCTGGCGACTAGGATTTCAAAAGATGATGACGACGTTATTTCTACTGTGAAGATCCTGTCGGCGATGCTGCTTTTCCCGCTTACCTGGCTGGCGGTAGCCGCAGCAGGTTACAAACTTGATGGCTGGACGTTTGCCCTGGCTGCGCTGCTCCTGATTCCGGCGTCAGGCTACCTGGCGATTTTGTTTTTCGAAGGCTTTGACAACTTCATGGGCGGGCTGCGAGCGCTCGCCTTCTTCCTGGTCAGACGAAGGTTTTTCGTACGGCTGCTCGCCGAGCGTAAAGCAATTCGCGGCGAAATACTTGCGCTCGGAGAAGAGACTGCGAAACTCAGCCTGTGATTTTTCTTGTTATCCGGGTTAGGCGAGGGGAAGGGGCACGTCCGTTTAGCGCCAGACCTTTTTCATTTTGCTGCCTGCGCGTCTTCGTTATTTCTTGCGCGCTTTGGAGCCTGCGCTCTTAGTTGTTTTCGCCGCGCCAGCGCGTTTCTTGCCGCCACCTGATCTGACTGTCCGACCTTTACGGCCTTCGCTCTGTACTCTGCCGGCTTTGATCAGGTTCTCGTAACTTCCGCGTACAACGTTTCGGGCGACGTTCAGCGAATTGGCTAACTCACGTTCGCTCGGCAAATAACTACCAACCGTCATGGCTCCGGATTCGATAAGGCCTGTGAGTTGGTCCGTAATCTGTTTGGTCATTGACTCCGGACGCTTGCGATTGACACGTATAGTTGTCTTCACTCTGAATTCCTCCTGGCTGATCCAATTATTAAGGGGGGCTGAAATTCTATGCACGCAAGATTGCCGTGTCAACTGGACCACCGAAGATGCAGGTCAGAATTGGGAAATCAGAATGCAGGAGACAGAAACCCTTTGAGGTCCGGTCCGGGTATTACTATCGACTACTGAATTCTGCCTTCTGCATACTCCCTATGGTTTACTGGATTCTGCCCCAGGCACTGGTTTTCCAGTTGTCGATTGTCTCGCTCCCTACAATCCAGGGCGGAAGTGTCATCATTAACATTTCCGAAAGCGCACCAACATACGGCTCGTACATTGCTCGCAATTCGGCCAGTTTCTGTTCCGCCTCCGCACCGTCGCGCAAGTGAGTGCCGTTTTTCGCGAGGATTTCGCGGATCCGTTCAAGCTCGCCGGGCCGGAGGCGAGAAGGTGCGGCCCTGGGATCAGGAGGCGTGGTCCAAAATATCTGGGCCAGATCGACGACCGCGTGCCGCGCCATCGCAAAGGTGAGTTTCGCCTGCCACGTCGGTGTGTTTCCCACACCGACAAGCACGAGAGCGCAGCTATCAAGAATCGTAGTCAGTGAGCCCAGCCATGACTGATTGTCATGTTGTGAACGGAAGTAACAGAGCAGCGGATATGAAAGATGGCTCTCGAGCAACTCCGCGGCCCAGTGTTCCCATTCATGGAACACAGCGTCCAGGTCCCTGAGATGTCCACTTTCTCCGTGGCGACGCAGCATTTCCGCCGCACTCGAGGGCGAACCCGCCCGCGCGTCGAGCAGCGCGATGTTTACTTCTCGCCGTGAAAATGCGGTGTAGAGGACCGGAAGATATCCAATGACAATTGCGAGCAGACCAAAGCCGTTAGCCGCTTCGATTACCGCGATGGCCCGGCCCAGCGGAAACTCCGCCACCACGTCGCCGTAACCGAGCGTGAAGAAAGTCTCGCCGCTGATGTATAGATATGCAGCGAGGCGTCCGGTTTCACCCGGGACGTTAAGCCTGGTTTCGAGTCCCCAATGCACTATCGCATAACCAAGAATCAGGCCGGCTGCCCAGAGCGCAAGTAGCATCAATAGCGACAGCGGACCAAATACTCCCAGATACTTTTCGCGCCGTTTGCCATTGCGCATTTTACGCACCAGACCAGCACAGATCATCCACATCGTGCGGTAGAAGATGCTGGTGAAGCGGAGACGCCTGGTCACACGTCGCGGCAGGATGATTGTCTCAAACGCGTCCCAAAGGATTATCAGAATCAGGGCAACACCAACGATGACGGCTATGGGTCTCATTTGTTTACCGATGCGGAATCGATTGGGAAAAATTAGTATTACTTTGGCGACGAGCAGATGTTATCGTTGATTGCAGATTTATCACAGTATCGATTGTGACCTTTTGTAGTCGGGACCAGAGCTGCCCCGGCGACTCCAATAATGACCGCACTGATTATCCACGGCCATTTCTACCAACCACCACGCGAGAATCCGTGGACGGGAATTATCGATCCGGAACCGAGCGCGCTTCCGTTTCACGATTGGAATGAACGCATTCACGCCGAATGTTACCAGCCGAACAGCGAAGTTCGAATCATGGACGGTGGTGAAGAACGAATCGTCAACAACTACGCGCACCTCAGTTTTGATTTTGGGCCAACCCTGCTCTCTTGGCTACAGCGATATCACACGGACACTTACGCGCGCATAATCGCTGCCGACGCGGAAAGTGTTATCGAGCACAACGGTCATGGCAACGCGATCGCGCAAGCCTACAATCACGCCATTCTGCCGCTGTGTAACCCACGCGATCGAACGACGCAAGTGCGTTGGGGTATCGCTGACTTCCGTTATCGCTTCGGACGTGAACCGGAATCGATGTGGCTGCCTGAGACCGCGGGCAACGACGACGTGCTCAGTTTGCTGATCGACGAAGGTCTGCGCTTTGTCATCCTTGCTCCACAACAAGCTGCGCGCGTACGAAGCATTCCTGCCGCGCGAAGAGAGACTAGAGAGTCCGCACGGCTCGGCGGCCTTTGGCAGGATTTAGCGGGCGGTACGATCGATACGAGCGTTGCCTACAGCTATTTCCATCGCAATGGTTCCGGGCGCTCGATCGCTGTGTTCTTTTATGATCAGGAATTGGCGCAGGCTATTGCATTCGAGCAGGCCCTGGCGTCGAGCAATGTGTTGATGAATCGCTTTGAACAGCGAACGATCGGCGCTGGCTCGCTGGTGAACGTGGCGACGGATGGCGAAAGCTACGGGCACCATCACAAGTTTGGCGATCTCTGTCTGGCCTACGCGCTGAACATTGACGCCCCCGCACGCGGTTTTTCGCTTATAAACTACGGCGAGTATCTCGATCAATTTCCACCGGAGTTAGAAGTCGGAATCAACAATGGTGACACAGGCGAAGGTAGTTCGTGGAGTTGCGCTCACGGAGTCAGTCGTTGGATTCGCGATTGCGGTTGTCATACCGGCGGCGAGCCTGGATGGAACCAGTCATGGCGCGGACCTTTGCGAGCAGCGCTGGATTTGTTGCGAGACGAGGCGGCAGTTTACTTTGAGGCGACGCGCGGCGAGTTGTTCACAGATCCGTGGGCTGCGCGCGACGATGCCATTAACCTGGTCCTCGACGAATTTGAGTCGCGCGAAGGGTTCCTGCACTTGCATGCGCCGCATGAGCTGACGCGTGAGCAGCAACAACGGGCGCTCGGATTTCTCGAACTGCAGCGGAGTGCGCTGTTGATGTACACAAGTTGCGGCTGGTTCTTCAGTGACATTTCGGGAATTGAACCGGTTCAGATTCTGAAGTATGCCGCGCGCGCGCTTGAACTCATGAATCAACTCGGTTTGCCTTCGCCGCGTGCACGATTCCTGGAGTTACTAGCCGAAGCGAAAAGCAATCGACCCGGTTTCGGAAACGGCGCAAACCTATACCGCCTTCTGGTTGAGCCAGCGAACCCGTCATTTAAGCCTGAGCGCGAAAAGCTCGTGAGAGCGCCTGCATGACGAAAAAGCAACCAGCAAAGAGATCCAGTAAAGCCAGACGGCCGCAGGGCAAAGATAATGCGGGCTCAAAACGGACGACTGTGAAGAGCCCGACGGCCGGAGGGCCGCCGGTTGACTCTCGGGCACCAATCCTGGGTGAGCTTGACCTCCATCTCTTTGGCGAAGGTCGACACTTGCTCATTTACGAAAAACTCGGCGCGCACGTGATCATTAATGACGGCGTCAAGGGAGTTTCGTTTGCAGTCTGGGCGCCTGCCGCCGCGCACGTAAACGTAGTCGGCAATTTCAACGCCTGGGACGGAACAAAGAATCCGCTGCGGCGCATTGGTGACTCCGGCATTTGGGAAACCTTCATTTCCGAATTGCGTCCCGGCGAGTTGTACAAATACGAAATTAAGGCTCCCGGCATGCCGACGTTTCTCAAAGCCGATCCCTACGCCTCCTTTGCAGAAGAGCCACCAGACACCTCTTCGATCATTTACGAATCGAGCTACCGCTTTCGCGATGGGCGCTGGATGAAGAAGCGCAGCGGTCGTGAACATTTTCGCCAGCCACTTTCGATTTATGAAGTTCACTTTGGATCGTGGCGACGCCAGCTGGTGGGCGCAGAGAATCGTCCGTTCACTTATCGCGAGGTGGCCGAACCACTAGCCGAATATGTTTTGGCGATGGGCTTTACGCACGTCGAGTTCTTACCGTTGAAAGAACATCCTTACGGACCGTCTTGGGGTTACCAGGTTGGCAACTACTATGCGCCCACCGCGCGTTACGGCACGCCGGATGATCTTC
>JBDUDV010000135.1:0-5801 GCA_040002755.1 Acidobacteriota bacterium | reverse complement strand
GAATCTTCAATGCGACTTTGCGATCCAGTTTTGTGTCCTGCGCCAGATACACCTCACCCATCCCGCCCTCGCCAATCTTCGAGCGAATTTCGTAACGCCCCAAATGAGTGCCTGCAGTAATGGCCATGGCCGCTGATGCTTTCAGGTAGGTCGACTAGAATGCTGACAAACGCTATTCATCTTAGCTGTGTTAGCCTGGAGTCCACTAGCTAAGCCACAGTCTCCACAGCCAAGCCGGCCATAATTATCCAGCGTACAGCTGCACGGTCGGGCTCGAGTCAGTGTCGGCAACAAAGAGATTTCCCTCTGAGTCAAGCGCGAGACCTGAAGGCGTATTGAACGCCGCTCGAGTGCCGGGACCATCCGCGTATCCTTCCACACTACCGGCAACCGTCGTGACAGATCCGTCCGGCGTGAGTTTTCGAATGCGGTTGCTGTCGCCGGCGTCTGCAATAAAGATGACGCCGTCGTCATTAACGGCAATCCCGAACGGATCGGAAAAGGCGGACGGTGCCGATTTCATGGCGTCCCGAAATGAAGGAGAGCCGTCTCCAGCCAGAGTGGTCACCTGGGCGCGCCAGCCAAACTGAGTGGGTGGACGACGTTTGTTAAGAATTACAAGAATGACAATAAAGACCGTTACGCAAACCAGTGTGACGAGAGTTATTGCGACGAGAATGTTTTTGCGCATGAAATGAAATAAGGCGTAGAGCTGGCTCGGGTCATCAGAGCTTCGATGTTAGGTTACACGCTCGGCAAAGCGAGCGGCGTTCTAGTGAGTGTCGTGATCAGGCACTGGCCGACGAAGTCTGTGCTATTGCGGCAGATCCATGCGATGGATGAGTTCGGCGAAGCGCGGGTCTGAGCGAAGGCTATCCCACCTTGGTTCAACTTTGAGCCACTGCATTTGAAATAAATGATCCTTGTACCCTTGTTCCAACGCGGCAAATGCCTGATTCTTCTCTCCTAACCCGGCGTAAACGAAGGCAAAGCTGGTTGCGGGTACGTATTCTTGTGCGGAACGCTGCTTGAGCTCGTCGAGCACCCGGTGCGCTTCGTTTTTCTTACCTGACCCTGCGTAGGCATGGCCGAGACTGGGCAGTGCAATTTCGTTACCTCCGGTGCCTCCCTTCAGTGAGATCACTTTCTTAAATCCAGCGATAGCTTCATCATACATCCCCTTCTGCTCATATGCCGTTGCCAACAGTGTCTGAGCCGGCCGGAAGTTCTGGTCCAACTCCAGCGTCGCCTGGAGTTGTTTGATTGCTTGATCGTAGTCTCGGGCGAAGTAGAAACTCAATCCCCATTCGAAGTTGATGACGAGGGAGAGTGGATCCATTTCCTGAGCTTTTTTTCTCTCGGCGATAGCTTCACCATGTCGGCCCATTGCTTGCAACCAGCCGCCATACCATTGATGCGCCACTGCATACCGCGGGTTCAACTCAATTGCACGCTTGAATTCCTTCTCGGCCCCCGGCCAGTCCCACTCGTATGTAGCCAGCACGCGTCCTAGTGAGGTATGTGCTTCGGCGAGTGTCTCGTCGAGTTCCAGCGCCCGCAACGCCGCCGCCTTCGCTTTGGGCATTGTTTCTCGAGGCGGTCGATGATTGGCCGGTACAACATAGGAATCGGCTAAGCCTGCGTAAGCCAATGCGAAGTTGGGATCCTTTTCGATCGCTTGATTGAAATAACCAATTGATGTTTGGAGCGCCTCGCTGGTACGTTTATTCCAGTAGAAGCGGCCTTTCAAGTAAAGCTGATACGCGTCGCTGCTGTCGGTGTAGTGTTTGGCCAGTCCCTTCTCTTCGCCAGACACTTTGAGCTTCAGTTTCTCAACAATCTCCTGCGAAATTTCGCGTTGCGTCTGAAGCAAGTCAGACATCTTGCGATCGTATTGTTCGCCCCAAAGTAAAAGGTTGTTACGGACGTCCAATAGCTCTACGCTAATTGTAAGGTTGTCGCCGCGTTGGACGATCCTACCTGAGAGCACGGCATTCACGCCCAATTCCTGGCCCACTTTGACGGGGTCAATCTCCTTACCCTTGTAGCGAGAGACTGAACTCGTAGGACTGACTTTCAAGTTGGGTAACTGCGATAGGCGGTAAAGAAGTGACTCTGCTAATCCATCTGATAGATACTCAGTGTCGGCTTCAGTGCTTTTATTTTGGAAGGGCAGAACGGCGATCGAGTCGATTACGACTTCCGGATTTCGCGCTCGCAGATAAGCCAAGAGACCAACGACGCCAATAACAAGCACGACCAGGGCGAGGGTTGCCGCGAGCTTGTGATGCCTGATTCCAGAGACTACGTACTCAGCGCTGGAACGAGAATTTCCCGCCGTTACCGGTGCGGTTGAACCTGCAGCGCCGGAAACGGTCGCTGGTGCGCTCTGATTGTTGCGTGCAAAAGGGGCTGTCGGAAGTTCATGCGTGCCGCCGCGTTCGATTTCGGCATCTACTTCTCGCTTGCGCTTCAAGTTGCGCAGATCGATCAGCAGGTCTTTGACGGTCTGATACCGTTCCTCCCGATCCTTTGTGAGTGCCCTTCTGATGATGCGTTCGAGTTCAGCAGGCACGTCGTTCGCATAACGCGCCAGTGGTGCGGGTTCTTTTTGCAGAATCAGCGAAATAGTTTCAGACGCCGTCTCGCCCAAAAATGGCACACGACCGGTTACCATTTCATAAAGGATTACACCCAGACTCCAGATGTCCGTGCCTGCATCGACGGGCAGACCCTGCGCTTGCTCGGGTGACATGTAGGCTACCGTGCCGATCACAGACCCCGCCTTCGTTTCGATGAGATTCTGCTCTTCCTCACCATCCAGCAGCAGATACTTGGCGATGCCGAAGTCGAGCACCTTAACCAGCCCGTCGGTGCGGATCATTACATTGTCAGTTTTGATGTCACGATGAACTATGCCGGCCTCATGGGCGGTGGAAAGCGCGCTGGCTACTTGAATAGCAATCTCCAGCACGGCGCCAGTTGGAAACTCGCTTCGGCGGATGCGCGCGCGTAATGTGATGCCGTCAATAAATTCCGTCGCTATGTAGTTTTGTCCCTTAAATTCACCTACCTCGTAGATGGTGAGAATGTTTGGGTGGTTGAGAGCCGAGGCTGCGAGCGCCTCCTGTCGGAAGCGCCTGATTCGTTCGTTCCCGGAGGCGCTATAGTGTGAGAGTAACTTTATTGCAACCGACCGCTTCAGCCGGTCATCGTGGGCCAGATAAACCTTGCCCATGCCTCCAGCGCCGAGCAATTTCACGATCTGATAAGGTCCGATGCGGGTTATCTCCTCCGCGCGCGTCTGATTCGCCAACAAGCGGGTCGCTTCACCGAGCGCCTGGCCCTCAATGAGACTCTCCGGCACCACATGTGCGAGCAGAGACTCAACTTCTGCGCGCAACTCTTCGTCACCGTCGCAGGCCGCAAGAAGAAAAGCCGGGCGCTCGGCGGAGTCGAGCTCGAGAGCAGCGGCGAAGATGCGGTCAATTTCTTTCCAGCGTTGTGAAGGGGTCATTACTAACTCAGGACTACTTCGGAAATCCTACGCGCCGCATAAGGTCCTGGAAGCGCGGATCGGAGCGTAGATTATTCCACTTCGGTTCGACTTTTAAAAAAGTCATCTTCGGGTCTCGCTCTTTATATCCGCGCTCCAGCCAGGCGAGCGTCTTGTCGCGCTCGTTCAAGCCGTTATAAATCAACGCCAGGTTATAAGGCGCGACATAACGTTCGTTTGATAATTTCAATAATCTGTCAAGCTCTGCTCGCGCTTCCGTTTGTTTGCCCGATTTCGCCAAAATGTACCCGAGGAACGCGATTAAGAACGTACTGTCGCGATCAAGTTCTCTCGCCTTGCGTACTTCGGCGATGGCCTCGTCAAACATTCCTTTCTCTGTGTAAGCACTTGCAGCAAAGCTATGTGCGAGCCAAAAGTTCGGGTCTAGTTCAGAAGTTTTCCGCAATCGATCTAAGGCTTCATCAGTGCGCCCCGCATCAAAGAGAAATAACCCTTCAAGCGCGCCAGTTCTCAAGTTCAGCGGGTCGAGCTCTCGGGCGCGTTTTGCTTCGGCCAGCGCGTCCTCGTGCCGCCCAGTATTTGAAAGTAGATGCGCGTAGTACATGTGAATGTCCGCACCACCGGGGTCAAGTTCCAGGGCTCGTTTGATTTGATTTTCGGCGGCGCTCCAATTCCAGTCGTACCAAAATATGATGAAACCAAGTTCCCCATGAGCTTCGGCGAGAGTGTCATCAATTTCAATCGCCTTCTGCGCCGCCTCTTTCGCTTTTGGAATACCTTCAGTGGCAGGCATCTCACCGACGACTGCAAGCGAGCGATATGCGTCTGCGAGTCCGACGTATGCGAGACCGTAAGAGGGGTCAGCGGCAATCGCCTGTTGGAAATATGAAATACCTGTTTGCAGTTCCGGCCGGCTTGTTTTGAGAAGGTGATAACGCCCCTTCAGATAAAGCTGATACGCCTCGGAATTTGCCGCATAGTTCTTCGCCAGCTTTTGTTCGTCGGCACCTGACAGTCGCACTTGCAACTTCTGCGAGACGTCACGCGCAATTTCGTTTTGCAACGATACGAGATTAGCCACTGGGCGATTGTAGTCTCCGCTCCACAATGCCGTTTCTGCATCTACGTCAACCAACTCGATGTGCAAAGTTAAATCGTTCCCACGTTGCACGACGCGCCCATTTAAAACTGCTTGCACGTTTAGCTCTCTGCCGACTTGTTGAGATGAAGCCTCTTTGCCTTTGTAACGAAACACCGAACTTCGCGCTTTAACGACGAGCTGGGGCAGTTGTGAAAGGCTGGTGATCAACGAATCGGTCATACCGTCTGATAAATATTCCATTTCGTCGTTGCCGCTCGCGTTGACGAAAGGCAGTACGGCAATCGACTTGATGGGTTGGTGAATCGGTTTGGCAAAATAAAACCGGCTAGCGGCAACCGCGCCAAAAGTAAGAATTACTAAAGCAGCAAAGAAGGCATACTTGTGTTGCTTGATTCTGCCAGCAAGGGTTTGTGCACTCGACTGAGTTGGCAGGCCACTTACAGGCGTGTCGTGCTTCAAGTTGACGGCGACATTCCGCGTTGGGATGTCGCCCTTCGAATCGGTGGACAACTCACGCGAGTCTGGTCGTTCCCGCTCGCCGGCATGCTCCAGCGTTTGTCGCAGCTGCTTCAGATCGGTCAACAGTTCCGCTGCCGATTGATATCTGTCCTCCTGCTCCTTTTGCAGAGCTTTAAAGACGATCCGTTCGACCGATTCAAGCGCAACTGAACCGTCAGTAGCGAGCGGCAGCGGCTCTCGCTCGATCACGGCGGCTATCACATCGGCCGAAGTGTTTCCCCAAAACGGTGGTCGACCCGCCACCATTTCATAGAGGACTACACCCAGACTCCAGATATCGCTGCGCCTGTCGATGGCGGCTCCGCGGGCTTGCTCCGGCGACATGTAGATGGCAGTACCGATAATCCTCCCCGGCATTGTTTCCACCAGGTCCTTGTTTTCGTTACCGTCCACCTGAGTGAACTTGGCGACCCCAAAGTCGAGCACTTTCACCAGTCCGTCGGCCCGCACCATGATATTTTCCGGCTTGATGTCCCGATGAATTATTCCCGCGGCGTGCGCTGCTGCGAGCGCACTGGTTATCTGAATCGCGATGTCCAGAGCTAGATCGGCCGGTAAGGCTTTCGCTTTCATGCGCGCGCGCAGGGTGAGACCGTCGACGAATTCGGTGGTAATGAAATGGGCGCCTTCGAATTCTCCAATTTCATGGATGGTGAGAATGTT
>JBDUDV010000134.1:0-5843 GCA_040002755.1 Acidobacteriota bacterium | reverse complement strand
AGATCGAGCTTGCTGATCAGTTCGGTGATAATTCGGGGTGCTCTCGCCGCAGTCTGGTAAGGTCATCGATGCCGACCTTCAGTTCCTGATGAATAGGCAAGCGAGCAACACATATTGTTCACTGTTCTCTCCGGCGATATCAGACAGATGACGAGCTTGCGTTGGAACCGCACGGTTAGGTGTAAGATAATCCGCGTCGAATAGCTCAAATCACACTTACAAAAGGAACAGCCCATGAATCGAGAAGATCAGTTCATTCCACATTTGATCGTTAACGACGGTCTCGCCGCGCTTAAGTTCTACAAAGAAGTGTTCGGCGCTGAGGAAGGCGACAACATGATGGCGGCCGACGGCAAACGACTCATGCACGGCGAGATCGTTCTCGACGGCCATAAACTTTTCGTGAGCGATGAATTCACCGCGGCAGAAGGCGGCACGTGCAAAACGCCCGAGACGCTCGGCGGCACCTGCGTGCGCATCACGCTACAAGTCGACGATGCGGACGCGCTGGTCGCGCGAGCAGTCGCGAATGGCGCGCAGGTCCTGATGCCGGTGCAGGACATGTTCTGGGGCGCGCGCTACGGAAAGATCGTCGATCCGTTTGGTCATGAGTGGGGCATCAACCAGCAAAAGAGAGAGTTGACGAAGGAAGAGTCGGAGGCAGCGGCGGCTGAATTTCTCGCCAAACGAAAATAACTGAGTCTGTTGCGAATGTTGCGGTCTACTTTTCGGAGGTGAACAAATTGAAGCGGCTGCTTTCGTCCGCCATCGTGATGCTGATGTTCCTGCTGCTCGCGAATGCACAGGCGGCGCCTAACACTGCCAGGAATGCGGGCGAGCTTACTAAGCTGTTGAACGAATTCCTCGCCGGCGCCTCGCGGAACGATCCCGCAGCGCACGATCGTTTCTGGGCCGACGACGTTATTTATACGGGCTCGGCAGGAAAGCGGCGCGGCAAGGCTGACATCATGCACGACGTGCATTCGGCGCCGGCGCCCAAGCCGGGTGACCAGACTACGGTGTACACCGCCGAAGAAATTCGCATCCAGCAGTATGGCAAGACTGCGATCGTCGCGTTTCGTTTGGTTGGCACCACAGTGAAAGACGGAAAGACCGAAGTCGCAAATTATTTGAACAGTGGCACCTTCGTAAAGCGCAACGGCAGGTGGCAAGTTGTTAATTGGCAATCGACCAAAATGGCCAAACCGGAAGGATAAACACCCGATGAGAGAAACGAACATTGACTTGGCGAAGTGGAGAATCTTGATTGCCAGACTTGTCGCCACGATCGTGTTGGCAGTTTTGTCTGCCACCTTCGCCTACGGCCAGAAAATTTCGCCACAAGAGCAAAAGCTAGTCGACTACATCGACGCGCATTCAAACGAAGCCACCGTCCTGCTGGAAAAAGCTGTAAACATTGAAAGTCCGACTGAAAACCTGGTGGGCGTAAAGCAGGTCGGCGCGGTATTCAAAGCAGAATTTGAGTCGCTCGGTTTCTCTGTTCGCTGGATCAATATGCCGGTTGCGATGAAACGCGCCGGACACCTGTTGGCCGAAAAGAAAGGGACCAAAGGAAAGCGAGTTTTACTGCTTGGCCACATCGATACCGTTTTGAGCGGCGAGAAGTTCCGGCGCGACGGCAACCGGGCATTCGGCACCGGTTCATCAGACATGAAAGCCGGCGACGTGGTTTTGTTATTCGCGTTGAAAGCTTTGCGCGAAACCGGCGCGCTCAAGGATGCGCAAGTTATCGTGATGCTTACTGGCGATGAAGAAGATTCGGGAGACCCGGTGGAAGTAAGTCGCGGGGAAATGATCGCCGCCGCCAAGCGCAGCGATCTCGCGCTTAGTTTTGAAAACGGCGGCAGCAATATCGCTACCGTTGCCCGTCGCGGCAGCAGCGACTGGACACTGGAAGTCACGGCGCGCACCGGACACTCCTCGCAAATTTTCAAAGGCATGGGCAGCGGCGCGATCTTCGAAGCGGCGCGCATTCTCAATCAGTTTTACGAAACGTTGCGTGGTGAAGCGTATCTGACCTTCAACCCTTCCGTGATTTCAGGCGGCACTGAAGTTGAGGTCAAAGACCAAAGCCTAACAACGAGAGGAAAGACGAATGTGGTTCCGGCGAAGGTCATCGTCCGCGGGGATCTGCGTTTCATTCGCGAGGAGCAAAAGGAAACCGCGCGCGCGAAGATGCGCGAGATCGTGGCCAAGAGCCTGCCGGGCGCGACGGCGACGATTACTTTTGCAGACGGGATTCCCGCAATGTCCCCGACGGAAGGCAACTACAATTTACTGAAGCAGCTCGATGCGGTCAGCCAGGACCTTGGGTTCGAAAAAATCGAAGCACTCGATCCCGGTGTAAGGGGCGCCGGCGACGTTGCCTATGTCACTCATTTGATTCCCGGTCTTGACGGTTTAGGCGCGACTGGAGGCGGCGCGCACGCAAAGGGCGAATATGCCGACCTAGATACTTTGCCCAGACAGATTAAACGCGCTGCCGTGTTGATTTATCGTTTGACACGCTGAGGGTCATCCGAATTTTCGGAAATTGAACAACAAAACTGCGCCTCCTTCTCGCCAAACCTCCGCAGCGGAATTATCTGAGACTATTTCCTGGTCTGGTGCGTATCAGTCTCCGATTTCAATATAGAAAACCCGGAGGCACACTATGCGATTTAGAACTTACCTGAGTTTGGCTTTGTTGGTGCTGGCAGTTGCGGGAGCATCCCAGGTTTCGGCAAACGCAGGTACTGATGGCACGGCGCAAAAGTCGGATCCTATTTCCGGCGAATGGAACGTGAGTTTCAAAGTGGGGGACACTCAGACGCCGGCGACATTCAAGCTCACGCTCGATGGAGACAAGGTTACTGGAACCGCTTACTCGGATCATACCGGGGCCGGCACCATTCGCGAAGGTTCATGGATCAACGGCAAGTTGAATTTCACGCTCGACTTCAAAACTCACGAATCGATCGCGATCAGCGGCAATCTGCAGGATGGCAAGCTAACGGGAGAATTCCGCACCGAAGGATTCGTTTCTAGTTGGGAAGCGACCAAAAAGAAATAATCGCGAGAGGCTGAACCTGGCTACGTCTGAGTTGGTTCTGCATATCCGATCGCAGATTCGTTCATTATTATCGATTCATAGATTTGTTGACTTCTTTTCGTTTGCTGAAGTAATGCTGATAGATATCTCGCCTTTACGGGTTTCCAGAGACTACCGCCTGCTTTTTTTTGGTCAACTGATCTCCGCCTTCGGCACTGCGATGAGTTTTGTCGTAGTGCCGGTGCAGGTTTACCAGTTGACCGGTTCAACGCTGCTGGTTGGATTGTTGAGCGCGTCGGAATTCGTCTTCATCCTATTCATGGCGTTTGTCGGCGGCGCCTATGCCGATTTTATTGACAAGCGAAAGATGCTGCGGCTAACAGAAATCGGGCAAACGCTTGTAACTGCTACGCTCGTCCTTAACGCGACTTTGCCCCGACCGCAGATTTGGGTGTTGTTCGTTTGCGCTTCGCTTCATGCCGGATTCTCCGCCTTGCAACGTCCCTCGTTCGAATCGATGTTGCAAAAAATAGTTCCGGTGGAGTTAATGGCTTCGGTCAGCGCGCTGAATGCGCTGCGTTGGAATGTAACAACGATACTCGGCCCCTCGGTCGCCGGACTTATTTTAGCGAGATACGGCGCCGGCGTTGCTTATTCGGTTGATCTCGTCACCTTCGTCGCATCCTTGAGTGCCGTGTTTCTAATTCGCGCCGTGCCGGCACCGTCACAAGTCGAAAATCGACCGAACCTGAAATCCGTGGTTGAAGGTTTGCACTACGCCTGGAAACGTAAAGATATTCTCGGCACCTATCTGATCGACATGAACGCCATGTTTTTCGGTATGCCGGCGGCGCTCTTCCCGGCGATGGCGACAAGCTTCGGGGCCGGATCGGTTGGGTTCCTCTACGCGGCGCCGTCGGTGGGGGCGCTAATCGCCACACTAAGTTCGGGCTGGGCCAGGAAGGTCAATCGCCACGGTTTGATTGTAGCTGTGGCCGCGGCGCTCTGGGGCGTGGCAATTATTTTTTTTGGTTTCGCACATAATCTGTACGTGGCTTTGTTCTGTCTCGTGCTGGCCGGCGGTCTGGACATGATTAGCGCAGTCTTTCGCATGACCATGTGGAGCCAGACGATTCCGCATTACCTGCGCGGGCGCCTGGCCGGCTTGGAGATGATCAGCTACACCTCCGGGCCGAAGCTTGGCGACGCGGAAGCGGGCATCGTTGCTTCGCTGTTTAGCGTTCGCGCGTCAATTGTTTCAGGCGGGATACTGTGCGTGGTGGGCTCGGCGATAATTTCGCTACTGCTCCCGGAATTTGTTAAATACCACGGAGCGGCAGGGATCAAGCAGAGAGAATTGGAAGAAGCTCTACGCGAAACTGAAACTATGAACTTGCTGTCATAACAGCAGCGCATCCACCGAATAAGTATGAAACATCTTTTAGTGGGAGCGATCATGGTTTCGCCGTCACCGGTCTTGTCGCCGGACAAGGAACCCAATCCATCTAAAGAAGACTCTGGTGGATTTAGAAAAGCAGTCGTGGATGGCCAGGAAGAACTATGACAGCAAATTCTTCGAGCGCTTCCTCTCGGACGATCACGTCGAAGTGGGCTTCGGTGACGTAACCAATAAAGCGACCGTCGTCGCCGGCGTTGGCCGGTGGCTCAACGTTTCGTATCAGCAAACGAAAACGAGCAGGTAGCTGCGAGGTATCAATTCCTGGGTTAGGCGAGCGAAAAAAGCTAAACTGCGAACGTTACTGCTCGTACTGGAGAATCACATAATGAAAAAGTTGCTGAAGCTCCTGCTCGTCGTAATTGTGATTGCGACAGTTGCGCTGACCGTCTTTTGGTTTGCGCGTCCTGCCGATGTTTCCTTCGAAGAAGCCCGCGCCTCCGTCCCCAATTCTGCCTACAGTCAATTCGCCGACATCGATGGCGTGCGTATTCACTACCAGGAAAAGGGCACGGGCGCGCCGCTCGTTTTGATTCACGGTTACCTGTCATCGACCTATTCGTGGAAAGACGTCTTCGAACCGCTCGCAAAAGATTTTCACGTGATTGCGCTTGACCTCAAGGGTTTCGGCTTCTCAGGAAAGCCCGATGGCGACTACAGCAGACGTGCGCAAGCCGTGCTGATTACACACCTGCTCGATCACCTGAAGATTGAAAAGGCGTGGCTATGCGGGAACTCGATGGGCGGTGAAGTAGCGCTCAATGTCGCGCTCCAAAGCCCACAGCGCGTAGCGGGATTGATTCTCATCGACAGCGCGGGCGTGGAAATGCCGGGCAGAAGAACACTCACGCCCGCCTATTTAACGATCCCGATTATCGGGCGCATTTTGGTCGCGCTCTCCCTCCTCTCCGAAAAACCAGTGCGTGAGGGTTTGGAGAAAAGCTTTGACGACCGCTCAAAAGTTACTGACGAGCGGGTGGCAAATTATTATCGTCCCCTCAAAACACGCGGTGGCCAATTGGCGGCATTACGAGCGCGAACGCAGTGGCCGCTTTATCCGGTTGAACCAGACATCGGCAAAGTCAACGTACCCACGTTGATCCTGTGGGGTGATCATGATGCGCTGATTCCGGTAGAGGCCGGCATCAAAATGCACCAGCTCATAAAAGGTGCGCGGCTCAGCATTCTTGATAACTGCGGTCATCTGCCGCAGGAAGAGTTGCCGGCACAAACTGTGATGGAAATGACGAAGTTCATGACTGAGTTGAGTCCAACCGCACAACCGGGAAAATAGCGCTGGGCAAAAGAAAACGACTTCAATTGCGCAGGATCACC
>JBDUDV010000133.1:0-5927 GCA_040002755.1 Acidobacteriota bacterium | reverse complement strand
CACGCCTCCCTCGGCGTCCGCCAAAGAATGGACCACAATGAACGCGCTCGGATCGATTTCGTGAGCGGCAGTCCTGATTCTCCCAATCTCCAAACGCGTAACCACGCAAAACAAAATGTCCTGCTCGTCGTCAGTCATGCCACCGCGGCCTTTGAAAACTGTCACGCTGCGCTCAACTTCGCGCAGATCACTTGCCGGATTTCTCGCTGCGTTCAAAACATGATGATGACGGCGGTATATTCCTCGACGCCGTGGATCACGAAGTCGACTGTCTTCGAGGGGGCGAAATTGGTCAACATCGAATAGAGCGCAACTCATCACTGATTACTTCCGATCCCTCAGCCGCCACTCTTCGTTGAAGTTTTCTCCGACATCACCCAGTGCTGCGGATCAAGTTCTACCTTACTCGGCCGCGAGGGTAACTTCAGTGCAAAAGGCGCGCTGTCGCCATTCGCCACGACCGTCGTGTACGCGACCGTGCCGCCAAAGGTCATGGCCACGGGCAACACCATAAACCAGTGGGCCGGCGTGTTGGTCTGGGTCACTGTTCCGGTCATCAGCACCTTGCCGCCGGGCTGGTCCTGGAAGTTATAGTTCAACTGGTAAGACGGCAAGTCTGCCTGGTAGACGAACTGGCCGAAGAACCAGTTGAGATCCTTCATCCCGTAGGCCCGCCCGATCGGCGACCTGGCAAAATGTTCATTTGCCACCAGGCGAAAGTCGTCAGTAGACGCAGTCTTGTCCCGGTAGCGATTAACGAAGTCAGTCATCATGGCGAAGAAGTCATTGCCTTTGCCGGTATCAGGATCGGTCAGGAGGAAATGAAGCATTCGCAGAACCAGCGCGCCTTTGCTGTAGATGAGCGTTTGATAGGCGCCTAAGGTCTTGGTGGTGCTGAGCCGGTGACCAAGGATGATTGGACCAACGTCGACGAGCCTGCCCTTCCCGAGACCGTTGAGCGTTTCCGGCGGCTTTCGCAACGACTCGCGCGCCTCGGTGATCAAGTCGTCGCTCGATTGCGGACCGGATCGCAAGCCGGCGTAAAGCATTCCTGAGTACTCCGCAAATCCCTCGCTCAACCACTGATCTCGATATGAACGCCAGGAGACGATGTCGCCCCACCATTGATGCGACGTCTCATGGGCGATGAAAGCGTAGGTGTGGCGATTCGCGTGGTCCGTCTGCGGTATCATCAGCAGCGTCGGGAATCCCTGGCCAAACGGGAATGGATGAAAGGCGGCGCCAAACACCGGATAGGGATACTTACCGAAGAGCGACGTGAAATAGCGCAACGAGTTGTCCATCTCCGCCATGATGAAGTCTTCCTTGATCGCCAGCACGCCGCCGGCAAGCGAACTAAACTCGAGCGGAATCGGATCACCAACACCGCCCTCCTCGAATTTCACCATCTGCGTGTGGCGCTCATAAGGAGCAAGCGCAAAAGTGACCAGGGCCACTGGCTGTTCCAGTTGATACTTCGTAACCATAGCGTTTTTTAGTTCCGGATCAGCTTCCTCACTCAGACGCTTACCGACGCTCGCAATGCGCAGTTTCTTGTTGTGATGAAAAGTGAGATCGAACGTGGCGCGGTCCAGATACCCGGCCTGCGGAAACCACGAGACGGTTGAACGCGGATAGTGGCAGTCACAATCAATCCAGTCAGGGTCAAACATGAAATCGCCCTGCAGCAGTAGGTCAAAATTGAGCTGCTGTCCGGCGTTGACCGCGCTCGGCAGAAAAACGGTGAAGCCACCTTCCCAATTCTCCTGAGCGAAGGGCAGCTCCGCATCGCCGAGCCGTACTTTCTGCAGCCGCAACTGTTTCTTCAGTCTCCAGCTGTCCGCCTCGCCAAGATCTTCGCCTATGCGAAAAGAAACCGCGCGCAAGTTTGCTGCTTTCGCCTCCGCTTGCACCTTCGCCAACACCCGCACCATCTTCTTGTTGTCGCGCAGGTCCACATCCAGATCGTAATGCTTGATGTCCAACTGATCGTTCACATCTGAATAAAGTACCTTCCCTCTTTGATAATCTTCCTGCCCGTAAAAGGCCATCCAGATCTCGGTGTTGTAAATCTCCGATTGGTAGTTGTAGATCAACCCCTTCTCGCCGCCATTGATGTCGAAGTTAGCCACCGGGATGCGATTTTGATAGTCAAGCACAAAAGCAAACCTGCCACGTTTCCCGCCGTCAAAGCTGGCGTAGAAAAATCCCGGCTTCTCCTGATTGAGAATTGACAGGGCAACGCGCGCTGAAAGGTTCGCGCCGGTCTGCTTCAACACACGCTCCTCCGATTCCAACGCGAGCTTTTGAAAACTCGCAAGCGCCGGCCCGGGCGTCGGCGTTTGGCCCAACCGCTCAAACGTATCGTCGCTAAAACGAAGCACCGCTGTGCTGAAGTCTGACTCGACGATGTCAGCATTCAGCAGCCGCTTCACGTTCTCCTTCTCATAACCACTTGCCGGCAGCGGAGCGCTAAACTTCCCGTCGCCGGAAAACACCGCACCGGTTACGTGGCCCGCAACCGGACTGGCAAAATAAATATTGCCGGTGAACGTCATTGTGACCCGATCGCGAGTGAGCACCAGGTTGTTGACACTCGCGACCCCGCTGCCCAGCGAAAACGATTTGATTTGGTTGTAGAAGTCTTTGTCGCTCGGCGCGGCGGTTTGGGCAAACGCCGCCGGGGCAAGAACGATCATTGCCGCGCCCAGGAGCAGACACCGGAGTAGCGATTTACAGGCGATTCGTGAAAGAAGATCGCCATTGGCGAACGAGGCTCGGTTCGCTCTTTTCGAATTAAGAACTTTCATAGTGGGAGTCTCCGCGGGAGGAAGTTGAAAGCTAATGGGCAGATAGTAATAGTTAATCCAAGAATCTGGAACAGGAAAGAAACAGTGAATAGAGAAAAATGATGAGTGGCGAGTCGGGTCAAACAAAGAGGCGGTTCTTTTCCCCATGTCCCAGTGCTTGCTTGCGCCTTTGACGCATTTCCGTTTGACCCTTATTCTTTCCCCTTTACCGTTTCCCTTTTTCGCGGGTATGCTATTTCCCCTTCTCCCGCGTAACTAAGAACCAGGAATCCGAATCGGAGGCTTTTGCTTAACATGAAACAAATCATCAACCTTTTGGCGCTCGCCGCGACGCTCGCGATTTTTACCGCGCCCGCATACTCTCAGGCGAAAGAGTGCAGTGAAGAGTTTAAGACGACCACTTATAAGAAGTGGTACGACAACCGGAAAGATCATCAGGACATCGCTTTTCAGGCAAGCGAAGAGTGGATCGCCACCTGTCCGACCGACGACGGTCCCTACGGCGTGGCCCTCAAGAAATTTAACGCGGCCTACAAAGCGGCGACTGGCGCGGACGCAACCAAGAAACAGTTTGAAGATGCGTACCTGAAAAAAAATTACGCTGAGCAGATCCGACTCGGCAAGCAAGTGATTGCCAATGAGCCTGACAACACCGCAGCCTTCATCATCATGGGCCTTGCCGGTTTGGGTGATCCGGCCCAGCTTAACGAAGCAACTCAGTATGCGAAAAAGGCGATCGAGATGCTCAACGCGGGCAAGCCGTTTCTGCCCCTGGCCTCGAAGGACCAGGCGCTGGCTTATCTGAATAACGTACTCGGTAAAGCCGCGCTAAAGACCACGCCCGCAGATGCGATTCCTTATTTCTTGAAAGCGGCCAGGCTTGAGAGCGAACTGAAAAAGAATCCGCAACTCTATGCTGACATCGCGGGCGCTTACGGCGAAGGATACATCGTCAAGCTATCCGACGATTACCACACCAAGTTCACAACTGAAACTCCGGAAAGCAAGCTCGCGCTTGAGAACCTGAATCAGTACATCGACCGGCAGATCGATGCCTTCGCGCGCGCCACTGCTCTGACTACCAACCCAGAGGGTAAGAAGGCGCTCATGGAAGTGTTGACTGGGCTCTACAAGGATCGTCACAACAAGTCAGACGCTGGACTGAGCGACATGCTAGGGAACATTCTCAACACAACTATACCGGATCCGCCAACTCTGTTGACTCTGCCGACACCGGCAGCGACTCCAGCATCGGCAGCGACCCCGGCAGCGACTCCAGCGTCGGCAGCGACTCCCGGAGCGGCAGCCCCGAGTGTGCCGACGGCAACTCCAAAACCCACGCCCACTCCGACGCCGGCAAAGAAGCCACGCACGTAATCGCGAGCTCTGGCGGTGAACGAGCGCTGCGCAGTGAGGTCAGTACCGCGAGCGGTAGCGACCGGGTTCCTCACACTGAAAGCGTGAAAGAGCCCGCGGTAAGCGCGTTTTGCGCGCCACCCCGGGAACAAAACCAACCAACACATTTTCGCCGACCCCCGATGGCTCGGCGTTATTGTTTTGGTGCAACCTCGTCCGCGTAGCGTCCGCTGCGCGGACTTACAACCAAAAACTAGCCGAGCTTGATTCAGGAGCAGGAGCAAGCGACTCTGAAATTTGATTTCTAAAATCTGGTGTCTGCAATTTGATATCTGGTTTCAGACTTGACTCCCGCGCGCTGCGGTCATACAGGCAAATTCGGTTGAAATGTTTTCTTGAAAGTTCAGTAGAGAATCGTCTAAACCTTGATAGATCCCCGTCACGATCTGATTGCCGCTAAAGCCGCCTTCACATTGACTGATTGTGTTTGAAGATTAATCAACCTCAGACGTTCCTTTCAGCATAAGGCATCTTCTTCGGCAAGGAAGTGTGACCTCTTTTGGTCCGCATCCTTAAATCGAGTGTGATTCGTCACGAAACAGTCACATTGCCGCTTGTTCATCAATGTTCCGAACTCTAGAATCCCTCTTGCCTTTCCGGTGTCACCCCCTCACCAAGAAAAAACTTAAGGAGAATCGAACCGCTTTGCTGTTAAAGAAACTGTTCCCCTATGCGCTCGCGGCCTGCTTTGCCCTCGCGCTACCTTCATTGGCCACCGCGCAACATGGCGAAACCCGCCAACGCCTAATTAAGCCCACACTCAAAACCTATGAACCGCCAACGCTGGAAAATGATCCGGTAATCATTTCGCTGGCTGAAGCTGAACACATACCAGCAGCAAGACCTCTGATTGGAAAGTCTGGAGGCAATCTTCAGGTTCGGCAGTTGCTAATGTCGGCGATCGATGAACGGCTTGGTTCTCCCTATCACTGGGGATCGACCGGACCCAACTCGTTCGATTGTTCAGGATTTGTCTGGAGCGTTTACCAGTCGGCCGGAATCAACTTCGAACGCGGCAGTGCGCGCACTTTGTGGAGTCGCTTCGATGTGCCAACGCCAGAAGAGCAATTCAAGTTTGGCAACCTCGTCTTCTTCAGTAGTCTGGCCCACGTGGGTTTCGTTGTGGACGACAAAGGTTTCTATCACGCCTCGCGACATCATGGCGTAGTCTATTCGCCTTTCAACGACTACTGGCTCTCACGCATCGACGGCTTCCGTAAAGCTCCAACTGGAATTACGACGACGGCGTGGCCGACTAGCGAATAGCTCGATCTCCAATCGCCCCAAAAACGGAAACGCCGGCGCTGCTAATTCATAGCGCCGGCGTTCTTGCTTTACCCTTGACGATGATTCGGTTTGACTAGTTCATTTCTCCGAAGGATTTGGGGAAACGAAACCAGCGCGATGTTCTTCATCTCTGGCTTCCCACACCACCGTTATCTTCTCTATCGCCACATAACACGTCTTCTCGTCACCGTCCTTTAGGTGCAGGACTCCTTCTTCAACCTTCAGGACTTCACCGCGAAGGCTCGATCCGACACCGCAGTATACGTCGATCTTCTTACCCAGGAGTTTGGCCAATAGTGTTTGCATGGTTCAGTCACTGTAGGACAGGCACTCGTGCCTGTCAATTTTGGGTAGGTTCTGATGTCGCGCGTTAGGCCGTCCATAACTGTCGGGCTTGTATCCTGTCAGCCAGTT
>JBDUDV010000132.1:0-5948 GCA_040002755.1 Acidobacteriota bacterium | reverse complement strand
GCAAGCGTTCTTAACCGCCAAGTCGCCAAGAACGCTAAGAGAAAGAGGTAGTCAAAATGTTCCTCGGTTTACGCACAGCTGCCTACTACGTTTCCGACATCGCGAGGGCCAGGGATTGGTACAGCGCGATTCTCGGTTTCGCTCCTTACTTCGACCAGCCCTTTTATGTTGGGTTCAACGTCGCCGGCTACGAACTCGGGTTGCAACCAAGCGAAGTTGATCCGGCGAAGAAAGCGGAGGGAGTGGTGGCGTATTGGGGCGTAGAGAGTGCGGCCGCAGCGTTGAAACATTTACTCGAAGGCGGCGCAACGCTGCATGAAGATGTTCAGGATGTCGGCGGCGACATTAAAGTGGCGACAGTCAAGGATCCCTTTGGCAATATCTTTGGCGTGATCGAGAACCCAAACTTCAAGCTGTAAGATGCAACATCAGTTGGATCCGTTCCAATGGCTTGCCGTTCTCGGCGTCTTGGCGGTTGGGTGTTATGAGTATCGGAATCATAAAAGTTGATCACGTAAACGTTACGGTGCCGCCGACGCTGGAGACGGCGACGAAACATTTCTACGGCGTGGTGCTGGGTCTGGAGCAAATTTCAAAACCGGTGGGAACGAGACAAAACCTCGGTGCCTGGTACCAACTCGGCGAAACGCAGCTTCATCTTTCGACCGAGGATAATGTTCAGAACGAAGCGAGCGATGCCCATGTCTGCTATCAAGTCGCCGACATTGCGACTGCGAGCCGTGAGCTTAGAAACGCCGGCGTTGATATTATTCCAGATCCTCGTCCGCCGGTTGGGCAGTCGCGATTCTTTGTGCGCGACCCGGGCGGCAACTTGATCGAAATAACGCAAAAGACGGACTAACCGCCAGGACGCAAAATACGAAGAGACGGCAGTAGGCAGACCGCAGGAGCAGGACCAGGAAGATCGTTCAGCGCATTCGTTGTCCTGTTGTAGGCCTACTGCTCGTGCCTCCTATTCATCCTGGCGCTTTGGCGGTTAGTATTGAACAAATGCTCGATAATCTTGGAAACTTAGAACGAACACACTCATGCGGCGCCCTGCGTCCGGATGACGTGGGCAAGACCGTGACCCTGATGGGTTGGGTGGCGAAGCGCCGCGACTTCGGTGAACTTACCTTTCTCGACCTGCGCGATCGCGATGGGGTCTCACAGGTAGTGCTCCATTCCGAAGACGCGCCTGAAGCGCATGCGAAGGCAAAGGAAGTGCGTGGCGAATATGTTATCGCTGTGACCGGCGACGTAACGCTGCGAGACGAGAACCAGCGCAACCCAAAACTCAAGACCGGCGCGGTCGAAGTCCACGCTCGCGAGCTGCTGCTGCTTAATGATGCGCGCACGCTGCCGTTTCAACTTGAAACTGCATCAACGGATGCGCTCGCGAGCGAAGATCTGCGCTTGAAGTATCGCTATCTGGATCTTCGCCGGCCGCAACTTCAGGCCAACCTCCGCTTGCGTCATCGTGTTTTGCGCGAAATACGACGCTACATGGACGAGCAGGGGTTCACCGAAATTGAAACGCCAATTCTCATCAAGTCGACACCGGAAGGCGCGCGCGACTACATCGTGCCTTCCCGCGTGCAGCCGGGGAAATTCTTCGCCTTGCCGCAGTCGCCGCAGTTGTTCAAACAATTGTGCATGATTGCGGGGCTGGATAAATACTTTCAGATCGCACGCTGCTTCCGCGACGAAGATCTGCGCGCCGATCGCCAGCCGGAATTTACACAGCTCGATCTGGAGATGAGTTTCGCAACACTCGATCAGATCTACTCGGTGACCGAGGGACTGTTTGCGCGCGTCTTCAAGCTGATCGGCGTCGACTTGCCGCTGCCGTTTCCGCGGTTCACCTACGCGGAGGCCATGCGACGGTGGGGTTCAGACAAGCCTGACTTGCGAATTCAAAGTATGGAGTTGCAGGACCTTTCGGAGTCGCTCCAGGGAACCGACTTTGCTCCTTATGCGGCGGCGCTCGCTGCGGGCGGTGAAGTGAAGGGAATTGTAGTTCGCGGCGGTGCGAGTCTTTCGCGAAAAGTCCTCGACGAGTTGCAGGAATTCGCCAAGCGTTACGGCGCGAGCGGACTCGCCTGGATCAAGCTCAGCGACGAAACCACTTCTTCGTTGCAGAAGGCGCTCGGCGACGATGGCGTTGCTAGACTCGCGGCCGCCGCTGCCGCGGAAAAGGGCGACGCTGTTTTGATCGTCGCGGGAAAATCAAAAACGGTAGCCGCGAGCCTGGGTGCGCTGCGCAATGAAGTGGCCCGACGCGAGAAGTTAATGCCGCCGAATGTCTACGCACCGCTTTGGGTGACAGAATTTCCGATGTTTGAGTATCACGAGGACGACGATCGTTATTATGCAATGCATCACCCATTCACATCGCCGGTTGATGAAGATTTGTCGCTGCTCGAGCGGGCCGTCGATGGTGGAGAGAATACCCTGCTTGGCCATATTCGCACGAAGGCTTACGACCCGGTCATCAATGGAGTCGAGCTGGCGAGCGGCTCGATTCGTATTCACCGGCGCGACGTGCAGAGGCTAGTATTCAAAGCGCTGGGCATGACAACTGAGGAGGCGCGTTCGCGTTTCGGATTTTTCCTTGACGCGCTGGAGTTTGGCACGCCGCCGCACGGGGGCATCGCGCCGGGCATTGAACGCCTGCTCATGGTCCTCGTGCCAACTGAGAATATTCGCGACGTCATGGCGTTTCCGAAGACAGCGTCAGCGACTGACCTGATGATCGACGCGCCCGGCGAGGTCGATCAGAAACAGTTAGAAGAGCTGCATCTGCGAGTGGTTAAAGATTGATGCGGGTCTTGCGCAAAGTTCGAGTAGTTCAGAGTTCAAGCTTTAGCTTGCGTGCAAGCAACGGCAACTGAAGGTTGAACTCTTAACTTCTTGTCCATACCACAAGACCAATGATCACAATTACTCTTCAACAACTAGAAAAGATCCTTGGACACGCAAAGGATTCTGAGCCGGCGGAGTGTTGTGGCCTCATCGGTGGCGCGGACTATCGCGTTACCAGCATCTACCCGCTGCATAACCTTGCCGCAGACTCCAACGTCTCATACGAAGCGGCGCCTGAAGATCTATTTGCGGCTCAACGCCAGATGCGTGACCGTGGTGAAGAGCTGCTTGCTATCTATCACTCGCATCCGCGTTCCGCCGACCCTGTGCCTTCCCAGACCGACGTTCGGCTCGCGTATTATCCTCAAGCTGTTTATTTCATAATCGGCTTAGCAGGCCCACAACCGATCGTGCGGGCGTTCCGCATTTCCGAGCGCGAAGAGGGTTGGGAAGAGGTTGAGTATGTGGTTGCCGGCGAGTAAGATTGAACCATTCTCGCGTGCCGCTCGTAGGACTTGCTAATGGAGCCGAAGAAGAGCAAATACGACACTAATCCACTCGATCCTGACTTCGTTAGGAACGTCGACGCCGGGCGCGGCGACGGCAATCATGAGACGCAGGAAGTGCAGGGAGCGACGCGCGAAATTAGTTCTTCTGCAAACGAGAATGCCCGCGGCAATATTTATTCGGAAGCGCCCACGCGTCGTTACGATAACCCTTCTTCCGATGCACCCTATCCGTCGATCTTTGTGCCGCCTACTTATTCGCCGCCTACACCGTATCAACCATCCCCCGCACCATATCGGCCCCAGCAGAGACCTACTCACCGGTTTGTATCCGCAATAGGCCTGCCCGAAAAGTGGGCGCTGGTTTTGCCGTACGGTCCGTATATTGGAATCGTTGTTGCACTCCTTGAGTTGTTCCTGGTACCCCGAAAGGAATTGCGCGTACGTTTTCATGCAGCCCAGGGCCTGGCGCTACACATCGCTATTCTGGTATTGCAAACCTTGTTTGGCGTAGTTGGAGCAATTAGCGGCAACTCAATCGGCAGAAACTTGTTCGGCGCTGCGGCTACCATTTTCCTGATCGTTTCGATGATTCGCGTTTGGAAGGGCGAGCCTCATATCATCACGCCCCTTGCGGAGCCCTCACGGTGGTTTAATGAACACATTGAACCGCGCAACAAATCTTGAGTTGCGGCGTCATCTGGCACCGGCATTGCTAGAGTATCCCCCGGAGGGTAGATCAAGTAACCAAGTTGCAGAATCTTCGGACTGAAATCGTGCTTCGAGACGCAAGAGACGTTGCGTTTTGGTTCAGTTTTAGCTTCCGTGTGCCAACGGTTCCGCAACATAAGTTCGGCAAACGCGACTTCTCGGCCAGCCATCAAATTAGAACAAAGACGCAGGCTCTCTTCCCCAAAAAGCGCGAGTACGATGAAAAGGTGAGATTCGGGGAGGACGAGTCGAGTAGCAGAGATTAAAGAGAGCGGCAAACCTTGGAGGGGCCGCTCTTAGTATTCATGCGATGCAATATCGAATAAAAGAGAACGAATTTGTTTAGTCGTTCAACGATTCGGAGGAAAGACATGCTTAGAAAACGATCAAATGGAATGCAACGCCTAATGGCGTCGTTAATAGTATTCGCAGTCTTCGCGATGCCGATCTCGGTCTTCGCGCAAACCAAGATTAGCTATCACGGCAACAAATACAAACCTACTGATGACGTCAAGGTTGGCAGACAAGCAGCGGCCGAAGTCGAACAGCAGATGCCTATCCTGAACGACTCCGAGGCGACCGCTTACGTTTCGCGGGTCGGACAACGACTCGTCAGCAGCATCCCACCGGAGTTTCAGCATCCTGAATTCCAATACTATTTCAAGATAGTCAACGCGCGTGACATCAATGCGTTCGCCCTTCCCGGTGGTCCGATGTATGTAAACCGGGGCATGATCGAAGCGGCCCGGAACGAAGGCGAGATGGCCGGTGTGATGGCCCACGAATTGAGCCACGTTGCCCTTCGACATGGTACCGCTCAGGCTTCGAAAGCTCAAAAGTACGGATTACTTGCCGGCATCCTGGGCATCGGCGGTCAGATCATCGGTGGACCAGCGGGGGCCGCCGCGCAGATTGCCGGCCAGGGAGTTGGTGTCTATTTTCTGAAGTTCAGCCGTGAGTACGAAACTGAAGCCGACATCCTCGGCTCTCAGATCATGGCGCGCGCCGGTTACGACCCTCGCGATCTGGCGAATATGTTTAAGACTATCGAACAGCAGAGCGGCGGTGGTGGCGGTGGCTTTTTGAGCGACCACCCCAGTCCGGCCAATCGCTACGAGCGCATCAACCAGGAAGCGCAGTACCTGCGCGTAGTGAATCCCATTCGCGATTCGCGTGACTTCTCGCGAATTCAGGCGCGCTTGCGTGGCATGGGCCGCGCGCCGTCAATGGCAGAGATCGCACAAAATGGCAACCGTAATCCGAATGGCGAGACTAGGGGGAACTACCCAACAAATGCCCCGCAAGGTCGGGTGGCTTACCCCTCGACGCGCTATCAAACCTATTCCACGCTCGGAGGGATTGTGCGTGTTAGCGTCCCGAGTAATTGGCAACAATTAAGCGAAAGCAGCTCAGTTTGGTTCTCGCCGCAAGGCGCGTATGGCCAATACCAAAACCAAGTTGTCTACACGCACGGAGTCAACTTTGGTTTGGGCCAAACCCAAAGTGGTAACCTAACACAAGCGACGCAGGAGTTCTTGAATGGCCTGACTCAGGGCAATTCAAACCTGCGTCAGCGTAGCAGTTTGGTGCGTACGACTGTTGCCGGACGCGGCGGTTTGACTACGAACCTAACAAATGTCAACGAGGCCAGCGGTCAGGCAGAGGCCATCACGGTGATAACCACTCAACTGCGCAACGGTGAGCTTTTCTACATGATCGCTGTGGCGCCGGAAAATGAGTCAGGAAGTTATCAGGCAGCATTTCGCAACGTGCTTCGCTCGCTGCAGATAAACGACTAGTGAGCGGTAAGCAGTGAGCGGTAAGCAGTGAGCGGTAAGCAGTGAGCGGTAAGCAGTGAGCGGTAAG
>JBDUDV010000131.1:0-6482 GCA_040002755.1 Acidobacteriota bacterium | reverse complement strand
TCATTAGAATCTATCGATCTTTGGAACAATATGACGCTAAACAGGGTGACCTGCAAAACTGGCTGATGCGGTTGTCGCGCAATCTGATCATCGACGACTACCGAAAACGTCAACGGACACCGCATGACAACCACGCCGATGACCTCGCGGATCACACTTACCACCTCCACACGGCTTCTCGTTCAGTTCAACAGGAGATGGAACGTCAGGAATTAGGCGCACAGGTCCAGGCTGGAATCGACAAGCTGTCGCCGGATCTCCGAACCTGCGTAATTCTCCGAGACATCGAGGAGTTGAGTTACCAGGAAATTGTCGATCTGTTGGAAATACCTGAAGGCACGGTCAAGTCGCGAATTAATCGCGGGCGGATTGAGCTAGCCAAGATACTCCGCCGCATGAAAGTTTTGGCGGTGAGTGAGGCTTAAATTTTATCAAGACTGTTTCGTTCGCACGGAACGTTACCGGAACTGAAAGGCGGGGCGGAAAGAGAGACGTAATGCTTTGTAACGATTTTGAAGAACGGTTGACCGATTATCTCGACGGAGTACTCGAGCCTGACGTACATAAGACGTTTGCCGAGCACGCCCTGCGGTGCCCGGTGTGTCACGAGACTCTGAGCGCGGTGAAGAATACTGTGCAGGCATGTCAGGCAAGTGCCCTGCCGACCCCCAGAGAGTTGGAGGCACGAATACTCCAGAGCACCATGCCCGAAACGGTGATGCGCTGCGAAGACTTTGAAGAGTTTCTCACGGATTACCTTGACGGATTTTTGCCGGCCTCGTTGTATCACCGCTGGGAACGCCACGCTGTTCTTTGTGAACTCTGCACCGAACTTCCGGGCCAAGTCGTAAGATCGATTGGTGCTTGCTACACCTATATTGGCGAAGAGAATCCGCTGCCCGAGGGTCTGCATGAAAGGATCTTGTTGGCTACGTCCGGCTCGCAAATCTCGCTTGAGATCCGCGCGCCTTTCGGTGAAAGATTCACTTCGTGGCTGCGAAAATGGCTGGATCCGATTGTGTCTCCGCAGCTCGCAACTGTTGCTACTATGTTGTTGGCAGCGGTGTTTGTGTTAACCAATACCGTATCGGCCGATGGTTCGATCAGCGGAGTCTACAGCGCCAGCCTGCGCCTGGCAGAGCAGAGCTATGCTGCCGGCTCGCAAGGCGGAATCAGGGACATCACGAACGGTCTTAGGGAATTGGTTGGCGGAGAAGCGCAGAGCGCGCCCCCGGCGAATGAGAAGAACCAAGGTGGCGGTCAACCGAAAGAGCAGCCAAAACCAAGTGTCGCTCCAAACAAGAACCACCAAACTAAGTGACTGATCCGAGCCTGAGACCAGCAATGCTGTATTGCACTTACCATCCGAAAAACCCTGGAGTTGTTCAGTGTAACCAGTGTGCCCGACGGCTCTGTTCCGCTTGCGATCACCGGATTCGCGGCTTCCCGTTTTGCCAGGATTGCATCGTCGCCGGCGTCGAACTGCTGCGTCATGAGTCTCAGGCGACCGGTTCTCCGGTGACCTACCGCAACAGTTCCCCGTTTATCGCAACGCTTTTGTCATTCGTACCCGGTCTGGGTGCGGCCTACAACGGTCAGACAGCCAAGGCAATTGTCCACTTCGCGATCTTTGCGAGTTTCTTCCAAATGGCTGTGCTCACGCAGGGAGTGCACTTCTTCATACTCGGCGTGCTGGGTACCTGGCTCTTCGCCGCAGTGGATGCGTGCCGCACAGCCCAGCTAATTCGGGCGGGGCTAACGCCGGAAACTGAAGAAGACCTGATTGCTCGGCGATTGTACGGAAACCCATTCGCCTGGGGCGTCACGTTGGTAGTTATCGGCACGCTGTTCCTGTTGCACACGCTTTTGGGTGTACAACTTCCAGTCCGTCAACTGCTCCCAGTGGCGCTCGTGGCGCTTGGGATATACATGCTGTTTGACTATGTTCGCCGCAGCCGTTCGAGTAATCGTGTCATTCGCTTTGACTCGCGACGGCCGCCGCCGTCGGTCGTTGTTAGCTCGGCAATCGAATCGCCGCGCTTCAAGACTGGAGAAACGACGCAGTTCGGCCGGAAACACGTCGATAGTATCCCCTTTAAACGAAGCTCATAGGTCCAGAATCATCGTCATGGCATTTATTCTTAAAGCGCTCGGCGGCATCACCGCCCTAATCCTGTTGGTAGCAACATTGTTCGGCTCGATCCTCGCACTCGGCGGCGTCCTGCTCACCGCCATCAAGGTATTGATCATCGTTATCTTCGTGGCAGTCATAGTTATGGTCGCTGTGTCCATTCTCCGCGCTCGCTCCGGTCGCCGTCGCGAGGTCACAAACCTATAACCAAATGGTCGCTCCGCTCGTTTGCAATGGGCTTTGGCCGTGTGATAGGGTCAGGCTTCTTTTGCAGCCCGGCCGGCTGGTTTCACCTCGATATTTGAGGTTTCGTCCATCCGCTTGCAATCTTTGACGCAAGGCAAAAACAATCCCTCGTAGGACAAATTAGCTCGCACAAGTCGCCTTTTGGAGGCTGTGCTTTCAGTTGCTTCGGCGGCCCCTTAATTTTCGCTGAGACAACGGGAGAGACAACAGATGACTAGAGATGACCGTTTTTATGCATTCATAATTGCCCACACCCCCAGTTCAACTTCAAGCATTCGCCGGTTTTGCGTGCAAAAGAGGTCGCTGAAACTACTTGCTCTCCTCGTGATCATCTTCTCCGCTTGTTCCCTTTACGGCATTTACGGCATGACCCAGCAAGCTACACACCTCCGCACCGTGTCTGAGAACCAGCGCTTGCGAGCCGAAAACGAACGACAGCGCGAGGCACTCAACGATTTGAACAATCGAGTCGAAGCTGTTGAAGACACATCGCGGAAGCTGGCGGAAAAGTCGGGAGTGGTAAATCAGGAGGCGGTCACGCCCGGCACCGGCGGTCCGGCGTTGCCTTTGGACGCCAACAGCCTGGCTGCGCTTGAGGGCAAGATGAATCACCTCGAACGCAACATAAAGGCTTATGAAAACGTCTTGCGCGAGCGCGGCTACACGCCTTCAATCTGGCCAGTGGTGGGAAAACTTGAAAGCGGCTTCGGAGGCCGACGCAATCCGTTTGGCGGCAGTGGTTATGAGTTTCACACGGGCCAGGATATTGACGCCCAGACAGGCGACCCGGTTGTAGCCGGCGCGAGCGGTACGGTGACCTTCGCCGGAGTGCAGAACGGCTACGGCAACTTAATTGTCATCGACCACGGCGGCGCACTTACGACTCGCTACGGACACTTATCGCACATCGATGTCACTCAAGGGCAAACGGTCGCCAGGGGCCAATTCATTGGCAAGGTCGGCTCGACCGGACGCTCGACCGGCCCGCACCTGCATTATGAGATCCGGATTAATGACGAGCCGGTCGACCCCCTCCGGTACTTGTTAACTAGTTCCACCAAGTAAGGCGTTTTCTCTTGACAGTCGAATTTGCTATCGCTTAGTATGCGCGCTCGTTTAGAGTTTGCACCTCGAAATTGGTTCTAAGTTTTCGCTTTACAAGCTTTACAGCAATGTCTTCAGTAGTTTTCCCCCGTGAACATGCATGATGAAACGCGCCGAACAGCGCTTTTCACCATGCATTTTTTGATTGTGTTTCCGCATTGCGCCTCATAAAAAGCGCGTCGGTCCACAAGCTTTAACCAAGGTTGCGCGAAAGCCCTGCGAGCTCTCGCCCCCGTTTTACCGAATCGTTAGGAGGATTCGTTGTTATGTCTAGAATATCCGGTAAGGTCAAGTGGTTTAACAATTCCAAGGGTTACGGTTTTATCGAACAGCCTGGCTCTTCGGACATCTTCGTTCACTACAGCGCTATTCAGGGCGACGGCTTCAAGACGCTAGAAGAGGGTCAGGAAGTTGAGTTTGAAGTCACCCAGGGCCCGAAAGGACCGCAGGCCGAAAATGTAATGAAGGTGTAGGTCTCCCCGGCTTGCATCAGCAACGCCACTGACCGCTTCCGGTCTTCCGGTCCGGTAAGCGCTAAATGAAAAAGGCGATCCCGATTTATCGGGTCGCCTTTTTCGTTTCCAAAATGGTCTCTGTTCTAGTCTCTTTCGCCTTTGGCTTTGAAACTCACGTGACCGCCTTCCACGTCAATCGAAAATGAGACTCGCTCACAACCGAGCCGCTCCTTAAGGCCGTCGGCCTGTGACGCGATCAAACGATGAAATCGAGGAAAAGAAAAATCCTCGACAGATTCACAGCACATCTTCTTCGCTTCAACCAGCGCACTATAAAGATTTTTCACCAGATCAACGTCCTTATGAGCGTCGGCGCAGACGAAGTTCTTTCTGGTGAACTCGGCCACCGCCTGTTCCTTGGCGTTTGCCCTGGCCGCGGCGCCGCGGTCTCGGCCCTCCTCCCGTCCCTGCATCGTGCGGCGCCAAAGGTCGCGGAAGGCGTTGTAGCGTGAACCGAGGGCACTATAGCGATAACGTTGGGCATAAGTGAGCGCACGGTCGTCGCCAATGCGTTTCATCATAGTATCAACGCGGCCTTTAGTGTCGTAAGGTGGCTTCTTTGATGCGCCATTAAAAAACATGTCAAACTCAATTTTAAGCCGCCGAATGTCATCTTCGAGACGCGATAACTGGTCCTCTACCGTGGGCTCAGATGGGCCTACTGCAAACTTAGTCCTATCTCTGGCTCTCAGCTGCGATCTGACGAGACTATTTTCAGGTTTTGACGTTGGCACTGGCAAATTCTCCTAAATGGGCGGGAAACAGTAGGTGGGGCGCGTGAAGTCGCGCAACTTGATTGAGTCTAGGTGTTTCAAAACCTCTGTGTCAACGACTAAGTGATTACTGGGACTGCGGGCGTGCCGCTCGCACGCGCCGTAGGCGCAGTTTTTCGGAAGCTGCTTTCTCCAATCTTCTTTTCGCCCTTCGCGCTCACGACGGGCGGGATGCCCGCGGTCCCTGTAATCCACTTGACGATTTCCCCGAAGCCAGTCAAATTCTCTAACACCATGCCTAATCACGCCCCCGCCAAAGATTTGACGTTGCGTTCGATTCCCTCGGTTGACCAGTTGCTGCGAAACGAAGGTGTGGCGGAGCTGCGCGGCTCAGTTGGACTGCCGCGTCTTACAGCGATTGCCCGTGAGGTCACCGACGAGATGCGCAAGCAGATCCAGTCAGACAGTTTGCCGGAAACGACAGGAGACAATCTGCTTAACGAGGCGCTGGAAAGAGTCCAGTCTGTCTGCCGGCGCGACGCGGGTGCAGGGCTGCGTCGAGTCATCAACGCCACGGGCGTGATCCTCCATACCAATCTCGGGCGCGCACCATTATCCGCAGCCGCTCGCCAGGCTGTGATGCAAGCTGCCGGCTATTGCACGCTTGAATACGACCAAGTTACTGGTGCGCGCGGCAAACGCGGCGGGCGAATAGAAGAGTTGCTGACTCAACTCACCGGAGCGGAGGCCGCATTGGTTGTTAACAATTGCGCGGCAGCGGCATTGTTGATTCTGACAGTACTGGCAAAAGACGGCGAGACGATCGTGTCGCGGGGTGAGTTGGTTGAAATCGGCGGAGACTTTCGTGTTCCTGAAGTCATGTCTAACTCCGGCACGCGCATGGTGGAGGTTGGTTCAACCAATCGCACGCGCCTCACCGATTACAAGAAAGCAATCAACAATCACACCCGTCTGATACTGCGCGTGCATCCTTCAAACTATCGCATCATCGGTTTCACCGCTACGCCTCCACTGTCCGAAATCGCCGCGCTAGCCCACGAGTATGGATTGCCGTTGTATGAAGATGCTGGTTCAGGAGTAGTAAACGATCTGTCAGCTTATGGCCTGGGTGACGAGCCGATCATAAGTGAATCTATTCTCAGCGGCGCAGACGTCGTTTCGTTTAGCGGTGACAAGCTGCTGGGCGCTACTCAAGCGGGGCTAATTGTCGGCAAGAGCGAATTCATCGATCGCTTGCGCCGCCATTCTCTCTATCGGGCGCTAAGAGTCGACAAGTTAACTTTGGCCGCGCTCGAGGCCACGCTTGATGCGCATCGCCGTGGCGCGACTGAAGAAATCCCGGCGCTGCAAATGTTGGCCTTGGACCCTAAGGCACTGGAGAAACGGGTCAGAAAGTTCTACGTAAAAGCACTCAAGAGTATTTCCGAAACCGTAACGGTGGCGGTGATGCCGGGACAATCCGCCGTCGGCGGCGGCTCCGGACCAAACGTCCACCCGCCCACCACCCTCATCGCACTCAAGCACGCACAATTATCCGCCGACGAAATCGAACAGCAACTAAGGCTGAGTTCGCCTCCCGTGATCGCCCGCATTGCCGATGGCCTGGTACTGCTAGACCTCAGAACTGTAGGCGCCGCTGAAGAACGAGAATTACTGGACGCTGTGATTGCTCTGGACACTTGAGCGACGGCAGCGCGAGTGTCATAGGTAACGGTGCGGGTGTCAAAAGTCACGACGCCAGAATCAGATATA
>JBDUDV010000130.1:0-6603 GCA_040002755.1 Acidobacteriota bacterium | reverse complement strand
TGCCAAACCAGCCAATCGGCTTGCCTGACAAATCAACCCACACACTCTTCACGTTCGTGTACATCTCGAGCGCGTGCTTGCCCATCTCTCGCCCGTAACCCGACTGCTTATAACCACCAAACGGTGAAGCGGCATTGAACATGTTGAAGGTATTTATCCATATCACGCCGGCCTTGATCTCTTTCGCGAAGCGATGCGCGCGCGTGATGTTGCTGGTCCAGATGCCCGCGGACAGACCATAGATCGTATCGTTGGCCTGCTTGAGCAAATCGTCTTCGTTCTCAAAAGAAATCACGGAAACCACGGGCCCGAAAATTTCTTCCTGCGCGATGCGCATTTGATTCTTCACGTTCGAGAAGATTGTTGGCTGATAGAAGTAACCGTTTTGAAATGCGCCCTCGAGCGTGGGACATTCACCACCAGCCAACACGGTCGCACCCTCACCTCGTGCTATATCGGCATAGCTCTTAACGCGGTTAAGTTGATCGCGCGAAACCTGCGGGCCCATGTTGGTAGCCTTGTCCATCGGATCGCCGACCACGATCTTCGCCGACTTCTCTTTCAGTCGATCGAGAAATTGGTCTTTCACCGCCTCCTGCACAAACAAACGCGAGCCGGCGCAACACACCTGGCCCTGGTTAAAGAAGATTCCCATCATCGCGCCGTTGACTGCCTGCTCAATGTCGGCATCGGCAAACACGATGTTCGGCGCTTTCCCGCCCAGCTCAAGCGAAACCTTTGTTAGGTTGTCGGAAGCAGATTTCGCGATTAACTTGCCCACTTCGGTCGAGCCAGTGAAGGCAACTTTGTCGATTCCAGGATGCGACGCCAACGCGGCGCCCGCAGTTTCGCCATAACCGGGGACTATGTTGACTACCCCATCAGGGAAGCCGGCTTCCTGAATCAGTTTTCCCAGCTCCATCGCAGCGACGGGCGTTTGTTCAGCGGGTTTCAAAACTATCGTGTTGCCGGCGGCGAGGGCAGGCGCGAGTTTCCACGCAGCCATCAGCAGCGGAAAGTTCCAGGGAATAATTTGCCCGCAAACGCCGACGGGCTCGCGCAAAGTGTAATTGAACATGTCGCCGGGAACAGGAATCGTTTCGCCTTCGATCTTCGTCGCCCAACCTGCGAAGTATTCAAAATTTTCCGCAACCTGTGGCAAATCGACGTACATCGACTCCTTAATCGGCTTGCCGTTGTCGGCGGTTTCTAGTGCCGCTAACTCCGGGGTGTGCTCTTCAATCAACTGCGACAGTTTGTAAAGCATGCGCCCACGATCACGCGCGCTGACCTTGGACCACTTGCCTTCAAAAGCGCGACGCGCTGCCGCCACCGCCTTATCGATGTCTTCCTTGTCGCCTTCGGCTACTTCAGCTAGCGTCTCGCCGGTAGCTGGGTTGGGGGTTGTGAACGTCTTGCCGGATGCGGCATCCATCCACTGTCCATCAATGAAGAGCTGGTATTTGCGCGTGGTATTTTCTTCGACTGGTTGTACTGATGACATTGCTCACTCCTTCATTTAACGCAACCTGTTAGTTTGCATTAATTTAAAAATCCGTCGTGCCGGCGAGTATTTGCCGCAGCACATACGGAAGAATTCCGCCGTGTTGGTAATAATCGATCTCAATTGGCGTGTCGATGCGCAGGATCACCGGCACATCTTCAGTTTCCCCTGACGCCCGATGAATCACCAGCGTCAGATCCTTTTGCGGTTTGAGTTCCTCTGCTTCCAGGCCAATCAGATCAAATGTTTCCGTACCATCCAGACCTAGCGTGGCTGCATTAGTTCCCTCTTTGAACTGGCAAGGCAAAACTCCCATGCCAACCAGATTGCTGCGGTGAATACGTTCAAAGCTTTGCGCGACCACCGCCTTGACGCCAAGCAGGCGCGTTCCCTTCGCGGCCCAATCACGCGAGCTGCCGGTTCCATATTCCTGTCCGGCGATCACTACCAGCGGCACGCCTTCGGTCTGATACTTCATCGCGGCGTCGTAGATACTCATGCGCTCGCCGTCGGTTTGGCGAACGGTCACCCCGCCCTCGACCCCCGGCACCATCAGGTTCTTAATGCGCACATTCGCAAACGTGCCGCGAACCATAACCTCGTGATTGCCGCGGCGCGAACCGTAGCTATTAAAGTCTTCGATAGCGACGCCTTTTGTCTGCAGATACTGACCTGCCGGCGAGTTGGGTTTGATCGCGCCGGCCGGGCTGATGTGGTCCGTCGTTACCGAGTCGCCAAAGATCGCGAGCGGTCGCGCATTGCGCACGTCATGCCTATCATCAACCGCGTTACTAAAGTTCTCGAAATAGGGAGGCTCCTGAATGTAGGTGGATTCAGGGTCCCACTTGTAGACGCTCCCCGTACTCGTCGGGATCTCGTTCCACAAGGGATTCTGCGCTTCGAAATCGCGATATAGCCGGCGGTATGTCTCCGGATCCATCGCCGCGCTCAGCAGCGAATTGATCTCCTCGAGGTTTGGCCAAATCTCATTAAGGTACACGTCCTTACCGTCGTTGTCCTTACCCAGCGGGTCCTTCGAGAGATCGATATCCACTCGACCCGCAATCGCAAATGCTACCACGAGCGGCGGGCTCATCAGAAAGTTTGCTTTGATGCTTTGATGAACGCGCGCTTCAAAGTTTCGATTGCCGGATAGCACGCTCGCCGCGATCAAATCGTGGTCACTCAAAACCTGCTCGATGTGTGGATCAAGCGGGCCCGAATTGCCGATGCAGGTCGTGCAGCCGTAACCCACGAGATTAAATCCCAGCTTGTCGAGATACTCCTGCAAGCCCGTCTTCTGCAGATACTCAGTCACGACTCGTGATCCTGGCGCCAGCGAGTTCTTGACCGCCGAGCGAACCGTCAACCCTCGTTCAACTGCCTTTTTGGCAACCAAACCTGCGGCAAGCATGACGCTCGGGTTGGAAGTGTTGGTGCACGAAGTAATCGCGGCGATGAGTACGTCGCCATGACCGAGATCAACTTCGGCGTGGGGAAACTCCTCCGGATGGACCTCAACCAACCGGTCCGGAGTTGGGCGGTTGTTGACCATTTCCGTCTCTGTCCAGACGCTTGTGTTCTGCGCGGTCTCGCCGTCTTTACCGACAACCGGCGCGGTTTCCGGTCGCTGTTCACCGCCACCAGCCAGTGAGGTCATGGCAACATCGGCCGTCCCTATACGGGTGAAGTATCTGACGCTGGCTTCTTCGCTCGTCTTGCCGTAGCCGCCATCGGCAATTGGTCTTAACAACAGATTGGAAAACTGGTCTTTTAGATCCGGAAGGTTGATGCGATCCTGCGGTCGCTTTGGACCAGCCACGCTGGGAACGATCGAAGCAAGATCGAGATCGAGCACCGCGCTGTATTCGCATTCACCCTGCCTGGGAATACCAAACATGCCTTGCGCCTTGAAGTAATTGCGGACAGCTTCGATATGTTCGTCGCTGCGGCCGGTCGCCTTGAGATAGGCGCACGTCTGTTCATCGACCGGAAAGAAGCCCATCGTCGCGCCATACTCCGGCGACATGTTCGCGATCGTGGCGCGGTCAGTAACAGAAAGACTAGCAGCGCCGTCGCCATGAAACTCGACAAACTTCCCGACGACCTTCGCTTTGCGCAGGATCTCGGTTACGCGCAGCACCAGGTCAGTCGCGGTTACGCCTTCGCGCAGGTTCCCGGTCAGATGTACGCCAACGACATCAGGCGTAAGAATGTAAACCGGCTGTCCCAACATCGCGGCTTCAGCCTCTATGCCGCCCACGCCCCAACCCACGATTCCCAAACCGTTAATCATTGTGGTGTGCGAATCTGTTCCAACCAAAGTGTCCGGATAATAGAAGTCACTGCGATCCCAAACGCTTCTGGCGAGAAATTCAAGGTTTACCTGATGACAGATTCCAATTCCGGGCGGGATCACACCAAAACCACTGAACGCCTGCGTTCCCCATTTCAGAAATTGGTACCGGGAGTTGTTGCGCTTAAACTCCATCTCCATATTTTTCGCCAACGCGTCTTTCGTGCTCGCGAAGTCAACCTGTATGGAGTGGTCAATGACGAGATCCGCGGGCGCGAGCGGCTCAATCATCTCCGGATTCTTACGCAAGCGAGCAACCGCGGAACGCATCGCCGCGAGATCGACCAGCAACGGGACGCCGGTGAAGTCTTGAAGCAAAACGCGCGCTACGACGAAAGGAATTTCCTCAGTCCGTTCTCCCTTCGGCTGCCAGTTGGCCAATGCCCGCACGTCGTCTTCGGTGATCTTCTTGCCGTCGCAGTTACGCAGCACGGATTCCAAAACTATCCGAATGCTGATTGGCAGTTTTGAGATGGGGCCGATGCCTTCTTTTTCAAGTTGAGGCAGCGAATAGAATTTGCCGGTTTGCCCGGGAGTTGCTGCGAATGTTTGTAGGGAATTGAAGGGACCTTGTGGCATAGAAACTCGAAAATGCGTGTTTCGGAGCGGCCTACGCTGCCATGTTTGAGAATCACGCGGTGTAACTTGGATGTTTAGTTAACAAACTCAAGTGTAAAGTCCACGCCGCTTATCGTCAAGGAAAGGTAATTTTTTTTCGTTAGTTTCTCGGTTTGCAATTCTCTGTGCCACCTCCGTGCCCTCTGAGTCTCTGTGGTGAATGCTTGGGTGGGGAATCATCCACCACGGAGACACAGAGGTCTCGGAGATTACACAGAGGAAACTGAATTTAAGACACCACCTATTTTCTTTCTGTAGACGAACTTAACGCAAAGTGCGCAAAGGATTCGCAAAGCGCAACACAATCGGGTTGCAAGCTTGTTGCCCCGCTTCGGTCTGTTTGTTATAGTTCCGGCATTCCCCCACAGGCATCATCATAACGTTAAGGCTGAGAGTTCCGCAGCAGTTGTTCGCGTTCGCAATTCACTCTCGCACTAACAGGTTTCAGCAGAGGTTCACATGTCAAAGAAAAACGACGACGGCTTCGAGTATTTGAGCAATAATCCTGACTTCGTTCCTAATCCGGAGATCGAAGAGTTTATGGAGGAGGAAATTGCCCGGGCGCCGAAGGATCCGGAACAGCTGGCCCACCGACTCCGTAACAATACTGCTGCTTCGCCGAGAGACGCCGGCGGCGATCTCGACGCGAACTGGGAAGATGTAAACGAGAGCGGTTCGGAGACCGTGGGTGGCGACAATCCTACTCCCGATCAATCATTGGTAGAAGAAAATGCGAACGCGGTCGGCGTTAACTTTGAGGATAACGAGGAACTGGATTTTCTCGATAAGATTGAGAAACGAGATCGCGATCGCTATGAATTGGACGAGAATTCAAAGACTACTGACGACATGATCTGAGGTACTACTAATTCGCAGTCCTCGGATTGCCTAGTGCTGACTTGACGCGTATTTGGATCGAGGCTGTAGCGTAATGCTCTTGACGATAATCTTTTCCGCCGGCCGTTCGGTTTCCAAAACCACCGGCGCGCGCATGATGATCTCCGCATTTGCAATTCCCACAATCACTTTCCCAAACACGGTGTAGTCTTCGTCAAATTGCGGCGCCGGCGCCAGGGTAATGAAGAACTGGCAATTCGCAGTATCGCGCGCTTGCTTCTCGGTCACCGCAGCGCGTCCGTTAAATTCCGGCGCGGCGCCTCTACGGGCCGCCCCAACGGTTCCGCGTTCGAAGGGAACGTCACTGAACTCACCCGGCACGTTCGCGTAAGGCGAATCTCCGGAACCGTCGTTGTCCGGATCATTGTCCTTCGATAGCGGGTCGCCGCCTTGAATCAAACGTGCGGCAGCGTTGACGCGATGAAAAGCCGTTCCGTTGTAGAAGCCTTCCTGGATTAGTTTTTTGAAACGCTCCACCATGTGCGGCGCGATATTCGGGTAGAGTTCAATCACGATGTCGCCATAATCCGCTGTTGAGATGACCGCCACCTGCTCGTCCGTCTGCGGTTTGAGATCGCGCTTCACGTCGCTCCTGGCGGCAGGGTCTTTGCCGGCATCGAAGTCTTTCACGGCCGTTGCTGTTTTGTTACAGGCTGAAAACGGGAACGCAGACAAGAGCGCGAAAAAGGCTAGAACAACATAGCGGACCGGCCTTCGCGGTTTGTTCTCAAGCTGCGCGGTCACAGATCTCTTTCCTCCACAATAAACTCAAAATCAAAACTGCTTACGGCTGTCGAGTAGAATAGTTACCGGTCCTTCGTTAACCAACTCCACCAGCATCAGGCTGCGAAAGCTGCCACAGGCAACTTCTTCAACCAACTCGCGCGCTTGCGCGACGAAATATTCATACAACGGCCTGGCCACTTCCGGCGCGGCCGCGTCGATCCAGGACGGACGCAGGCCACGACGCACGTCGCCATAGAGAGTGAACTGCGAAATCACCAATACGCCGCCGTTAATATCCTTCACCGATAGATTCAGCTTTCCGGCTTCGTCATCAAAGATGCGCAGCGACACGATCTTCGACACGAGGTATTCTGCGTCGGCTTGGGAATCGTCACGGGCCACACCTAACAAAACGACGAGACCTTGTTTGATCCCGCCGACGACTTTATTGTCGACTGTAACCTTCGCGCGCGTAACGCGCTGCACCACGGCTCGCATTGTT
>JBDUDV010000129.1:0-6768 GCA_040002755.1 Acidobacteriota bacterium | reverse complement strand
GCTGCACCCTTATGTGTTTTTAACTTAGGCATAATCTCTCCGTCTTGAATTTCAAACTTGAGATCTGAGATCTCAGATTCAACTCTAAAAAATCAACTTTCTTCATCCCCCGGCGTTGGTGCAACCTGAGCCTGCGGCGCAGCAACTGGAGCTGGTGCGGCCGGTGGTGATACGGGCAGCGGTTTGGCCGACGCCGGTGGCGCGGCTGGCGAAGAACTCGCAGCAACCGACGGCGCTGGATGATCCTTTGCGCTCTTATGTCGCCTGGGTCCCAGAATAATAAACATCTGGTTCCCTTCCATGCGCGGCCGTGCTTCTACTTCGCCAACCTCGATCAAGTCCTTTTCCAGTTTCTCCAGAATACGCGCACCCAATTCGCGGTGCGTCATCTCGCGGCCGCGAAACCAGATGGTGGCTTTCACCTTATCGCCGCCCGTCAGCCACTCTTTCGCGTGCTTCATGCGATAGTCGTAATCGTGATCATCCGTGCCTGGCCGAAACTTCACTTCCTTCACGGTGATCGTTACCTGTTTCTTCTTCGCCTCATTCGCCTTCTTCTTGGCTTCGTACTGAAACTTTCCGAAGTCAATGATTCGGCAAACCGGCGGGTCGGCGGTAGCTGCGACCTCAACGAGATCCAAACCTTTTTCGCGAGCCTGGCGAATTGCGTCTCGAATATCGAGCACGCCGAGCTGTTCGCCCTCCTCGCCGATGACTCGTACCTGCGGAACACGAATTCGCTCGTTAATGCGGGCAATCGGCAGGCGCCGGTTATCCGGACGCTGGCCGCGACCTCGAAAGCCTGTAGCTATACCTCACCTCCTAAAGTTAGAAGTTTCGAGTTCCAAGTTCCAAGTTCCAAGTTTGCTTAACTCGGAACCTGAAACTCGAAACTCGAAACTAGGTATTAGTCAACGCACGCGTCGTAACCAGCCCGCGCGCCATCGTCTTGAAATCTTCCAGAGACATCACGCCGATGTCTCCCTTTGTGCGCTCGCGTACCGCAACGTTTCCATCCTCCATTTCGCGATCGCCCAGCACCAGCATGAACGGAACCTTCTGCATTTGCGCATCCCGAATCTTCGCGCCAATCTTTTCGCTTTTCAGGTTAGACTCGACCCGCAAGCCGGCGCTTCGCAAATCCGCCGCCACCTTCTCCGCATACTCGTTGACTCGATCGGTAATCGGCAACACTGCCGCCTGCACCGGAGCGAGCCACAACGGAAACGCACCGGCGTAGTGCTCGATCAAAACTCCAAAAAAGCGTTCGATTGAACCGAAGAGCGCGCGATGCACCATCACCGGGCGATGTGGCTTGTTGTCCTCCGCGACGTATTCAAGTTCAAATCGCTCAGGCAAATTAAAGTCATACTGCACCGTACCGAGCTGCCAAAGACGACCGATCGCGTCTTCAATCTTGAAATCGATCTTTGGTCCGTAGAAAGCGGCCTCGCCTTCGATGCGTTCGTATTGGATATGGCGCGCATCAAGAGCGTCCGCCAAAACAGCTTCTGCTTTTACCCACTCGTCCTCGCTACCAAACCATTGCTTAGAGGTGTCGCTTCCCTTCACTGACAACTCAAACTTGATCTTTTCAAAGCCAAACGTTTTAAGAACCTGGTAAGCGAAGTCGACGCAATCATCAATCTCTTTGCGAACCTGTTCAGGGGTGCAGAACAGATGGGCATCGTCGACGGTGAAACCGCGTACGCGCATCAATCCATGCAGTGTGCCCGACAACTCGGCGCGATAAACCGTGCCCATCTCTGAGTAACGCTGCGGCAAATCACGGTAAGAGCGCTGTTGCGATTTATAGATCGCGATATGAAACGGGCAGTTCATCGGTTTCAGCCGAAACTCCGTCTCTTCCAAAGTGGTCGGCGCGAACATCGAGTCGGCATAGTTTCCCTCGTGTCCACTTATTTGCCACAGCTCGCGCTTGGCGATGTGCGGCGTGTAAACAAAACTGTAATTGCGCTTCACCAACTCTTCGCGCAGGTAATCCTCCATCTGCTGGCGGACGATGCCGCCCTTCGGATGCCAGAAGATCAGGCCCTGACCATACTGCTCCTGGATCGAAAACAGATCGAGCTCTTTACCGAGTCGCCGGTGATCTCGCTTCTCAGCTTCTTCGCGTTGCTTGAGCCAGGCATCAAGCTGTTCCTGAGTGAAAAATGCGGTCCCGTAGATGCGCTGCATCTGCGGCAGCGTTGCGTCGCCCTTCCAATAGGCGCCGGCGAGTGACAACAGTTTAAAGGCGCGCAACTTATTGGTATTGGGCACGTGCGGGCCAAGGCAAAAATCGATGAACGGCGAATTGTCGATGTAATAAACGCTGACCGAGGCGCCGGCCTTCTCGTCAATCAGTTCGCGCTTCAAGGGCTCATCGCGTTCCTCAAATATTCTGAGCGCCTCGGCTTTAGTAATCTCGTCGCGGCGATACGGCAAATTGCGACTGGCGATGTGGCGCATTCGCTTTTCGATTACCGGAAGATCCGCTTCAGTTAACGGCTGAGGAGCAATGACGTCATAGAAGAAACCGTAGCGTGGATCGTCGAGCAGTGCGGGACCGATGCCCAGTTTGGTGCCGGGATACAAATCGAGCACGGCCGCGGCGAGCAAATGCGCAGTCGAATGACGCAGAACGTCGAGACCCTCCAGAGTCTCCGGCAAAACCGGTTCGATCTTTATCGCGTCCCCGTTTTGCGATTCACTGAGCGTGTAGGCGAGATCAACTTTACGACCATCCACACGAGCCGCCAGCGCCTGTTTAGCCAGATCACGGTCGAGCTGCTTCAGCGCTTCGCCGACGGTGATCGGCCCTGCCACTACCGCAGCCGGTCCGTCATTTAGTTTTACGTTAAGCTCGCTCATCTAACTTTAGTAAATCGTAAATGGTAAGTCGTAAATAGAAGTTACGAAAACTTCTCAAGTCCCGTTTGATCGCAAGGAAACTCAACCCTTCGATACGAAAGGCGGCCAAGCCCAGCCACACCACGAGTGGTTCTGGCGCTTCTTATTCACGATTTACGATTCACTACTTCTTACTGATCGGATCTGATAGGAGCGCCTTCACCGCAGGCCGCCAACGGGTGGCTGGGCAATCAAAAACTAAATCGTGTTGTTATACGATTCATGGCGAAGGTCTTCTGGAGCATCCTATCAAAAATTAGAAACTGTAACGCCTCTGTCCTCTGGAACAGGCTAGAATCTAAACAACCACCCGCTATATGTCAATTCTGCAGATACTCGTGCCGTCTTGCTGCTCCGGAGGAGCACAATGTTTATAGCACGCGTTAGCTCTTCATTTTGTAGCTCCGTCAGGAGAGCACCGTAAAGGCCAACTATAAACATTATGTCCCTAACGGGATTTACTGCCGTCCGCCGGGCTTCGATTCTGATGGGCCGAAGCCACGCTTCTTCATGAGCGCCTCGGTCCGCGGATCGCGGCCACGAAAGCTTCGATATGCCTCGGCCGGATCGACCGTGTTGCCCACCGAGAAGATGTACTTGCGCAGTCGCTCAGCCACCTTGTGATCATAAGGCCCACCCGCTTCCACAAACGCGCCATACGCGTCGGCGGTAAGTACGTCAGACCAAAGATAACTGTAGTAGCCTGCCGAGTATCCGTCGCTCGCAAATACGTGCAGAAACTGCGGCGTACGATGGCGCATTACAATCTCGTCAGGCATTCCCAACTCCGCGAGTGTCGCCTTTTCAAAGGCGTCGGGATCGATCTTCTGTGCGCCCGCCAGGTGCATCTTCATATCAACGATAGCCGCCGACAGATACTCCACAGTAATGAAGCCCTCGTTGAAAGTCTTCGCACGCTTGATCCGGTCGACGAGGCTCTGGGGAATCGGCTTCCCGGTCTGGTAGTGAACGGCAAAGCGCTGCAGCACTTCCGGCGTCGAGAGCCAATGCTCGAGCAGTTGCGACGGAAATTCAACGTAGTCGCGCGCCACGGTCGTGCCTGACAGAGACGGATAGGTGACGTTTGAATTCAGACCGTGCAGCGCATGGCCAAACTCGTGAAACATCGTCTGCGCATCGTCCCACGAAATTAGCAAGGGCTCGCCCGGCTTTCCTTTAACGAAGTTTGCGTTGTTCGAAACGATCGTCGTTATCTCGCCGTCCACTCGTTCCTGACTACGATAAGCGTTCATCCAGGCGCCTGAGCGCTTCCCGGCGCGAGCATAAGGATCGAAGTACCACAAGCCGATGTGCCGCTTGGTGGTTTTGTCGGTCACTTCCCAGACGCGCACATCCGGATGCACTACAGGAACAGTGGTGACCGGAGTGAAGTTGAAATTGAAGAGTTCGCCCGCAACCCAGAAAATTCCCTCGCGCAACTTCTCAAGCTGGAGATACTGCTTCACTTCGTTGTTGTCGAGATCGTAGCGCGCTTTGCGTACCCTCTCGGCGTAGTAGCGATAATCCCACGGTTCGATTTTGATCTTTGCGCCCTCTTTATCAGCGAGCGCCTGCATGTCACGAACTTCCTCGTGTACCCGCGCCACCGCCGGCTTCCAAACCTGCATCATCAGTTCCATCGCGTTCTCGGGCGTCTTCGCCATCGCGTTTTCAAGCCGCCAATGCGCATGCGTTGGATAGCCGAGCAACTTCGCACGCTCGGCGCGTAGTTGCAGGATGTCGGTAATAATCGTGTTGTTGTCATGCTCGTCGCCGTTGTCACCACGGTTAACGAACATGCGCCACGCCTTCTCGCGCAGATCGCGGCGATCCGAATAGTTGAGAAACGGCTCGATCGAGGAACGCGTGTTTGAAATAAGCCAAGTGCCCGGCTGCTTCTTAGTAATTGCAGCGGCGGCGGCGCCGTCGCGAACTGACTGCGGCAAGCCCGCCAAATCGGACTCGCTTGTAAGCACGATCGACTGTCCGTCCTCTTCCGCCAAAACGTTTTGACTAAACTTCGTGTAAAGTCCGGCTAGTTTCTGATTGATCTCGGAGAGTCGCGCCTTCTCGGCTGTCCCCAACCGGGCACCCGCGCGAACGAAGTTTGTGTAATAGAGCCACGTAAGCCGCTGCTGTTCCGGTGAGAACTTTGTCTTGGCCGGCGAATTGTAAACCGCTTCGATGCGCTTGAAGAGCGCTGTGTTTTGCGTGATCTGATCGTTGAAGGCAGCCAATCGCGGAGCCATCTCGCGTTGGACCACCTGAAACTCCGGCCCGTTCATAGTCGAACCGAAAACCCCGTAGATGGTCTGGACCCGATCGAGGGTTTGTCCGGCGCGTTCCAGCGCCACGATGGTGTTCGCAAAAGTTGGCTCGGCAGGATCTTTCGCAATCCGCTCGACGTCGGCAAGGTTCTCGGCTATGCCGGCTTCGAGCGCGGGCTTGAAGTCTGCGACTTGCACGCGATCAAACGGCGGCACGCCACCATATGGACCTTCCCACTTCCCGAGCAGCGGATTCGGCGGCGGTGGCTCAGTCGGTTGAACGATAGCGGTATCCATAGTTCTGGCGTTAACTCCGATTGTTGGTCTCAAGTTATAAGCAACCGCCAAAACGATTAATGCGTTTACAAGTAGCAGCACGTGGCTGCGAGTGGTTACGTCGCGCATAGACACAATCTTCCTCATTTCCTAATTTGTTGAGAGCCAACTCCGCCTTAAATCGCGCTGGAGAGAATAGCTTTTTCGATGGCGTTAGTACACTCTGGGTAAACTATTCAATAATTCCATCACCCTGAAGGGGTGAAACAATCTGGGTCGTTCAAATCGTATTCAACCCTTGCAGGGTAGGAGCGGGTGGTGTGCCTTCCGCAGGGTGTTACCCTGGGCTGAATTATCGAACGCCTTCGGCGTAAACAAACGAAATGGGATGCTGAGATGACGATGCCAAGCATACTTGCGGCCACCTGGAGCGACGGGTTGTTCGTCTTCGCTGGCGAAACGCGACGCCAGGAACTTGCCGGTCACTCGGTGAGAGCCCTTGCACCAGATCAGGATGGAGGCGTTCTCGCCATCGTCGATGGACACTCTCTTTGTCGTCGCACCGGCGAGGGCGCGTGGAGTACGCTCGCTACCAGTGAACTTGATTTAGCATGTTTGGTTGTTGTCGGCGATGAGATCTATCTCGGGACGGATGACGCCCAGATCCTCAGTGTCAGCCAAAACGGAAATATAAGTTTAGTCAGCGGCTTCGAAACCGTTCCGGGACGAGACAGGTGGTACGCAGGTACGGCGCTGATCGACGGTAAGGTCGTTGGACCACCGCTTGGAGTTCGCTCGATGACCGCCACCGCAGACGGAGCTGCGCTCTTAGCCAATGTTCATGTCGGGGGCATTCCGCGCTCGACCGACGGCGGTGTCACCTGGCAACCTACCATTGACGTCGAGAGTGACGTCCACGAAGTCTGCGCGCACCCGTTTGATCCCCGCACGGTAATCGCGGCGGCGGCGATTGGGCTTTGTATCAGCCGGGACGGCGGCGCTACCTGGACCGTCGAACAGGAGGGCCTGCATGCGTCGTACTGCTCTGCCGTAGCATTTTCGGAAAAGGATATTCTCGTGGCTGCATCTACCGACCACTTCGCAGCCGGAGGGACAGTTTATCGACGGCCTATAGAAGGGACGCTAGACGGGATCGACGGGAAAAGTCCGCTGGAGCCCGTCAGTGGTCTCCCCAGATGGCTGGGAGGCATCGTCGATACGGGCTGCATCGCGACACTTGGGTCTGCGCTTGCGGTTGCCGACAAGGCCGGTAATCTGTACGCGTCAGCGGATGCCGGACACTCCTGGCTGC
>JBDUDV010000128.1:0-7632 GCA_040002755.1 Acidobacteriota bacterium | reverse complement strand
ATAGATCTTGCCCTGACGCAGCCGGGTGCGAATGGTGTCGACGGAGACGTCCACACGGAAGATTGTAATCTCTAGGGCTCTTACCCCAGACTTTACGCCTTTGCCTGTTCCGCAGGCTGGTCGAACTAAGACTTCTTCAACTGAGCCAACGCGGCCAAGACTTCTTCGCTGTGGCCGGCTAAATTCACCTTAACGAACACCTTGGCGATGTTCCCCTTGGGGTTGATGATGAACGTGTTCCGCGCCGAAAGCTTCGAGCCTTTATAGTCCATCACGGAGCCATACTGTTCGGAAACTTTCGCGTCTGTGTCCGCGAGCAGTTTGAAGTTCAGCCCTTCCTTGGCGCAGAAACTCTTGTGCGATTCGGCAGTGTCGACGCTAACTCCGAGAATCACGACCTGCAACTTCTTGTATTTGTCGAGATCGCGTTGGAAGTTGTGCGCTTCAAGCGTGCAGCCGCTGGTGAAGTCTTTGGGGTAGAAATAGAGCACTACCCATTTGCCTTTGTACTTGGATAGGTTGGTTTCTTTGCCCTCGTTGCTCACCAGTTTGAAACTCGGAGCCGTCGCGCCCTCGGCCGGCACATCGCCGGGAACGGGGACTGACTGGGCGGTTACTGCGAATACAACTAACAACGCGAAAAGCAGCGCAAACTTTCTCATGAATTTTTCTCCTTAGGGTAGGACAGAATTCTTGTCTGTCCGTTTCAAGTTAAGAAGACAGTTGGGGATTGCCTGTCCTGCGTAGAATGACCTGCACGAACGCCTGTCTTAATCCTCATACGTCAGCTCTGGGCCGTGCCGCTTTGTTTGCTTCCTTCTCTTGCGCGGCCAGCGTCGCCTGCGCGGCCGCCAGTCGCGCGACTGGAACACGGAAAGGCGAGCAGCTCACGTAGTCGAGTCCGATCTCATTGCAGAAAGCGATGGAACTCGGATCGCCGCCATGCTCACCGCAAATTCCCACCTTGAGATTTGGCTTCACGCTGCGCCCACGTTCCGTACCGAGCCGCACCAGTTGGCCCACGCCCTCGCGATCCAATACCTGAAACGGATCGTCGGGCATGATCTTACGCTCGACGTAGTTGGGCAGGAAGCGGCTCGAATCGTCGCGGCTCAAGCCGAAAGTGGTTTGTGTCAGATCGTTTGTTCCAAAAGAGAAGAAGTCGGCGTGCGCGGCGATGTCATGGGCCATCAAAGCGGCGCGCGGAAGCTCGATCATCGTGCCCACTTTATAATCGATCGTCATGCCATGCTCGCCCATTACCTGGCGCGCAACTTCGTCGATCACTTCACGTTGTTGATGTAGTTCCTCGCTAAGCGAAACCAACGGCACCATAATCTCGAGCTCGGTCTTCATCTTCTCGCCTTGAACGAGGCAGGCCGCTTCGAAGATCGCGCGACACTGCATGCGGGTAACCTCAGGGAACACGAGGCCTAAACGGCAGCCGCGAAATCCCAGCATGGGATTGGCTTCGCGGATACGATTCACTTGCTTAAGCAGCCGGCGCTTCTCGTCAATCTCATCAAGCAGGTTGTCCATATCGCCGAGTGTAGTTGCGAGCCGGACCGCCATTTTGAGTTCACTGAGTTCGCTCATCAACTCTTCGGCGTTTGGCAGAAACTCGTGCAGTGGCGGATCGAGCAAACGAATTGTCACCGGTAGACCAACCATCTCGCGGAAGATGCCGACGAAGTCGCCCTTCTGTAACGGCAACAACTTTTCGAGCGCTTTTTCACGCGCGCCGACGCCGTCCGCCAAAATCATTTCCCGCATCGCGGCAAGTCTCTGATCACCGAAGAACATATGCTCGGTGCGACACAGTCCAATACCTTCGGCGCCAAACTGTCGCGCCACCTTCGCATCGCGCGGCGTGTCTGCGTTGGCGCGCACGCGCAACCGGCGAAACTTGTCAGCCCAAAGCATCAACTGAGAAAACTCCGGACCAAGCGAAGGTTGCACTGTTGGAATCTGGCCGAGAAACACCCGGCCGGTCGAGCCGTCGACGGTAATCCAATCGCCCTTGGTAACTACCGTGCCGTCAACGGTGAATTGTTGCTGGCCGTAATCAATATCAAGCGAGTTGGCGCCGCTCACGCAGGGCTTGCCCATACCACGCGCGACGACCGCAGCATGGCTGGTCATGCCGCCGCGCGCCGTTACGATCGCCTGAGCCGCAACCATGCCGTGAAAATCGTCGGGGCTGGTTTCCTGTCGCACCAAAATTACTTTCGCGCCTTCGTCTCGCGCTAACTCTTCTGCTTCATCAGGACTGAACACGACCTTACCCTGGGCCGCCCCGGGGCTTGCCGGCAATCCGGTAGCCAACACCGTCGCCTTCGTTTTCGGATCGACCGTCGGGTGTAGCAGTTGATCAAGTTGCTCCGGCGTAACGCGTTGGATCGCGGTCGCTCGGTCGATCAACTTTTCGCTCACCATTTCCACTGCGACGCGCACGGCTGCGGCCCCACTGCGTTTACCAGTGCGTGTCTGCAGCATCCAAAGTTTGCCGCGCTCAATCGTAAATTCGCAGTCCTGCATGTCGTGATAGTGCTTTTCCAGCAGGCCCGTGATCGATGCGAACTCCTGGTAGACCTTCGGCAGCTCTTTCTTTAGTTCGCTGATTGGATTTGGCGTGCGGGTTCCAGCGACTACGTCTTCTCCCTGGGCGTTAAGCAAATACTCGCCGTAGAGTTCTTTCTTGCCCGTCGAAGGGTTGCGCGTGAAGGCCACGCCGGTACCGCTGTTTTCGCCCATGTTGCCAAACACCATCGCCTGCACGTTGACGGCAGTGCCCAGCGAATCCGGAATGCGGTTGACCCGGCGATAGTCGATCGCGCGCCGGCCCATCCAGGAATTGAAGACGGCCTTGATGGCGACGCGCAGTTGTTCGTATGGATCTTCAGGAATTGCGTGTTGCTCGGCCCGTATGATCTGTTTTTCGGCAGCGATGATGTCGCGCAAATCCTCTGGATTCAGATCCGTATCGCGACCGCCGGAGGTCTGAGCTTTGTAGCGATTCATCACGCCCTCAAACTTTTCGTGAGCGACGCCCATGACAATCTCGCCAAACAACGACGCAAAGCGGCGATAAGCATCGAGCGCGAAGCGCAAATCACCGGTCTGCTCAGCGAGGCCTTGCAAAGTCTCTTCGTTGAGACCAAGGTTCAGCACGGTGTCCATCATGCCCGGCATTGAGAAGGCAGCACCGGAGCGCACGGAAACCAGCAGCGGGTTTTTGGAATCGCCGAATTTCTTGCCGACCTTCTCCTCGATCTTCTGCAAACCTTCTTTGACCTGGTCCCACATGCCCTCGGGAAAACTCTTGTCGTTATCGAAGAAAGCATTGCAGGCGTCAGTCGTGACTACGAGGCCGGGCGGCACGGGCAAGCCCGCACGCGTCATCTCGCACAGTCCGGCGCCTTTGCCTCCGAGCAGGGACTTGTCGTCGCCGCTGCCTTCTTCGAAGAGATAGACCCACTTGCTGGTGGTTTGGTCAGGGGATTCCGCGGCTTCTTCGATCGCAGTGCTCATAGCTTGAGGACTCTTTTCAGTGGATTTCGGATCAGCGGCGATTATCTCACCTTTACCACTTCAGGAAAACTACCGTGGCCTAAGATCTCAGCGGCGAAATCCGGATACCAGAAGTCGAGACAGTAGTGCCAGGATGCGCAGAATTGTTCCCGCAGTCGCCCACTTGCTGCCGTAAAGGAACACTACGATCTCGTCGCCGAGCAGCAACAGTGCCGCTTGATATTGCATAAACGGGAAAAGTAACGTTGACGATCGCCGCACTAACACCGTGCAACGGCAACACCGCGAGGTTATAGGCGATGACGTAGGTTCCCAGGATCGCTGCGCTGTAGAGTCTGCCAATCAGCACATTGTCAGCCATCATCATCACGTAGCCGAGCACGCCGAACAGAAAAGCATATTTCCCAAAACTAAGAACCAGCCGGAGTGAGTTTTTATCGAGCAGCGGTCGCGGCCGTTTTCCAGATTACGCCGGATTGAACTCTGCTGGTCAGGGAAGTGTGCACTGGATAAGTAATCAGCAGTCGGCAATCAATAGTCAGCACTCAGCAATCAGCATTCAGTAACGGTGGTAATCCGGCTGACTACTGATTGCTGACAGCTGACTGCTTTTCACGATATCAATTTCGCAATCATGAAAGCCGCGCCCGCCGCTGCACTTCCGATTAGCGCGGTCTGCAGCGCACTGCGGATTGGCTGCGTGCCGGTGAAGCGGCCCTTGATGAAACCAAAAACGAACAACGCGAGCAGGGTGGCGCCGATAGAAACAAAGAGCGCCGTGGTGGTGTTGCGAGTAAACATGTAAGGCGCCAGCGGGACAAAACCGCCCGCTGCGTAAGCGCCGCCAATGGTTACGGCGCTGGTCAGCGCGCGTTTGGGATCGGGGGGTTCCAGGCCAAGTTCGAAACGCATCATAAAATCGATCCACTTCTGCGGCTGCTTGCGCAACGCTTCAACAATCGGCCAGGTCTCTTCCTGAGTTAGTCCATACTCCTGAAACACCTCCGCCACTTCGCGCATCTCCTCGTGAGGTATTTCAGCAACTTCGCGCTTCTCCCGCTCCCGCTCTTTTGCATAGTGTTCCGCATCGCTCTTCGCAGCGAGATAACCACCCAGTCCCATCGCGATCGAGCCAGCGGCGATTTCGGCGAGCCCGGCGGTCACGATGATGCCGGTTGGGTTCGCCGCACCCTGCAGACCGCCAGTCAATCCCGCGGCGAGAGCAAAGGGAACAGTTAACCCATCAGACATCCCGATCACGATGTCGCGTACGACATCGCTGGCGGTGAAGTGGCGTTCAGTGTGGGGAGTTTGTGGCATAAACCTCTCTCGGTTAAACTAACAATAAAGAACAGGGTAAGTGGCTAAGGGGGAAAGGGCAAAGGGGAAGACGAGCGACCTGCACTATCGATTCCCCTTTCCCCGCTCTTAAAACTTGCCCGCGAGCATCAACACCCCAATAACTATAAATGCCACTGCGGCCACACGCTTGATCAAAAGAAGTGGCAGGTAATCACCAAGCACGCTTCCGGCCAGCACGCCAATCGCGGACACTGCCGTGAGCGCCAGCGCTGCGGCAATGAACACCGCCCAGGGCTTTTTGGATTGCGCGGCCATTGTCATTGCCGCGAGCTGCGTCTTGTCGCCCATCTCCGCCAGAAAAATCACGCCAAAGGTCGTTAGAAACACGCGCCAGTCCATTTCAGTTTCCTCAAGATAGGCCAGAATTTACAGGATGAACAGAATTGCGGAAGAACAACCTGATCGGTCGCAGTTGTTAATCATGTCAACCCGGTCGATTCGTGTTCGGCCTCAACAAGCGTCCACATTAAGATCTATACCCGCTGCAACTTTATGGCTTAGACTGTCTATACTAACTTACATTCTCGCGCTGGCTTGGGTAGTTTTAGCTCAAAATTGAATGGCTCAACAATCTAACGAATTCCTGGGCACTGAACGTTTCCGCATACGCCGCCGGTTAGGTTCCGGTGGCATGGGCGTCGTTTACGAGGCTCACGATCGGGAAACTGACAAGGTAGTAGCCTTGAAGACGCTCACGCGGGCCGAGGCTTCACACATCTCGCGTTTCAAGAACGAATTTCGCTCGCTTGCCGACGTCTCCCATCCAAATCTGGCAGCGCTATATGAATTCATGTCCGACGGCCAATATTGGTTCTTCACGATGGAGCTGGTCGAGGGCGTGAATTTCCTTGAATACGTTCGTCCCGGTTATCGCGCTAAGCACGCTCAATCTTCGAAGACGCCAACCCTCCGCAAGACGCCCGGCGCTTCCGATTCCGACAAGGAGTTGTTGGCCAACTACGAAGCGGAGACCAAACAGTTGGATTCCTTTAAGAGTCAGAAGTCGGGTGATGACCTGCCGGAAACCCCTCAGGATCCAAGACTTGGGCAAGCGAAATTGGATCTTAGTCTTCTCAACATCGCCTTGAGGCAGCTCGTCGAGGGGCTGCACGGTTTGCATGAAACTGGAAAACTTCATCGCGATATCAAACCTTCAAACGTGTTGGTAACGAAAGCAGGGCGCGTTGTTATTCTGGACTTCGGTTTGGTGGCGGAAGTCGCAGGTGGGGAACTTCATGACACCTTTACGTTGGCCGGCACGCCTGACTACATGTCGCCGGAGCAGGGGGCTCAGCTCCCGATCTCGCGCGCCAGTGACTGGTATAGCGTGGGCGTGATGCTTTATCAGGCGCTCACCGGACGACTTCCCTTTGCCGGCAAGTTTTACGAAGTGATGATGAATAAACAAAACTTCGACCCGCTGTCGCCCAGCGAATTGGTTAGCGACACTCCGGCTGAGCTCAATGACCTCTGTGTCAGCCTGCTGCGGCGGAAACCGGAAGAGCGACCAACGGGCCGGGAAGTTCTGCGCATACTCGGGCACGGCCGCACCGGGCCCTTGCAGCGCCCGATATCCACGTCCATACCAACGTTCGCGCAAACAACTCCATTCATTGGCCGGGAACGCCAGTTGCTCGAACTTGAAGACGCCTTCAAAGTTACGCGCCGGGGACAAACCGTTACAGTTTATCTGCATGGAAGTTCGGGAATGGGAAAGACCGCCGTGGCCCGCTACTTTCTCGATCAGTTGCGGGAGAAGCAGACTGACATCATTGTACTCGAGGGACGTTGCTACGAACGCGAGTCGGTACCTTACAAAGCACTGGACGGCGTAGTCGACAGCCTGACTAAGTATTTGATGTCTCTGCCGGAGTCCAAAGCGGAAGCATTGATGCCGCGAGAAGTGTTGGCACTTGCCCGGCTCTTTCCGGTGATGCTCCAGGTCGACGCAGTTTTCAATGCGCCGCAGCGGGAACATGAAACTCCTGATCCCTTCACACTGAGACGCAAGGCGTTTGCGGCGCTGCGCGAATTGCTCGGTCGAATCTGTGACCGGCAACCTCTCGTGCTTTACATCGATGACCTGCAATGGTCTGACGCTGACAGCACCAGCCTGGTCGAGGACTTGCTGCGTCCGCCCGATGCGCCGCCGCTGCTCTTGCTCTCGAGTTTTCGCAGCGAAGACGTGCGGACGAAGCCATTTTTGAAGTCGTTACTGGAAAAGACGGGCAATGAAAGTTGTCGCGAAGTCTTGATTGGCGCGCTTTCAAAATCCGAATCCTACAGGTTGTTGCATGAGTTGCTCGGTTCAAGCGCTTCGGTACTTGAGCCTTTCGCCGACGCTATTCTGAGCGAAGCGCGCGGCAACCCCTTTCTGCTCGAACAACTTGCTCGTTACGCTTTAACCAGCGATCAAACTGCGACCACCGGAATCACTTTGGCGGTGATGCTGGATGCGCGTTTGCGCCACCTGCCAAAAGGCGCCCGCCAGTTTATCGACGCGTTGGCTGTTGCCGGACGTCCAATCAATCCCGAAGTTGCCTTTCAAGCGGCCGAACTGTCAGGCGATGAGTTGCCGCTGGTTACGACGTTGCGCGCTGCTCAGTTTTTGCGCACTGGCGGAACGGGCCACACGCTTGAGCTTTATCACGATCGCATTCGCGAAGCCCTCGCCACTCAACTCGATCCGAAGAAAGTTACGCAGATTCACCGGCGGTTGGCCCAGGCGCTCGAAGCCCG
>JBDUDV010000127.1:0-7659 GCA_040002755.1 Acidobacteriota bacterium | reverse complement strand
AACGGCATCCACAAGACCAGACCTGATGGCTCGGCGGTCACCAAGTATGACGCGCCCAAGGCCACCCTGATGTCTTACATAATTAAGGGAATTCTCAACCGGCAACTGCCGTGGGGGCTGGTGCTGCTGGGCGTGATGATTGCCATCGTACTGGAAATGAGCGGTATTCCCTCGCTCGCGTTTGCGGTCGGCGTTTACCTGCCGCTTTCATCGTCAAGTCCGATCTTTATCGGCGGCATGATTCGCTGGGGCGTTGATCGTTACCTGCGCACGAAATTAAAGGACAAGAAACTAACCGAAGATGAACTGGTCGCCGAGACTGACAAGAGTCCCGGCGTGCTGATGGCTTCGGGATACATTGCCGGTGGCGCGCTGGCGGCCATCGTCATCGCCATCTTGCAGGGTGTGCCAAGGCCGGCCCTGGCAGCCTTCAACAGGAGCGTTGAAGATTGGGCAACCGCACACAATCCGATGTTCGGGGGAGGGAACGCCGACATGTTGTCAATGATTCCGTTCCTGATCCTCATGCTCTTGCTATACTTGGTTGGGCGCGAGGTTCTGCTTACGACTAAAACCAACTCCGTGAGTCGGAAGTAAAGGTCTAGCGAGTTCTAGTCGACGTCAGTCATGGTTACCTGATTTTACATTCAGGACTTCCGAGGCGCGCTGCTAAGCCAGGAGCGCGCCTCGTATTTATAGTTACAAGGAATAAATTTGATGAAGCAAGCTTCAATTTCACGGTCATTGTTCTCCCACGTTGTAGTCATCGGCGTCGTGGTTTTTTGCTTTGGCCTGTTGTGTGCCGGAATGGCGATGTCGCAACCCCAGCAATCGTCTCCAAAGCTGCCGCAGTCGCAGGCTGGTCGCTCACCCTCAGACACGGTGCGCGAGTTTTACAAAGCGATGCGCGAGAAGAGATTTCGCGAGGCCTTCGACATGTCGATCTACAAGGCTGCGATTGATCCGTTGAAGTCGCAGGAGTTTGAAGATTTGCGTCCGGATTTTGAAAAGATGGCGGCGATAGTTCCCGAGGTGGTAAACCTCGGCGGCGAGCAGGTAAGCGGCGACATGGCGACAGTTTTTGTAAAGGTCAAAGAAGGCGACGCCCCTGAAACCCTCGAGCCCGTTACGCTCCTTCGCGTCAACAACGTCTGGATAATTGGCGACAAAGAAAACGAGGCAATCGTCAGGAAAGCCGGCAAACAGTTTTTCTTGAACGCCCGCATCGATACTCACCACGATGAGGTGCAGCAGATGCTGACGCGCGTTTCGCTGGCAGAGCTTCTCTATAGTCAACAACATGAAGGGTTGTTCGCGGATCTCGCCACCTTGATCTCGCTTGGTATCTTGCCAAAGGATCTTGAGGGCGCCGAGTCAACCGGTTACCGCTTTCACGTTAACGCGCCTAACGGCGGCAAGACCTGGAACGCAGCCGCCGAACCCGCTGTATATGGCCGCAGCGGTAAGCTCTCGTTCTTTTTGGACGCCGCCGGGGTCAGAAGCGGCGATACTGGCGGCAAACCACTAACCCCTCTGAAGAATTAGGTCTGGATAAACGGTGGATAATGAACAGTGAATGGAAGGGAAAGAGCCTTTACATCCCGATCTATTCACCATTTACTCTTCACCATTCACTGCCTCGGAATCTTTCTATTGCGCCGGAGCGTCCAGCTTACTAGAATGGATTCGCGACACTCCCGATTGGCTTCTTAGTTCTGCCCCTCCTCCAATATAGTCAACGGACACCTTGGCCTTGCCCGAAGTGTCGAAACAGTTCGAAGGGCGAACCATGGCGGAATTTACCAGGACAATCGTGTCACGCCTGCGGCAATATTTGGGCGATCGGCGCCACTCAAACCGGCAGCGTGTTCGGCTTGAGCTCAGCCTGTCTCTAGCTTCAGCAACAAAAGGCTTGAACGGCACGCGGCGCGTCGTCAGCATGGACGGCTATACCGTGGACATGAGCGCCAACGGACTGGCGCTGATCGTTCCACAGATCACGCTCGGCGAACATCACCTGGTCGGTGAGAACCGCAGTCTGAATGTGACGCTGCAGTTGCCCGATGGACCAGTCGAAATGCAGGCTGCGCCGGTTCGTTATGAGAGGATTGAAGATAACGAAAGCGGGACTGGATACCTGATTGCAGTGAAAATCGTGGGGATGCCTGAGGACGATCGCGCGAAGTTTGCCGCTTGCTTCGCGACCTTGCAGAACAGGCGCTAACGAGTCGAAACTGACCTAAAGAAAAGTCAGCCAACCAAAAACCTCGGGCACGTGAAAATTTGGTTCCGCTGCATACGTCGGTTGCCACGCCAGGTAACGATCGTCTCCCACTCCAACACAACGGAATAGATTCACGCGCCAGTCGTCACCTTTTCGCGGTTTCGGCAGGAACTGGCTCCAGGGAATCTGCATAACGATCGTCATCAGATCTCCGCGGACACTCGTAGCCACAGTCATGCCTGAGTGAAACTCGAAATCCGTTTCGCGGCCGGCCGGCTTGCAGGAGATCGCAAGGTCAATCCACTCACCCAATGGCGAAGCTTCAAACTCAAAATAGCGCATGGGCGATATGGGATCGGGCGTGATGAAGATCTCACAAACGTCCTTGTGCCATAAGCCGATTGTCTTTTTGTCGAGTTGTGGATTGGAATTCACTGTGAGTGGCTCTTCCTGCCGGCAAACGAAGCGCACGCTGAGATATTCGTCTGTCCAAATGATGCGTGCCTCCGCGTGGCGCGAAGCCGGCGCGTCTGCTCCTGACCACTTCCGTGTGATCTGAATCGGGTGGGCGCGAGACCATCCGGGATGATCGAATGCAGCGGCGCCGACCTGCAGCTCAGAATAAGATGCTCCGATGGTTGGTTCCCTGGTCATTGGAAAAGACTCACATGCGTCCGGCAGATCATGCTAGTTGCTACCGGCTCTGCAATTCTTCGAGACACGCATCGACGAGTTTCACCGGATCTTCGTCCTGGAAGATGCGCGCGCCGGTATTCTTAGAGAATTTGTTTAGCAGGTAGTCAACCTCATCGGCAACACCGCCGGTGCCGGTCAAGCAGCCAATAACTTTTCCTTCGTCGTGGGCGATAGTGAATTCATTCAGCGAACCCATCGCTCCGGCGATAAACAAAACGATGTCGCATGAGCGCACCAGCACAACGTTGCGTCCTTTCAAACCAAAACCGGTGTAAACGATCAAGTCGCAAGCGTCCAACGGCAGGCTGAACCTTTCGACGTGCTCATGACTGTCATCGGCTGGCGAGATGCCGAGGTGGAAAATCCCAGCTTCGTGCGCCGTCTTGCCCACGACGTAAACGATTCCCGTTGTCGCGCCAGTCAAAAGCAGGAGCTCGCCTTTCCTGGCCAGAGCCAGGGCCAAAGCGTTCGCCTTTTCTGCGAGCGCTTCTTTGTTGCTCACTCCGGCTGCGTCGCCGGCTGAACCCATTACTCCGACTGCGATACTCATTTGAGCTTGCGAAACCACTGGTTAGAATTCTTCGTAAAGAGTAAGTAAGTGCCAATCCACAGCAGCGTCTCTATGAAGATGCTGAGAGCCCCTGAGTGGAGACTTTGTTTCAGCTCACCGACGTTTGCCATTACGGCGAATGGCAGATTAATGATGACCAGCACCAGAAGGATAATTCGCGCCCAATTTCTTCCCGCTGATATTTTCCAAACCAGGAAGAAGAGTATGGCGAAAACGGCAATAACGATGAGCGCAGCTAAGATGAGCGCAGCTCCGGATACCCTTTGTGTCAGACCAAAAATAGCTCTTAGCATACCGATTGCCAACGATGCGAAAAGAAGTTGGACTGCTCGAGTAGCTTGCAGCGGGCGTTCAAGATTCGTGATCGGCTCAATCATTGGGTCCATTTGTTAGCTCCTGATCTGTGCTCTCAGCAATAATTAGATTTGCTTGCTCGCTCTTCTCGTCAATGCGCTCGTCCTTGTCCCACCATCTTTGCGTGATAAACCACGCGGCGCCTGGAAACAAAAAGAGCGCTCCAATCCCAATCGCGACCGCGCGCGGAGACCAGCCGAAGCGATCCAGCAATTCGCCAGTTGTATAGTTTGAAATAGCCATCGTCAGTGTAAGCAATGCCAACTCCGCAGCAAAGACGCGACCGCGAAAGTTGTCCGCCACTGCTCGTTGTAGCATCACCGTTGAGAACACCCAGAGAACGCTGCCGCCCGTGTGCGCCAATCCCAGGACGATGAGCGCGACGACAAAACTGGTAGCCCAACCAAAGGCCATGTAGAAAGCGCCGCCAATAAGAAACGCTATGCCGATCGAAACCTGCATGCTGCGTTTACCATCGCCAGAGATGCGACGAGCAAGGATTGGCCCAACTGCTGTCCCAATGCCGCGGGCGGCAAAGAGCACACCAATGCCGGTGGCCGCGCTCTTGCCGACTGGAAAAATCTTTTCTCCAAAGACTGCCAACAGCGTCAGGATCCCCCCGCCCAGACCCCAGGCCGGTTTCACCAGCAACAGAGCAAACACGCGCGGCCGCCGCTTGACGTAATGCGCTCCTTCAATCGTCTGGGTGATGCCCAGTGCGCGTCCGACCGTAAGCTTGGCCTTCTCGCTGGGCGGGCGCTTCGGTATGCGCACGCTCGCTATCAGCGTGGCCGAAAGAAGATATGTTAGGGCATCAAGAATAAAGGCGACGTCGGTGCCGAACCATCCAGTGACTACGCCCCCGATAGCCGCGCCTATGGTCAGCATTGCCGACCACGTTACGGAAGAAATTGCGTTGGCGGCGACCAGTTCGCGATCAGAAACGATCGAAGGAATGATTGCCGTTTTGGCGGGCTCGAAGAAGGTCGAGAGCGCCAGTTGCGCGACGGTTAGAGAATAAATGATCCAAAGTTGATCCGCGCGACGCACGAATAGGAACCCTAATACCACGACAGCGCGCAACAGATCCGAAATGATCATGATCGACCGGCGGCTGAATCGATCTGCGACCACTCCGGAAAGCGAGCCGACAAGAAAACTGGGAACGAAGCGGGCCACCAACAATAGTCCGACAGCGCGACCCGATCCTGTCAGGTTGAGGATGATCGTGTAGAGAGCGATTGTGTCAAACCAGTCGCCCATCTGGCTCACAACCTGGCCCAGCCAGACCTGGCGAAAGCTGCGGTTACCGCGCAGCAGCTCGATGTAGCCTGCTGGTTTGGTCGTCTCTAGCGGATAGCTGTTTGAATCTGGCACTGCAGTCAATTCGACTAGCGATGAGTTATGGTAACGCGTAAGAGACGCAACGCGACGCTGGAGTGAACGCAAACGCTCTAACGGCTTTAAGCAAAAACGAAGGGTGCCCGCTTACTTCAACATTTGTCAACCGAGCAAATGAGCAGTTTGATGCCGGCTCTCCAATCTGACCTGTCAGAATGATTTCTCTTGTCTCGTTCGCCGCAGAAAGAATCGATTGCTCGTAGAACTATCAACAACTCTGCCGAATTATTGTCCATCCTCAATTGGTCATTCGCGGCACGACAATTGAGAAGGGAATTGCGCGGCTGAGAAGCTCAGCGCTTCACGGGCTCTCCGCACGGAGTCCGAGCCGCTAAAATTTACAAAACTGAATCGCAGAACGTTACTGCCATTCAATTTTGACAAGACTCTCACCCAGCAAGGCAAGTCCGAGGGCTTGCCCGCTTGCCCCACACTTGGCCGGAAGCAAAGCTGATTGCCTCAGCTCTGCTTCCGGTCAAAACATTTAATGCGCTATCAAAGCTCTGTGGGTCAACCGGAAAACAACTTTTGAGAATGACGATCTCATCGAAGTCGGGCACGACGATCTGGCTTCCGTCAGCTAGCTGATTCTTCGCCGCTCTTGCCAGTGATTTGAGTAACGAATTCCCTTCAGCATCCGGGCCTCACAATTCAATAGTCTTGACATTCCTATTCGCATCGCTTTCAATCGATGACAGGAGATGTGACGATGCGTTCGAATGGCGGAAGCAAGCGCGCAGTCTCCGGGCTGAGGTCACCCAGACCAGCCACGCGGTTCCGAGATTGAAGGATGCCTTCTGCCACTAATCCCCAACAGGTTGTTAAAGTTCTCGTGGTGGACGATGACGTCAACGCGCGCGAACACCTTCGCAGTGTCTTCGAGAAAGCCGGCTACCGGGCACTGGGCGCGGTAGACACAACGTCCGCGCTGCGCTCTCTGCAAAAGGAACCCTGCGACCTGGTCGTTGTCGATCTCGCGCTCTCTGAGGTTGATGGACTAGCGCTTTGCCGGCTGCTGCGCGCACAAGTCGCCACCAGCAAACTTCCCGTAATAACTCTCTCAAACAACGACACGGACGGCCAAAAGCAGGAGGCTTACGCTGCCGGCGCGGATGACTACATCGCCAAGTCTTCCTCAGATTCCGAAATACTTTCCCGATCTGCGGCCCACCTGCGGGCGGCGCAGCGAGAGTGGGAACTGATCGGCAGCAATCGTGAATTGAGGTTCCTCGCTGATTTGGGGCGCGGATTGCTGCGAACTTTAGAGCCTGATCAGTTGGTGAACCGTGTCGCCGGCGCCACATACGAGGCAACCAGCGCCGCAATGTGCGCGGCCTTCATTAGTCTTGGCGATGAGAACAACTCAGCTTGTGTCTTCGATCGCGAAGGCAGTGCCGAGGGTCCTGCGCTGCTGCAATTGGATCGATTGCAAGCATGGTTAACCGCCTCGACCGCTTCAAGTGTGGCGCCGATGCTCATCAGCGAGAAGCCTAAATTTCTGCTGCGTGACGACGCTCATTCAGTGGAATACGCGGCGCCGCTTCGGTTTGGCGGTCGTCCCAAGGGCGCGCTGATTGTTGCTTTTGATAAACGTGAGGACTGTGATGATACCGTCTGCCGTTTGGTTGATGCCGCCGCGCAACAAGCTGCGCTGGCTGCCCACATCTCCAGTCTCTACCAGGCTGCCCGTGAAGCGTCGGCTAACTTAACGATAGAAGTCGAGCGCCGCACGGCGGAAGTGCAGGCGCAACGTCGCTTCATCGAAGCGATCATAGATAGCCTGCCGCTGTCGCTCTATGCCATCGATCGCAGTTACGAGATCGTTGCCTGGAATCGCAATCGTGAACTTGGTGAGCTGGGAATTCCGCGAGGGTCAGTATTGGGAAAAAATATCTTCCGCGTGCTGACGCGGCAAAAACGCGAGCTGCTGGAAGGTGAATTCGCGCGCGTGTTTGCGAGCGGAGAAATTCAACGGGTGGAAAACACCACCGCACTTGCCAACGGAGAACTGAAGCATTGGTTAATAAGCAAGATTCCGATGTGGATTGATCGCAGCGGCGAAGTTTCGCATGTAATTGCTATCGGCGAGGATATCACTGCCCGGGTCGAAGCAAATCGCGCGGTAGCGCGCGCAGAGAAGTTGGCCGCGATCGGGCGTTTAGCGGCGGGTGTAGTCCACGAAATAAACAATCCGCTGGCTACCATCTCAGCGTGTGCCGAAGCGCTCGAATCGCGAGTAAGCGGTGGGGAGTTCAAAGAATCGGCGGCCCTGGATGACCTCCGTGAATACCTCGGTTTGATTCGCAGCGAGGCCTTTCGCTGCAAGACGATTACGAATGGCCTCCTTGACTTCAGTCACACACGCTCCAGCCAACATATCCTGGTAAATCTCGCCGACGTGATCTCTTCAGCC
>JBDUDV010000126.1:0-7736 GCA_040002755.1 Acidobacteriota bacterium | reverse complement strand
CTTGCTCCGTGTTATGAACTGTAGTAGCCTTCGCCCGGCCCAATATCTTGTGGTTTAGTTTCGCGGCGAGTCAAGCGGTTTACTAATTCTTGAAGTCTATTACCCGAAAATACGTTGAGTTTGGGGCTCTTTGCTTTCTGGCGCTAGCCATTCTGTGGTGGTTTGGCCGGAAGCTCGACTGGCGCGAAGTGCGCCAGGCTGTTAGTCACGCCAATCCTTACTTATTGGCACTCGCTGCGTTGGCAATAACCCTAGCATATATTTTTCGCGCCGCCCGTTGGGGAGCGCTGCTCGCGCCGCTTTCTTCAGCCAGTCTCAGAAACCTCTACATTGCAACGACAGTTGGATTTGGCGCCGTGTTTTTGTTGGGACGAACTGGAGAGGTTGTGCGTCCGGTCGTGCTACCGATGCTTGACAAGAAGATTCGCTCCAGCGCCTCCTTCGTGACGATCATGGTAGAACGAATCTACGACATGATCGCCGTTGTTCTTTTGTTTGCAATTAATCTTTTCTGGTTTCAGCCCCCCGCAAACGCGGGAGTAGAGTTTGGTCGCGTACGCACGGTTGGGATCATCCTGCTGCTGGTTGCATTAGCAGGAGTATTTGGCCTCACGCAGTTTAGGAAAAAATCGAAAGGCGCGATTGGCTGGATAAGAAAGAAACTCGAAGGACGACGCTTTATTCCAGCGCGTCTGACTCGCGCAATCCTCAGCATTCTTGAACAACTGGCGAGCGCGTTGCGAGTGCTGGTAGATGCCCGTGAACTTGCCGTCACAGTCGGTTGGAGCGCGATGGTTTGGGTGGCGATCGCACTTGCTCAATTGCTTGTGTTTCGCGCCTTCGGATTGCCGTTTGGTATAACTCAAACAATCTTCGTGTTGGGCTGGTCGCTGGTCGGCTCGCTTGTGCCAACGCCCGGGGGAGCCGCTGGTGCCTTCCACGCAGCCACTGCCGCGGGACTGATATCTCTTGGCGTGCCTCGTGACTCCGCCGCCGCCGTCGCCATCGTGCTCCATATAGTAGACTTCGGTCCGGCGCTGCTTTTTGCCGTCTATTACATTATTCGCGGTGACATAAACCTTTCGCGACTGCGCGCGAAGACGTCATCCGAGTCGGTCGAACATGCAGTTGAAGACGAGCCGATTGTGTCTGACGAACTCTTTGTACAAACTGAGTTGAAGGCAGCGGTTGCCCGTGATTGAAGTGCTCTAAAAGCGCGGAGCCAAACCATTTCTGAGGTCAAATGCGATGAAGTGTCCATTCTGCGGTTATCTCGAAGACAAAGTGGTTGATTCGCGCGAGTCTCGCGAGGGCGAGGCGATTCGCCGCCGCCGGGAATGTTTGCGCTGCGAACGGAGGTTTACTTCGTATGAACGCATTGACGAGATTCCTTACATGGTCGTTAAGAAAGACGGCCGCCGCGAGCCTTTTGATCGCAACAAAGTGATGGCCGGCATTCTGCGCGCCTGCGAGAAACGACCAGTGCCCTCGGCGAAGTTGGACGGCATCGTGAATGCGATTGAAAAGTATGTGCAGGAGTCGTCCGAACGTGAAAGACCGACCAGCAAGATCGGTGAGATGATCATGCGCCGACTGAAGGAACTCGACAAAGTCGCTTACGTTCGCTTTGCTTCCGTGTATCTTGAGTTTGAAGACGTATCTGAGTTTATGACCGAACTGAAACATTTGGTGCGGACGCGTGCGAATCAGGCGAAGAAGAATTAACAAACTTTAGGGTGCGTTGACCTCCGCCTGGGTCTGCGGCGGTTTGAGCCGCACTCGGGAATACGTCCGAGCTCAAATGATTGCAACCGGTCGCGACCGAGTGTAAAACGGTGACCGGTCATCGCACTCAAAATGATTAAACCTGCTCGCGCAACAGGCCTTGAACGCTTCGAACTCCACCGTCTCCGCGAGCGCGTGGGGCGACTGTTTGCTGCTTTGCAGGAAGCCACCGTAGCCGACGATCCTTTGGCTTCGGAAACGTGGGCGCCGCCTGTAGATCTTTGTGAGACGATGGATGCGATTGTAGTGCGCGTAGAACTGCCCGGATTAACTGCCGATCAGATTAAGATCGGTGCGACTAATACTCAGCTGAGAATCTGGGGCGAAAAGAAACGGCGCGTCGCGCGCAACAAGATACTTTCGCATCTTTGCTCCGAACGTAGTTACGGCAAGTTTTGCCGGTTGGTGCCGTTGCGGTGGACGGTTAGCGTCGAAAACGCCACGGCGGAAGTTGCGGCTGGTATGCTGACGATACGGCTACCCAAGATCGAGGATCGCAGGGGAGTGGAGTTTAAGATTCCGGTCGAAGACGCAACAGAGGAGTAACCGCGGGCGTAATGATTTGAATGTGATCACGGGGACCGAGAATAAGTAAAGATTAATCATGGCAATCATAAAAGACACCGAAATAACCGAAGGCATTGAGGTCGCGGAAACCAGCCAGGATCTGCAAATTCCAAGTGATCTGCCGGTGTTGCCGCTGCGCGACATCGTCATCTATCCCTTCATGATCGTGCCGCTCTTCGTTTCGCGTGAAAAGTCCATTCGCGCGGTTGACGAAGCACTGGGCGAGAATCGAATGATTCTGCTCGCGTCGCAGAAAGACCTCGACAAAGAGGAACCGACCGCTGAGGACCTGTACACGGTGGGCACAGCCGCCGTGATCATGCGCATGCTGAAGCTGCCGGATGGTCGGATACGAATTCTGGTGCAGGGACTGGCGCGCGCCGAGATCGAGTCTGTAGACACCAGCGGCCAGTACATTCGCGCTCGCGTCCGTGTAATCGATGAAGTTCTGCCGCCCGAGCGTTCGCTGGAAGTCGAAGCTCTGGTGCGAAACGTTCGCGCTTCAATGGAGAAGGCTATCAACCTTGGTAAGAACATCTCGCCTGAAGTGATGGCTATCATCGCGAATCTGGATGACGCCGGGCGGCTCGCCGATCTGTCTGCTTCCAATCTTGAACTCAAGGTCGAAGATGCGCAGTCAGTGCTTGATATTCCTGACACCACGGCGCGGCTACGTCGCGTGAATGAGTTGCTGAACAAGGAAATCGAAGTGTTGACCGTGCAACAGGAGATTAATACCCAGGCGCGCGCTGATATTGATCGGTCACAACGCGAGTTCTATTTGCGTCAGCAGATGAAGGCAATTCAAAGCGAACTCGGCGAAGGCAACGAGCTAGCAGAAGAAGTGGCGCAGTTTCGCGAGAAGATAGAAACGTCCAATATGCCGAAAGCCGCCGAAGAAGAGGCGTTGCGACAGTTGAAAAAACTCGAGCGCATGCACCCGGACGCTGCTGAAACAGCGACGCTGCGAAATTGGATGGAGATCATGACTGACCTGCCGTGGTCTAAGGCTTCGGTTGATAATCTCGATTTGTTGAAAGCCGAACGCATTCTGAACGAGGATCACTACGGGCTGGAAAAAGTTAAGGATCGAATCATCGAGGCTTTGGCTGTGCGTAAGTTGAAAGAAAAGCCCAAAGGCCCAATCCTTTGTCTGGTCGGACCGCCGGGAGTTGGCAAAACCTCGCTCGGCCGGTCAATTGCGCGCGCGCTTGATCGTAAGTTCATGCGACTGTCGTTGGGCGGAGTTCACGACGAAGCTGAAATTCGCGGTCATCGCCGAACTTACGTGGGTGCCATGCCCGGCCGCGTTATCCAGTCTCTCCAGCAAGCCGGCACTAACAATCCGCTGATCATGCTTGATGAGATCGATAAGGTTGGCGCCGACTTTCGCGGCGATCCATCATCGGCATTGCTGGAAGTTCTCGATCCAGAACAGAACAATAGCTTCCGCGATAACTACCTCGGCATCACCTTTGATTTGTCCAACGTCATCTTTATGACCACCGCCAACGTGTTGGATACGATTCAGCCGCCATTGCGAGATCGCATGGAGGTGATCCGGCTGGCGGGTTACACCGAAGAGGAAAAACGAGAGATTGCCCGGCGGCACCTGCTGCCAAAACAGTTGGAAGAAAACGGCGTCACAGCGAAGGATCTGCACATTTCCAAGACGGCTCTGACAGCGCTTATCCAGCAGTACACGCAGGAGGCTGGGCTGCGGCAACTCGAGCGGGAAATCGGACGAATCTGCCGCAAGGTTGCGCGCCGAATCGCGGAAGGCCACAAAGGCACCATTAGCGTTTCACTGAAGAACTTGTATGAGTTTTTGGGTGCGCCCAAGATCATTCCTGAGGAAGCGCTCAAGAAGGATCAGGTGGGCGTGGCCACCGGGCTCGCATGGACGGCGGTCGGTGGGGACGTGCTGTTCATTGAGGCCTTGAGGATGAAGGGCAAAGGTAATTTGGTCTTGACTGGCCAATTGGGAGAAGTCATGCGTGAGTCGGCCCAGGCCGCATATTCATACGCGAAGTCACGCGCAAAAGAACTTGAGATCAACGAAGAAGATTTCAGTAACTACGACCTTCATATTCATATTCCAGAGGGGGCGATTCCCAAGGATGGACCATCCGCTGGAATCACGCTCGCGACTGCGATGGTGTCCGCGCTGTCCGGCAGGGCGGTTCGGAAAGACGTGGCGATGACCGGTGAGATCACTTTGCGCGGAAATGTGCTTCCGGTCGGAGGCGTAAAGGAGAAGGTGCTGGCGGCGCGGCGAGCGCGGGTCTCAAGCATTATTCTGCCGCTGCAAAACAAGCGTGATCTTGACGAGGTTCCTCAGGAACTTTTCAAGGACATTCGTTTCGTATTCGTCGAAAACATGCGACAAGTGTTTCGCGAAGCTCTAAAAGAACGAGTGGTCCCGCCCGCAAGTTCTGGTCCCAGACCGCAAAGAATGCCTCAGGCAGCGGCGGCCCGGCCTGCCTAAGTCTTAAGCGGGGGGAAATCGTACTGATTAACCTAGCAAAATGAATGGACCTTTAGACCTTCCTGGCGCGTTTAATAGTCGCGCAACCCGAGGCTAAGGGAGGTGCATCTTTAACCTTGACGATTCGCAATCCGGTGGAATACTTCACCATTTTGCCGTCTAATTGGACTAGGAGGAGTTTGACCCCTGTAAAATCGTGTGATAACCTCCGGGTGACTTTGGCTTCGCTTACAAAGGCATTCTTGGATCATCCACCCAACGAATGCCAAGAAGCTAAAGCCTCGCAACAACTATGGATACCGCGATTGACCCAGGAAATTCGCTAATTTTGCAGAGGACAAAACGACTGATGAGAATGAGTAGCCCGACCTTGATAGCGCGCTTTACGCTACTTGCGGCGCTCATTGTTGCGCCTGCCGCTGCCTTTGCACAGCTTCCAGCAGGCGGCTCATCGGCTCGTGATATTCAGACTGAGGTCCAGAAGTCGGCACCGCGGGTGGGCCAAATAATCAAGAAGGCCGAAGACTCCTTCCGCAAAGGCAAACTAAATCTGGAGGCGGGCAAGCGTAGCGAAGCTCGAGATGATTTCGACCAGGCAGTCGACGAAATCCTCACCTCGGGTATCGACGTGCGTGCAAGTCAGGAACTTCAGACGTATTACCTGGAACTAGTTGAACGAATATATCGCGAAGAAGTCCCAACCGCCCTCCCAACGAAACAGGGCGGCGTGATCGAGCTCGTCGCTCAAAACGGCCTAAATATTTCGGCCCCGCCACCGGTTCAACAAATCGGATTCGTGGACCAGAAGTTTGAGCCTTCTCCGCTTGATGAACTCAGTAAACTCGTTCTGACGTCCGAAGAGCAGAATGTTTCGGCTGACGATGTGGTGGCGCTTGAACAAGCGAAGCAAAACGTAAACTTCGCATTCACTATCAACCCGTTGATTCAGCAGTACATCAATTATTACCAGGGGCGTGGTCGCAGCACGATGGAATCGGGACTACGTCGGTCCGGCGTCTACATGAAGATGGCGCGGCAAATTTTCAAAGAGGAAGGCGTGCCGATTGATATCACCTGGCTGGCCCAGGTGGAGAGCGCCTGGAAGCCCAAGGCTATGTCATGGGCTGCCGCTTCAGGTTTGTGGCAATTCGTTCCCGGAACTGGTAGACAGTTTGGTCTGCGCCAGACAGCCTGGGTTGATGAACGGAATAGCTTCGAGCTGGCTACTCACGCTTCAGCAAAATATTTGAAGAGTCTCGCCGCGCGTTACAACGGAAACTGGGAATTGGCGATGGCTGCCTACAATACTGGCGCCGGTAACGTTGACCGAGGTATCGCGCGAGCTGGGACCCCCAGCTTCTGGGCCATCTATCCCTACATCGCGCAGGAAACTCGCAACTACGTTCCCAACATCCTGGCGACAATCCTGATTGCGAAGAATCCGGAAAAATACGGCTTCAAGGGTATACGCCCCGAAGCACCGATGGCCTATGACGTAGTGCAGGTGGCCAACTCGACAGGTCTACAGCTAATTGCCGAAGCAACTGACAGCAGCGTTGACTACATTCGCAGTCTTAATCCCGAGCTTAGGCGAGACGTGACACCGAAGGGCGAAGCCTACAACGTTCGCGTTCCCGGTGGAAAAGGAAAGCAGTTTTTCGCGCTGCTCAAACGAATCCCGAGCGAACGGCGTGATTCAGCTCGCTTGATTTCCGTCGTGCCTGGTGAAGATCTCCAGGCGGTTGCGAATCGCACCGGCGTAAGTGTAACTCAACTGCAGGCGATGAACAGTGGCGTGGATCTGAAGTCCACTAACAAACTGGTAGTGCCCAACAGCAACGTTCGCTTGACGCTTTACCGTCGTAAACCTGGGACAACGGATGTTGCCGCGCCAACGTTAACGAGCATTCGCGCGCGCAAGGGCGACACGATCGCTAAGCTCGCCGCTGCTCGTAATCTGGATGTTAACGAGGTTGTACGATTGAATGGCATTACTGCGGGAGTTGAACTCCGTGCCGGCCAGGAAATCAAACTACCCGCGACTTCTGCCGCTGCTCCGTCGCGCCGTAGATAGTTTGTTGTTTTGAAGTCAACGCGTCTGACTCGTTGCCACCCTCAACGAGAGTTATTGAGCGCGCTTTCGATTTTTTCCGAAGCGCGCTCGATTCGTTTTCACCCAATCCGCTTAGATTCAGTTTTCCCATCTCCGCTGTTTTCGCAGAGGACGCATCTCCATGCTCTTTCGCACTCTTTCAGCGGCCGTTTATGGCATCAACGCCGATCTCGTCGATATTGAAGTCGATCTTACGCCCGTCCGGGGCGAGGCAGAGTCGCCGCAATCAGTAACGATTGTTGGTTTGCCTGATGCAGCGGTGCGCGAATCGCGTGAACGCATTCGCGCGGCGATCACAAACTGTGGTTACTTCTTTCCCTTTCAGCGAATCACGATCAATCTGGCGCCGGCCGACGTGCGAAAAGAAGGAGCCAGTTTCGATCTTCCGGTGGCGCTTGGCATACTCGGCGCCAACGGCGATCTTGCTGAGGAGAACAGTCTCATTCAACTGCTGTGCGTTGGCGAGCTCTCGCTTGATGGGCGAGTACGTCCGATCAAAGGCGCGCTGCCAATCGCGATCCTTGCGCGTGAAGCGCAGATCAAACATGTGATTCTGCCGGACGAGAATGCCAAAGAGGCGGCGGTGGTTTCCGGAGTAAATATCTATCCGGTTGCAGATCTCCGTAGCGCTGTCGAACTAGTGGCAGCATTGCGTTCTTCCGGCCCCCCGGCTCCGTTGACGATTGACCCGGCGGAAATCCTGGCGCGCGCGGCCGTCTACAATGTGGACTTTCGTGAGGTCCGCGGCCAACTCTCCGTTAAGCGTGCACTCGAAATTGCCAG
>JBDUDV010000125.1:0-7789 GCA_040002755.1 Acidobacteriota bacterium | reverse complement strand
CGAACTTCGGAATTCGAATTTGCTTACCCAGGGAGTCGCAGGAACTCATAAGGACGTAAGGAATTAAGTAGCCTGAGCGATCCGCAATCCGAAATTCTTCCATGCCTAACCCTTTAGCCAAACTGATAAATCCGCGATACCCCTCGACTGCGGTTGGGTTTGAAAAGGGAATCGCCACGATGGTCCAACTCGAACGCGCTCGTAGCGGGTCGTCCAGTTTGAAGCGTGCAGCAACAGTTGACCTTCCGGAGTCGCTGATCCATCCCAGCTTCGACCAGCCCAACATTTCAGACCCGGCGGAATTATCTGCGGCATTGCGAGACCTGGCGACCGGTGCCGGGCTGCTGCAACAGAAGCGCTGGTCGGTGGCGTTGCCGGATGCCGCCAGTCGGACGTTGATCGTGACGCTGGAATCGACGCCCGCATCGCGTGCTGAACTTGAGGAAGTATTGCGGTGGAAAATGGAGCGAGGCTTTGGCACTACGCTTGACGAGTTGTCAATTTCGCGCGAGCGCTTGCCGGCCGATGCGCAGGGTAAGGATCGCTACCTGATTGTTGCCACTCCCGCTGCGGTACTCCAGGAGTACGAAAGAGTTTTGCAATCGCTTGGCTGGCGCGCCGGCTTGATCGTTCCGCGCCATATCGGCGAAGGACAATGGTTGACGCAGAACGGCTCTCGCGGCGATGCCTTGCTGCTGAGTTCCTCTGAAAAGGGTTTTACGGCGGTGGTGTTTCGCGGCAAGCAACCACTCATTGTTCGAACTGTAGCCTGCGAGCCGGACGAGTGTGAAGACGAGTTGTTTCGACTGCTGCTGTTTTATCGAGACCGTCGCGGTGGCGAGTCGGAGCAAGTGGGTCAGTTGGCGCGGATGCTTATCGTTGGTAAGTTATTGAGCAAAGAGCGAGCGGGAGAAATCGTTAGCGAGACTTTGGGAACCAGCCTGAGATCACTCGAGGCGGCGGACCTCGGTTTACAGCTGGCCACGCGCGAGTTAACCTTTGACGCCATTGCTGCCCCTGCGGGCCTCGCAATATTGAGCTGGCAATAGTTGATTTGAAACATCCGAGGTTTTTGAGACGTAGTATCCAGGCACTATGAGCAGTTCTGTAGTTTCCAATACCTTGAGTTTTAGCGCGGCAGCCGATCGAGAGCTCGTGGCAAGCGCCGCACAAGGCGTCGAAGGCGGGTTCGAAGAACTCGTCCGGCGTTACCAGCGCCCCATCAGTGGTTACGTTTACCGGATGGTCGGCGACTATGAAGCGGCGCTCGATCTGACCCAGGAGATTTTTATAAAAATCTACGGATCGCTGGCGCGCTACCGGCCCGAGTTTAAGTTTTCGACCTGGATCTACAAGATTGCCCACAACGCGGCGATTGATCACCTGCGCCGGAATTCCGGCCGGGAGCGCTCGCTCATTAACGGCACGGAAGCCGACAACTATGATTTGCCAATCGAATGTTCGGGGCTCAGCCCGGAGCAACAGAGCGAACGTGAAGAGCGGCGGATAGAAATTGAAGGCGTGGTGCGTTCGTTGCCGACCGCTTATCGCGAGCTGGTGGTGTTGCGCCATTCACAGGATCTGACCTACGAAGAGATTGTCGAAGTCACCGGTTTGCCTTTGGGGACGGTCAAGAATCGATTGTTCCGCGCGCGTGAAATGATGCGCCAGCAATTTCTAAATAAAGGGATAACTTACGTTTAGTCTCCTAAAAAAACCGGTGGTTAGAAACGACTACATTTGCGAGACGGAAAATATCGCCGCCTACATTGAAGGCGATCTCGATCCGGCCCTACATTCAGTCCTGGAAGAACATCTCAAAGAATGTGCACATTGTGCAGGAGAACTGCGAGCACAACGTCTCTTCATGTGTGAATTGGATTCGGCCTTGGCCAGTCCTTTCGATCTGGATGTACCGGCAAACTTCGCCCACGTCGTAGCAGTTCACGCGAAGAGCGACATGAGAGGAATGCGCGACGCTTCAGAACATGCGAGGGCTTTGCGCTTTTGCATCATCCTGGGTTTGGCAGCCCTTGCGTTGCTCGGGTTTGCTTCCAGCAAAGCGGTGATCGTTAACGTTCGAGCCTTTGGCGGCAAGGTGTTTGGAGTGTTTGGTTTCCTCGGGGAGACGATATTCAATGCTGCTGCCGGCTTCACCGTTGTCTCGCGAGTTGTCAGCCGTGGACTTGTCTCGGATTCACGTTTTGCCGGTTTCGCTGGTTTGCTGCTCGTGGTCCTCGCCGTTGTTGTTCTTTCCCGCCTGATAGCACGCTATCACCGAACGCGCCTTATCGAATAAGAGCGCCGTTCGCGCATGGACATGTCCACAGCATCAATTGTGAGTCAAACCGTTTCCTGGCGACGACGAGATCTGCTTTGGCAACGCCGCCTGCTCAGAATCGGCGCGTTGTCGATCTGTGCCGGCTGGATGATTGCAGCCGCCAACGGACAGACCGCGTATGAGCCCATACCCGGTGATAGCCCCTACGTCGTTGAAGGTGTTTCCGACTCCACCGCTTACTCAGTGGGCCATTCGTTAAGAGTCGATGGCACCGTGAAAGCTCCTAACGGCGCAATAGCCCTCGGGGGTGACGTCGTCGTGCAAGGAATTGTCGAAGGCGATGTCGCGGCGATTGGTGGTTCGGTAATACAGCTTGAAGGGGCGCGAATCAATGGCGACGTGATGGTCGTTGGCGGCACTTACCGGCACGCTGACAAGGAACCGCTGCGCGCTTCAGGAACGCAAACGATTGTTTACTCGGGTTATGAGCAGGAGTTGCGCAACCTTATGCGCAATCCCAAAGACCTACTCGCGCCGCATTGGTCTGCGAGTTACATCGGGTTTCGCATTCTGGCCATTTTGTTTTGGTTCATCGTGTCATTGTCGTTGACTGCGGCAATGCCGGGGACGATAGGCCGCGGGACAGCGCGTCTGCAATTGACCAGTTTACGTGTGGCGATCATCGGTTTCCTCGGCGCGGTGGCTGTGGGACCGGGCGCCCTCCTGGCATTGCGTTATCTGCCCACTCCAATCAGTGTGCTGGTCGGGTTGATGGCATTGCTGTTATTACTCATCGCCGGACTATTCGGGCGTGTGATGATCTACGCCGCGACCGGCCGCTGGCTGCAACGAATCTTCATAAGACGTAACCAAACTTCGGAAGCCGTGGCCCTCCTGTTGGGTACCACGTTTTGGATTACGTTGTCCTCATTGCCTTACGTTTGGCCGTTTGTTGTTACGGTCGTTTGGGTGATGAGTCTGGGTCTCGCCCTCACGGCGCGCTATCGTGTCGGTTGGAAAAGGCCTCAGGAGGCACAGGCGAATCTTCTCTCCTAAGCGCGCGAAAAATTCAGACGAAAACGTCCGCTTGCGCATCAAAAACCTGGCGCTTGTTCACTTGGCAAGGGGGAGTCTTTTTGTGCAACTTTTTCAAACATCGGGCGTGAGACAGCTGTGCAGGTGCGTTCGTTATGGCTTTTGTCCCCAGCAAGTTAAGTAGAACATTCGCACGGTCTGTTGCGTAACAGATTAAGATCATCTACGGATCATCCAGAACATCCGCCGCAGAGTTCGGATTTTCATAGAGACCGCAGGTTTTTCGTACGTCGGAGGAGGCTTAATGAGAGCGTTTCTCGCATTCGCGCTGGTACTTGTCGGAGTACTCGCTGCACCACGTGCCCAGGCACAAACAACTGCCACCGCGCCTCCGCCGGCCTCCGCGCAGGCAGGGGATCCCGGGATCACCCTCAATGGCGCCATTGGCGAAGTCAAAGTGATCGACAACGCCGGCAAGCAACTGATCGTGAAGACGGATGCCGGATCTTTGGTCACCGTGGCGCTGGATGAGAAGACCGTATACATGCGCCTGGCTCCCGGAGAGAAGACTTTGTCGAACGCGACTAAGATCGCGCTTGCCGACGTTGGTGAAGGTGATCGCGTTTGGGCACGGGGAAAAGTTGCTGATGATAAAAAGTCGGTACCGGCAACGGCCTTGATTGTGATGAACAAGGTGGACATAGCCAAGAAGCACGAGGCTGAACGAGCCGAATGGAAGAAGCGCGGTGTGCTTGGAATTATTACCGCACTCAAGCCGGAAACTAAGGAGATCACTATTAGTAGTCGGACTATGGCGGGTCCACAGTCGCTGATCATTCCCGTCTCCGACAAAGTTGAGTTGCGTCGTTATGCACCCGACTCGATCAAGTTTGCCGATGCGGGTGTGGCAAAGTTTGCTGAACTCAAGGTGGGTGATCAACTGCGAGCTTTGGGTGATCGCAACCCGGAGGGAACAGCCTTCAACCCCGAAAAGGTGGTTACTGGTTCCTTCAAGACAGCGGCCGGCGTAATCACTGCGATCGACCTGGCTACCGGAGAGGTGAAAATCAACGACCTGCAAACCAAGCAGGCCGTGACGATTGTGGTTAAGCAAGATGCGGTGTTGCGCAAGTTTCCGGCGGCAAGTGAGATGGGTGGCGCCATGATGATGACGGGCGGCCGGCCCGGAGGCGGCGGGGGCGCCGGCGGACAATCTCCGCCAGCCGGGCCTGGTGGCGGACAAGGGGCGGGACCAGGCGGAGGACCAGGTCAGGGACCGGGACGCGGCGGCGGAGGCATGAACATGCAGGACATGCTTGAACGTCTGCCAACAATCCGTCTTGCAGATGTGAAGGTTGGCGACACCATCATTGTTTCCAGCACCAACGGCGCTGATCCGACGCGCCTGACTGCCATCAGCTTAATTTCAGGCGCGGACACGCTGCTCAATATGTTGGCAGCAAGACAACAACAATCCGGCCGTCCAGCGACGCCCAATCCGGCGGGAGGTTTGGGTAGCGGCATGCAATTCGGCATCGGTTTGCCCTAGGCTCTTATCACGATCCGAGCTTAGGCGATCGGGTGTTTCAGAATGTGTTCGATTACTTGGGGTCTTATTATGAACGTCTCCAGAAATCTTTTGCGACGCACTTCTGGCGTCGCGTTTATCGTAGTGTTACTCGCTGCGGCTGTTCTGGCCCAGCAAAGCCGCGGAACACTGCGCGGTGTGATTAAGGACGAGTTGGGCGCGACCATCGTCGGTGCGTCCGTCACTTTAACCGACGCGAGCGGCTTCGAAAAAACTGCTACGACTAACGGGGAAGGTGCGTATGTTTTCAACGGGCTCGCGCCGGGAAAATATTCGCTGCGCGCTGCGGCGGCTGGCTTCGCAGGCTCCGATGAAACCGAAGTTGACTTAACAGCGGGTGCGCGCGAAGCCGCCGATCTCACGCTCAAGGTAACAATTGAAGAGCAAAAGGTAACCATCGCTGCCGAAACGCCGCTGAGCACCGAATCAACCGCCAACGCCAATCAGACCGTCATCACCGGTAAAGATCTTGATGCGCTGCCGGATGATCCGGACGAGTTAGCGGCTGCTTTGCAGGCGTTGGCCGGTCCCTCGATGGGACCGAATGGGGGACAGATTTTCGTTGACGGTTTTTCCGGCGGTCGCTTGCCGCCCAAGGACTCGATTCGCGAGATTCGTATCAATCAAAATCCCTTTGCAGCAGAAAACGATCAACCTTCAGGACGAATCGACATTTTGACGCGTCCAGGTACGGACAAGATCCGCGGCAGCGCCTTCTTCAATTTTCAGGACGAGAGTTTTAACTCGCGCAATCCCTTCGCTACCAGTTCTCGGAAGCGTTCGCCGTTTCAGCTCAGGCAATATGGTGGGAATCTCGGCGGACCGCTGGTCAAGAAGAAAGCGTCTTACTTCCTCGATTTCGAACGACGCGAGATTGATGACAACGAACTTGTCAAAGCAACGATTCTGGATGCCAACCTCAACCCATTTGACTTCGGTTTTGGGGTGGTCGTGCCGCGACGGAATATTACAGTCAGTCCGCGATTCGATTATCAAATCAACACCAATAACACGCTGGTGGCGCGGTACAGTTACACGCATTCCAGTACCGCGAATGGCGGTATCGGCGGTTTCTCTTTGCCGGAACGCGCCTACGATTCATCCTCGACGCAGCACAACATCCAGCTAACTGAAACCGCGGTGTTGAATGCGACGATGATTAACGAAACGAAGTTTCAGTTTACTCGTCAACAAGCCGAGAGCCTGGCAAACAACTCTCAGCCCGCTCTAAACGTGAGTAGTGCGTTCATCAGTGGAGGTTCGCAGATCGGGCACGTGACGAATATCAGGCAGAACTGGGAACTACAGGATTTTCTGGCGTGGTCCAAAGGTACGCATGCATTTAAGTTTGGTGGACGCATCCGTAACGTGAATATCAGGGACATCAATCCCAACAATTTTGGCGGCACCTTTACGTTTGCCGGCGCGCTGGTTCCGACCCTGGATGCAAACAATCAACCCATTACCAACCAGCCAATCTTTGTTGATAGCCTGGAGCGTTACCGCAGAACTCTGCTGGGGCTGCGTCGGGGTCTGACTCCGTTACAGGTGCGCGCGCTCGGTGGTGAGCCATCGCAGTTCAGTATCGCTTCCGGCGAACCAAAAGCCAGTGTGTCCCAAACTGACTATGGCGTTTACGCGCAGGACGACTGGCGCGTGCGGCCAAACTTTACCTTGAGTTATGGTCTGCGTTACGAAGGACAAACAAACATCGGCAGTATTCTAAACTTCGCGCCGCGCCTGGCTTTCGCCTGGTCGCCGGGAGCGCCCAACAGCACCAAGCCTCCCAAGATGGTGATTCGCGGCGGCGTCGGCGTCTTCTACAATCGATTTGCCGAAGGCAACACGCTTCAGGCGAATCGTTTCAATGGCATCAATCAACAACAGTTGGTGGTTAGCGAGGTTCCACTCTACAACGCGGCCGGGCAGTATGTTCCGCCGGTGGCAGGATCGCCGCTGGACACGTTTGATTTTACCCACGCGCCTTCGTTGAGCAGTCTGAACAACCTGGGCCGGCAGATCACCTGGCGAGTGGCTGACGACCTTCAGGCGCCGGTTGTTTACCTGGGCGGCACCCAGGTTGAGCGTCAACTGCCAAAGCGTTTCACGCTTTTTGCAGGCTTGTTCCTGGTTCGCATTCAGCACGTGATTCGCGCGCGCGACATCAACGCTCCGATTCCGGGAACCAACGGAACCCGACCGTTCGGCGCCGTTGGGGAGATTTACCAATACGAGTCGAGCGGCCGCTTTAACCAGAACCAGTTGTTCATTGGTTTCAACAACAGATTCAGCCGCGCGCTAACGTTCTTCTCGAGTTATTCGCTGAGCAAGACTACCAATGATACTGACGGGCAGGGCGGCTCGCTTTTCCCAGCCAACTCTTATGACTTGAGCGGAGAGTTTGGCCGGGCTGCGTTTGACGTGCGGCATCGCCTTACTTTCGCCGGCACGCTCAATCTGCCCTGGTGGCAGGTGGCTTTGAATCCCTTCATTGTTGCGAGCTCGGGTGCGCCTTTCAACATCACCACCGGTCAGGACACGAATGGCGACCGACTGTTCACGGAGCGCCCGGCGCTTGCTCCGGCGGGTGTTGATTGCAATAACCCAGCGGCAAATATTGTCTGCACGAAGTTTGGGAACTTCAATTTGCGACCAGCTCCGGGTGAGGCATTGATCCCGCGCAACTTCGGGCAGGGACCAGGTTTTATCTCTGTGAATATGCGCGTCAGCAAGACTTGGAACTTTGGCGAGATCCATTCATCGGCAGCTAATCACAATGGCCAGGCAGATCAGCGCCAGGCGGGTGAGCGTGGCGGAGTTGACGGCGGTCGAGGCGGCGGAGCGGGAGCTAGCATGCCGCGAATTCCCAGTGGCGGCGGCGGTGG
>JBDUDV010000124.1:0-8085 GCA_040002755.1 Acidobacteriota bacterium | reverse complement strand
CGCGATCAGCGGGCAAATAAGCGGGAGCGTAGTTGTTTGGTATATTCTTGTCACGCCAGTCATGTACGCTGTCGTTGGTTTCATTTCTTCGATCATCTTTGGTCTCATCTATAACTCCTTGGCCGATAGGGTTGGGGGAATAAAGGTTGAAACTGTTACGGAAACAAAACCCGTCCCACCGCTGCCTCCTCAACGATGGGAAGGCACCTTGGTTGGGATAGCCTATTTGATTTGCGAAACCATTCACGGAATTCTTACGTGAGGCATGCCCTTTAAAATAATTCTTTGCCGGCGCGAGACGCGGCGAGGATTCACCTGCGGATTAAACACAGTGCGCGGATTAGGAACCATAGCCGAAAGGTAAGCTGCTTCGTTTGCGCTCAAGGCCGACGCTGGTTTGTGGAAGTAGTGTTGCGACGCTGCCTCTGCTCCGTAGATCCCGTCGCCCCACTCAATGACGTTCAAATAGATCTCCAGAATTCGCGGCTTAGTCAACGTTCGTTCGAGGAAGATCGTCAACAGGGCTTCCTGACCTTTGCGAAAGAAAGATCGCTTCGAAGAGAGATATAAGTTTTTAGCGAGCTGTTGTGAGATTGTCGAAGCGCCGCGTTTGAAGTCAGGAATTGTTGGCAACCAGTCGTCGTTCTCACCCTCCTGCTTTGCCTCTTTCGTCGCTTCACGCATCCCTTCGTCCCAGGCTTTTTGCAGAGCCTCGTAATCAAAGCCGTGATGCGTTAAGAAGTTTGTGTCCTCGCCCGCGAGCACAGCGCGTTGCAGGTTGGGAGAAATCTTATTTAGCGGTATCCAGGTTTGTTCGCGCTTCGGCTGCTCGCTTTTTGTTTGTGCCTCGTCAGCGCGCGCGTCGATGAGCGAAGTGCTGGCTGGGTTTGCATTTCGCAAATGCCAGATGCGGATTAACATTATCGCCTCATAAGCCAGCAAGCCGACAAAAATGCCGAGGAAGACAAGTGATAAAAGCTTGATGACTCTACGCATTGTAAAAGAAAGCCAGTTCGCGCTAGGCGCTCATTGCAGACGGGACGCCCGCGATCCCAGCAATGCGCTTGGGCGAATCCATTGACCCGTCCTACTGCCGTCTGCTCCTGCATTCATCGTGTCCGTTGCCGCGGATCGAGATACTCGCGCAAGCCGTCGCCGATAAAGTTAAACGCGAGCACCGTGAGCGCGATTGCCAGACCGGGAAAGATCAACGCGTGCGGCGCGGCCTGCAGAGTCGATAAATCGCGCGCCTCCTCAATCATCACACCCCATGAAGGCGCCGGCGGCGGTACGCCAAGTCCGAGAAATGAAAGTGCAGCTTCAGACAAAACTGCGCCGGCCATTCCCAGGCTCGCCTGAACAATCAACGGCTGAATCGCGTTCGGCAAAATGTGAACCAGCAGTATGCGAGAGTCACTCGCTCCCAGCGCTCGGGCCGCCTGGACAAAATCATACTCGCGCACTTTCAACACCTGCCCGCGAATCAAACGCGCGTAGCCAACCCAACCAATGATGCAAAGCGCGAAGATCAGTTTGTTGATCCCCGCGCCCAGGAAGGCCACCATCGCGATAGCCAGTAGCAATCCTGGAAAGGCTAGAAAAACGTTGAAGACGTAACCGGAAACAATTCGATCGATCCAGCCGCCATAGTAACCTGCCAAAGCACCAAGCAAGGTCCCGACGATCGCCGAGACTGCTACTACAACTATGCCAACCTTCAAAGAAATCCGCGCGCCAAAAACAACGCGCGAAAATATATCGCGACCGGTGGAGTCGGTGCCGAAGAAGTATTCTGACGATGGTGGCAAATAACGAAGCGAAAGATTTGTGGCGCCGACGTCGTGCGTGGCGATCCAAGGCGCAAGAATCGCGACGATCACGAGTATCGCAACGATGACAAGGCCGATAAAAGTTAAACGATTCATACTGTCCGGGCTTTGGTCTTTGGACGTGGGTCTTTGTATTTCCTTCGAAGACCAAGGCCAAAGCTCCAAGGCCGCCCTACGATACCCGAATACGAGGGTCTAGCCAGCGATAAACCATATCCGTAAGCATATTCGCCACGATGTAAGTAATGCTAATCACGAGCACACAGCCCTGAACCACGCGGTAGTCGCGTTTTCCGATGCCGTCTTCAACCAGCAGCAATCCCAGTCCCGGCCAACCGAAAATCTTCTCCGTAATGATCGCGCCGGCAAGTAATACACCGAGCTGCAAACCCAGGATGGTAACTACTGGAATGAGGCCATTTTTCAAGACGTGCTTATAGACAACTTTGGTTTCGCTGAGACCTTTGGCCCGCGCCGTACGCACGTAGTCTTCGTTTAATTCTTCGATAACAGAAGAACGCACCATGCGCGTCAGGATCGCGGATAGTGCCGCTCCCAGTGTAACCGCCGGCAGAATGAGATAGCTCCAGTCGAAACGACCAGAAGGTGGCAGCCAATCAAGCTTCACGGCGAATACGTAGACGAGCAGGGGGCCGATAACGAAACCAGGCAGACTGATCCCAATTAACGCCACAACGGAAGCCAGATTGTCGATCCACGTGCCCTTGTTTTTCCCGGCCACGACACCGAGCGGAATAGCAATGAGCACTGCGATCAAGAGAGCGGCGAGGGCGAGTTCAATGGTCGCCGGGTAGCGCTCCTTTATTAAATCGATTACCGGCCGGTCAGTGCGGAATGAACGACCCATGTCGCCGTGAAGAAGAGCCATCCAATATTCAGTGTAGCGATTCTGCGCGCCGTGCCATTGAAAGTGGCGCTCGCCGGATGTATCCCGAGGAAATGAAAAGAAAAACGGCGGTCGATCAAGACCGTGTCGCTCGCGAAACTGCTCAAACTGTTCTGGCGTTGCTTGTTCGCCCAGGACCGAAACTGCTGGATCGCCGGGCACGAGTTCGATTAACAGGGTGACCAAAGAAACAACGGTCCAGACTACTAGCAAAAAGATCGCGAAGCGCCGTAGCATGGGAAAGAATTTGTGTTTGAAGAATGAACGCACTCTGGCGTGTCTCGATGAAGGGGATTGACGCAATGCGCGGGGATAATAGCATAGCGCCGGTGAGGTACAGTGAGTTTCCTCAGGCCAAAGAAGAACGTAGCCCGAAGGAGAACCAAGAGGAGTGCGTGGCCCCGACAACCGCGCGCTCGCCAGGAAGACCTCCGGGCTGCGTTCTAATGGTGGCAAACCACAATCGACCGTCGTTTGCAACCAATCTCAATTAAGACAGAATCGTGTCTGTCACTTTGCTTGACGGGCAAGAATGCCTGTCCTACTAATCTGGGCGGGTGCCGAGATGCAACGCTGCAATTCCGCCAGTTAAGTTCTGGTAACTAACTTCGGCAAATCCTGCCGCCTTCATCATCGCTGCAAGTCTTTCCTGATCCGGAAAGCGCGAAACCGAATCGGGCAAATATTCGTAAGCGCTCTTTGAACCGCTTATCCAGCCGCCAAACAGCGGCAGTAACTTCGTAAAATAGATTCTAAAAATTGAACGCAGAACTGCGGTTCTTGGCTGCGAAAACTCCAGCACCGCAACTCTGCCACCCGGTTTCAAGACTCGCAATAGCTCAGTGAATCCTGCTTCGACGCTCGTCAGGTTCCGCAATCCGAACGCGATGGTCGCCGCCTCGAAGGAGCAGTCTCTGAAGGGAAGATCGAGCGCATCGCCCTCCACGAATGGAATCAAGCTGTGTGACCTGGCTGCCTTCGCAGCTGCAATCGCAAGCATGGGCCGGCAAAAATCTATTCCCAGAATTCGTGCTTGACCGCTTTCAAAGAGCGTGAGCGAGAGATCGCCGGTGCCGCAGGCCACATCCAGAATGCATCCCTCGCGATTTGAGAGGGTAGCGAAAAGTGCTTCCGCGACCAAGCGTCTCCAACGCTTATCAATATTGCCGGAAAGTAAGTGATTCAAAAGATCGTAGCGGCCGGCAATGCCAGCAAACATCTCGCGCACGCGATGCGCTTGCTCGTTTGTCGTTACGCTTTTTTCGTCAGACACAGTTAACCGGATGTGGGTATCGAGTTGGTTGCAGGCAGATTGCGAATGATTTGCGATTGCTACGGCTTGACGGGAGCTTTATTCAGAGGCTTCGAGTTCGAGTCTGGCTTAGTTTCCGACATCGGTTCAACCCTGGGCGCAATCTCGCCGATGATCTCAACTTTTCCATAACGCTCCAGTTGTGCTTTCAATACGTCGGAATTACCGAGAACAACTGAAGCAAAAGCACCGTCTTGAAGCAGTCGGGTAGCTACTCGCTGAAGGTCGCCTGGCGATGGTGCGTTCAACCCACGCCTCCGTTCTGCAACCGACGGCAGAGTATAGGTATCGCCATCAAGCCATGCGTCGGAGATTCCGTCCGGGTTGGCAAGTGAATTATTCTCTTGGGTTGCTAACTGATTCTTCGCCTGTTCCAGCTCCACAGTGGTAACGGGTGAACTCGCCAGAGACAGCACAGCTGACTTTGCAGACGCGAGAGTTTTCCCTGCGAGCAGAGTGTCAACGCCGGCTCCCATTACAAATATTCCCGGTAAAGCGAACGCGCCGTGTCTGACGTAGACAGGACTTCGGGCTAGTTCCGGCAGAAGTCTTGTCCAACGCTGATGCACGACGATCGCCAGTATTTCCGCCGCCGGCGCATCCGCATCCTGGCGACTGAAGCCGCGCACTGCCAGTCTGACTTCGACGCTCTGATCACCCGGGGTATTGATCACGAGCGTGCGCGGATCCGGCGCTTGCGGCTGTTTGAAAGTGGCCGGTACCATTTGTTCACTCTTGCGCCAAACGCCGAGGAGTTGTCGCAAAGCCCGCATCGCTCGATTGCTTTGAACGCCGCCGATGATTGTGAGCGTGGCATTGTTTGGGTTGAGAAATCGCTCGCGGGCCAGCATCAGGTCAGTTCTTTCGACTCGCTCCAAAGACTCCACGCTACCACTGACCGGTCGTCCATAAGGAAACTCTCCAAACAGGCGCGCGGCAATCGCCCGATCGGCCAACATAGCGGGTGAGATGCTGGTTTCTTTCAAAACCTTTATGCGTCCGGCGCGAACCTTCGCAACGTTTTCCGGGGTCAACTGGGTGGTGACAACGGCCGTTCGCAGAATCTCAATGATTCGCTCAAACTCGCGAGCGCGACCTTGCATCGTTATTGTTAGTGAATCGTAGTCAGTGGTTACGTTAAGCCGTCCCTGCATTTCGGCCGTAAAGTATTCACGGGTGGTGGGGTCGGGAAAGAGAATGTCTCCCAGCAGGGCCATGCTACCGGCTTTCCCGGCGATGTCGAAAGCCGCGCCGCTGTGCACGCGAAGTTTGAGTAACACATCCTGATCGCCCGGACGTGTCCAGATCAATACGCGCAGACCGTTGAGAAGCCGGGCGCGTTCAGGCTCCATGGGCACTTGGGCTGAAACTGAGGAATCAATCAGCGCCAGCAGGCAGACCAGCAGTACTGCTGTTCTGAGAAAATTCTTTAAAGCCATTAAACTCATCAGTGTTCGGGTCGCGATGCCGTTATGCCTTGCACAATCTCGGATTAATTGCAGAGCAAACATCTTAGATGCGCGATATTTAGTCGTCAACCGTTTGGCTTCTAAATGCATCCAACGCCTTGGTTTGGACAGAATCCGGTGTCTACGGCAATACCAGTCTGCTCCGGACACCGACCGCTTTTACAGTCAAGTGCTTGGAAACGGGCCGCAAAGAGCTTGAAGTTGAGGGAACTGCGTATCTTTTAGACGTTTGTCGGTAATACTAGTAGGAAGCGATTCCTACAGAATCGAGTGCCGATTGCCAGATAGAGATACAGACGAACTTTTGCTTGCGAGGGCAGGAGCTGGAGAACCGGCGGCTTTCATTGGGTTGTACGAGCGACATCGTGAGGCGATTTTTCGCTTTTCCTATAGGCTTTCAGGTTCTGTTGAGCGTGCTGAAGACATTACCCACGACTGCTTTCTAAGTTTGATAAAACAGCCTGAACGATTCCAGCCCGACCGAGCGTCTCTGCGCACTTATCTGTTTTCAGCGGCGCGCAACCTTTGGTTGAAACAGTTAAGGAACCTGGGGCGGGAATCAGGGATAGACGAGTTCGAGCTGAGCAGTTTCATTTCCCTCGACAAGGAACCACTCGTTCGTTTGCTCGACGATGAGTTGTCAACGAAAGTCCGGGAAGCGGTATCCAGTTTGCCGCCCATGCAAAAGGAAGCATTGGTCTTGTTTGAATATGAGGGGTTGGCGCTGAGCGAGATCGCCGAGATTGTGGGCACCGACGTTGGCGCCGTGAAGTCGCGCTTGTACCGAGCGAGGGAGGGACTTCGAAATATCCTTCGTCCTTACCTCGAAACCAATAGGGAATTGAATACCAGTCGGGAAATTGTTACTTTGGAGCAGGCTTGAGATGAGTACGATTGAGCCGGAACTGCCGGAAGAAAAATTTGTTTCCGAGGATGAGCTCAAGAGTTTGCTCGAGCGCTGGATTGCTCCCCGGCCCTCAAAAACTCTCGATCAGCGAATAGCAAACAGTTATTATAGGGAGTTGGAAAGCGCAGACTTGATGGCCGCTGCGACACGGTTCCCCGAAAGCCAACACGAGGTAGTCAAGATGAAATTTTGTTCCACATGCAAGGAAGAATTCGCGGACAAGTTTGGTTTCTGTCCGGTCGATGGAACTCCTTTGAGTGTGCTTGTCTCTCAGCCGGTGAAAAGCGTAGATACTCCTCCCAGTGTCAATGTCGCAAGCGGGCTTTCAAGCGAGCCAGTTATTGAACTCGGCAAAGTGAGCGAGCCGGTTGTGGCAGCCGCTGGTTCAATGGCGCTTGCTCCGCGTGGTGAGTTTCATCTCACGATGATGGACGACGCGGGTTTGGTAGGCAGGTTGAGTAAGGAAATATCAGACGTCGCCCACGAATACCAACTAACCTGGCCGGAATTTAAGCGTGATCCATTTGGGTTCACTAAAAGATCGCTGGTGGGCTACGGGCAGATGGCCTCGAAGTTTTTTGGAAATCGCAATGTGCTCGCCGGCCTGCTGGTGGCGGTAGTTGCGCTGGCAGCTTTAGTCGGGATCGTCGGCTTACTTGATCGCGCGCAACCGGGCGGTATCTCGCGGTCGGGTTTCATAACATTTTCAATCATCGCAGGGGTGATACTTGCCGCCATTTTTGTAACCTGGCTTCGCAAGAGCCAGAGTGGTGCTGTCCTGGGCGCTCCGGAAGGAGAATCCAACAACGCCGTTCTGGGGATGGTGGTAGCGTTCTCGTTTTTCCTCCTTTTGATAGGAGGAAGCGTTCTTTACAACTTCTGGCAAAAGAGAATCGAGCAGCAGCATCAGGTTGAGCAACAACTGGTCGTCGAAAACTTCATCGACATTCCCAATGAACAGCCGACGCCTGAGGTGGGCACGGCCGGGCTTAACAAAGGCAAGGGGGGCGGAAGTAAACCCAAGCAAGAGAAGGCAGGGGGCGGTGGCGGCGGCGGACGCGAGGAATCAAAGCCCGCTTCGTTTGGTAAGACACCACAGGCTTCACTGACGGTTCCGCAAGTTGTCGCTCCTGATCCGCATCCGCCCACGGTGAAGAATCCCGTGTTGCCGATGGCCGCAACGGTGGTTGCTGATCCAATGCTCGTTCCGCCTGATGCGCGAAATCTCGCTTACGGCGACTTCAAATCCAAGAGCACTGATCCTTCGTCAGGTTCCGGCACCGGCAATGGTATCGGCACTGGTACAGGTGGTGGCATTGGACCGGGTGAAGGCGGTGGCATTGGCCCAGGCCGCGGCGGCAACATTGGTGGCGGCGACCGCAACGACGGTGGCGGCGGACCAGGCGGTGGCGGTGGCGGCGGCGACTACAACAGAATTTTCAGTCCCAAAGAAGTGAGTTCAAAGGCCCATGTCCTTTCCAAGCCCGAGCCGCAATATACTGAAGAAGCGCGAAAGAACCAGGTGGTAGGAACGGTTGTGCTTCGCGCTGTATTTACATCAGGCGGCCAGGTGAGCAACATTCGCGCGGTCTCGGGACTTCCATACGGATTGACTGAGCGAGCGATCGCCGCTGCGCGTCAAATCAAGTTCACACCCGCTA
>JBDUDV010000123.1:0-8163 GCA_040002755.1 Acidobacteriota bacterium | reverse complement strand
GTTACCGGCCGAACTCGCAGCCGCTCGTGACAACCGCACGAAGGCTGGCGCCAATGCCGCCCCCGTTGCGCACGCGGGCGGCGCGACGATGGAAACGCAGGCAAATCTGGGCGCCGCGAAAAAGGAAGTCGAGAAAGCAAACGAGAACGCGAACCCACTCGACAATGCAAAGTATCGACAGGCCCTACGTGAGTACTATCAGCAGAATGGTTTACAACTGCCGCAACGCATCTCCGTTGAGCTGCAGTCCTCGCGAATTCTGCGCGCGGTTTATAGCGAGCGACAGTTGCAGGAGGTGATGGTGGATTTTTGGACCAACCATTTCAACGTGTTTGCCGGCAAGGGCGCTGATCGTTGGTTGTTGGTCTCGTACGATCGCGACACAATTCGCCCTAATGCTATGGGAAAGTTTTCAGAGCTGTTGCGCGCCACCGCGCAAAGTCCGGCCATGCTTTTTTACCTCGACAATTTCCAGAGTGTTAGTCCTGATGCGCAACCCGGTGCCGGCGCCGGTCGACGTGCGCAACTGGGTCAGCGCGGCGGGCTTTTTGGCGGGTTACTCGGTGGCCGTCAGGACCGGCAGGCTGCACCGGGGATGCAGCGTTATCCGAACGGCGGGCAGCAACCCGGTGGACAAGGCCAACCGCAGCCGGCAGCAAACGCACAACAGCAGAGGCAGCGCCGCGGCATCAATGAAAACTACGCGCGGGAGTTGATGGAGCTGCACACGCTTGGCGTGAATGGTGGCTACACGCAGAAGGATGTTCAGGAAGTTGCACGTTGCTTTACCGGATGGACCATCTTCGCTCCACGAGGAGGAGGCGCTGCTACGCAAGCGATGTTGAATGGGCCGCGCGCCGACATGTTGCGCGAAAACGCGGGCAGGTTTTTCTTCAATCCCCGCGCGCATGACGATGGCGAAAAGATCGTTTTGGGCCACAAGATTCCCATGGGGGGCGGAATCAAAGATGGCCTGGAGGTGCTCGACATCCTGGCGCACAGTTCTGCGACAGCGAAGTTTGTTGCGACCAAACTCGTGCGCCATTTTGTGTCGGACGAACCACCGGCAGCTCTAGTCGATCGCGTCGCAGCGACGTTCACCAGGAGCGATGGTGACATTCGCGAAACGTTGCGAGTGATCTTTTCTTCGGCGGAGTTTAATTCGCCGGTCGCCTATCGCGCCAAGATCAAGCGGCCTTTTGAGCTGACCATCAGCGCCATAAGAACGCTGGGCGGCGAGACGACGGGTGGCCCACAGTTGCAGCAGTGGATTGCGCGCATGGGCGAACCGCTCTACGGATTTCAGACGCCTAACGGTTATTCGGATACTGCGGAAAGCTGGGTCAACACCGGAGGTCTGTTGGAACGTTTAAATTTCGGCCTGACCTTCGCCAGCAATCGTATTCCGGGAACGCGAGTCAATCTCAGGCAATTTGTTGACAACGCGGACGGACCCGCGCTGGACAAGACGCAGATCATGGATCGTTTCCTGGACTTGATCGTCGCCGGCGAGATCACGCCGAAAACGAAAGAAGCGCTCCTAAGACAATTGAATGAACAGACCGCTTTGGTTGTTCCCGCCATGAAGACGGAAACACCAACACAGAACGACAGCATGGGCGCCGAGATGATGGATAGACAGCCGCCGCTGAGACAACGTCAGGGTCAGCAACTGGCGCGGGCTGATGCAAACATCACTGATCCGTTGACTAAGATCGTTGGACTGATCTTGGGATCGCCGGAGTTTCAAAGACAGTAAGAAAAGTAAATGGTAAAAAATGCTTTACTTATTTCACGATTTACGATTCGGAGTCACGAGGTTTTGTTATGAATCGAAGATACTTTATTAGGTCAGGAGGCGTCGCGCTTGCCAGTTTTGGTCTGGCGGCTGCCGCGCCTTCTTTTCTGCAGCGAGCGGTGTTAGGCCAAACTCGCGAACGCTTGACGGGCGGTCGGCGCAAAACGCTCATCGCAATTTTTCAGCGCGGCGCAGTAGATGGATTAAACATGGTCGTGCCTCATGGCGAGCGCGCCTATTACGATCTAAGACCGTCCATCGCCATCGCGAAACCGCAGGTCGGGAACGCAGAGTCGGTAGTTAACCTCGACGGCTTTTTCGGACTTCATCCTTCGCTCGTACCGTTTAAGCCGCTGTGGGATTCGAAGCGCCTGGCGATAGTTCACGCGGCGGGTTCACCCGATAACACGCGGTCGCATTTCGACGCGCAGGATTACATGGAATCGGCGACACCGGGATTGAAGTCTACGACCGACGGGTGGCTCAATCGCTACCTGCAAAGCAAACCTGATCCCGAGCGCAGTCTGTTCCGCGCCGTATCGATGACGCAGCTCACGCCGCGCGCGATGCAAGGGAAGGCGGCAACCCTGGCGATGTCGAATCTGGCAGATTTCACGATTCGTGCCGGACAAAACTCCGCAAGTGTTCAGGGTGGCTTTGAAGCAATCTACGGTCAGACGGTAAATGACGTTCTCGGCGGGACCGGCAAAGAAACTTTCGAGGCGGTCAACTACCTTAAGAAAGCTAATCCCGCGCAATATCAACCTGAGAACGGCGCACAGTATCCGCGCACGCCCTTTGGCAACTCGCTGTTACAAATCGCGCAATTGATCAAGGCCGGCGTTGGTCTGGAAGTGGCTTTCACGGACACGCCTGGTCTGAACTGGGATACGCACGTCAACGAAGGAAATAGTCGCGGTCAGCTTGGCAATTTGCTGCAGCAGTTCAGCAATGCGATCGCCGCGCTTTACACTGACCTCGGTCAGCGGATGGACGACGTGGTTATTTTGACAATGTCAGAGTTTGGTCGCACCGCCAGGGAAAACGGCAATCGCGGTACGGATCACGGTCATGCGAATGCGATGTTTGTGATCGGCAATGGCGTTCGCGGTGGGAAGGTTTACGGTCAATGGCCAGGGCTCAAGAGTGATCAGCTGAACGAGGGCCGGGATTTGGCTCTAACCACTGACTTCCGCGACGTCTTTGGAGAAGTCGCGAGCAGGCATCTGGGAACGTCGAACCTGGAAACTGTCTTTCCCGGATACTCGTCGAGCGCTACGAAGTTTAAGGGGTTTCTTGCGTAGGACGGACTGTCCCTTTCTGTTTGCATTTTGCCGCTGCTCAAATGGGCAGCGGCTTTTTCTTTGTTGCCGCAGAGAGCTTCTACCACCTCAGCCGCCCGAAGCGATTGATCAAGTAAAGCATCACAACCGCAATCAGTGAGACGATCACGGCAAGTGTGAACGCTTCGTTGTCGCGTCCTGCCTGGACCGCATCGTAAATTGCGACCGACGCAGTTTGTGTTTTGCCGGGAATGTTGCCGGCGATCATGATCGTGACGCCGAAGTCGCCCAGCGCACGGGCGAAGGCGAGCGCGGTGGCGGCAAGTACTCCACGCGAAGCGAGCGGCAGAGTTACGCGAAAGAAGATCATTCGGCTACCAAGACCCAACGTTCGCGCCGCAGCTTCGAGCTCCGTATCCACACCTTCAAATGCCGCGCGCAGGCTCTTGGTTACCAGCGGCAGCGCGTGAATCGTGGCAGCGATTATCGCCGCGCCAACCGTAAACGTGAGTCGAATGCCGAGCCGGTAATATAAGAAACCACCGAACCATGATCGTGTGCCCAGCAGGACCAGCAGGTAGTAACCAAGCACTGTCGGTGGCAAAACCAGCGGCAGCGTGATTAGAGAATCGATCAGGTTACGACCGGGAAACCGTTTACGAGCCAGCAACCAAGCCAAGGCTGAGCCTGCGACGAGCGCAATCAACGTCGCCGCACCCGCAACTGCAAAGGACAACTTGATGGGAAACCAATCGATCATCAGAGCGCGCATGTTAACGCAGAGTGCGCGTTTGGTGCAGCGAAATCCTGGGCTGTCTGGTTAAGGCGTCGTCTTACAGTTACAATCCCGCTGCTTGACGTCATCCGATCCCGACATTTCCGGTCAGAAGGTTATTCAATGATCGATTTCAGTATTTCGCCCGAACTCGAGGCCATGCGACAGCGCACCATCGCCTTCATGGAAGAGTTTGTCTATCCCATACGAAGACAAACTAATTGAAGACGAAGGCCTGCCGGCGGAGCTCGAAGCCGATTTGCAGAAACGGGTGAAGGCGCTGCGACTGTGGGCGCCGAATCTCCCGAGCGAATGGGGCGGCATGGGAATCGGTACATCGGCCCCAAGTTGGCTCACGCGTTAAGAGCTCATTGAGCGGTATGAAGCAAAGACGGGCCGCGATCTTTCTCGCATCGTGTTTACGAAACGTTTGCGCGCTTCAAAGTGGCAGTGGTGATTTAGCAGATCTACTTTCGCTATCTGCAAGGCCAAACGCACGACGAGCGCTTTCGTAACTTCGATGGGTTGGTCAGTGAACTAAGTCGAGAGGCGCTTGAGTTGGCTGAACAGTCCGGCATCTAATTAGAAGACGATGGCTGAACTCATCTCACAAATTCTGCGCTTCGATTCTCTGCCTTCGACAAATCTCGAAGCGGCACGGCGGGCGCGCGAAGGCGCCGCGGAAGGACTATGCGTCGTCGCCACTGAACAGACGGCGGGCCGTGGTCGATTGCAGCGCCAATGGATCTCGCCGCCCGGCGCCGGGCTCTATTTCAGTATTCTCTTTCGTCCACACTTTGAGCAAAACGCCTGGCCGCTGCTTACGTTAATGGCGGCAGTTGCGGTGAACGACGCTTTGCGCCAAGCTTGCGCGCTTGAAACCGACATCAAGTGGCCAAACGATATTCTTGCAGACGACAAGAAAGTTTGCGGCGTATTGGCGGAAACTGTTGAGACACCACGTGGTCGTGCGGTTGTCGTGGGTATCGGAATTAACCTGACGAAAAATTCATTACCGGCGGAATTGGAGTTGGTCGCGACGTCAGTTGAAATGGCCATCGGCCGCGGTGCAGACCTGGAGTCTCTACTCGGAGCGTTGGTTGGTTCGTTGGAAACGCGTTACGAAATGCTGAAACAACCCGGGGGCGCGGATGTAATCCTACGCGAATGGTGCGCGTGTTCTTCTTATGCTGAGGGTAAAAGGATCTGCGTCAACGGGAACAATGAGAGTTTTGTCGGAACAACTCGGGGAGTTGAACGCGACGGCGCGTTGCGGGTGGAAACGTCTACTGGAATTAGAAGCGTGCATGCCGGCGATGTGACAAGTGTGCGGTTGACCGGCCACTCCAAATGATGACGCCTAAGCGCATTGTCCTAACTACGTTTGGCTCTTACGGCGACATCCATCCCTACATGGCGATCGCCGCGGAGCTTCGTTCCCGTGGCCATCATCCCGTGATAGCGACCAGCGAACTCTATCGCGAGAAGCTGCTGGCCGGCGGCTTCGAGTTTGTTCCTGTGCGACCACACATTCCGCCCCCGCAGGAGCAGGATCCGGCGATGATGGAAAAGGTCATGAACCCAAAATCAGGCAGCGGCTACATCATTAATGAGATGCTGATGCCTTTTTTGCGTGACGGCTACGAAGATCTGCTGCAAGCCATCGAGGGTGCCGACCTGTTGCTAACACATCCGATTTCCTTTGCGGGCCCGCTGGTTGCGCAGAAGACACGCATCGCCTGGGTTTCAAGTGTGCTCGCGCCAGTTTCGTTCTTTTCAGCTTATGATCCGCCCGTGCCGCCTTTCTGGCCCTGGATGCGTCACGTGGAGCTGCTTGGCCCTCGTTATGTTGCGGCGTTTTTCAAGCAGGCAAAGAAGTACTACAAGAACAAGAGCTACGAGAAGTTTCGCGAAGAACTTGGCTTGCCAGATCGCGGCGGCCCAGTGTTTGAAGGACAACATTCTCCTACGCTCATACTAGCGCTGTTTTCTTCCTTGTTTGCGCAGCCGCAGCCGGATTGGCCGGCGCAAACTCGTGTTACCGGTTTCGCTTTTTACGATGGCCGGAATGAGCTCGCAATGCCGCCGGAGTTAACGAGGTTTCTCGACGAAGGTCCGCCGCCGATCGTCTTCACCCTCGGCTCCTCGGCAGTGTGGGTGGCGCGTGATTTCTATCGTGAAAGCATAGCCGCGGCAAAACTGCTGGGGCGTCGCGGCGTTTTGTTGATTGGAGATGAACGCAACCGGATTGAAGAAGCGTTGCCGAGTGAAATAATTGCTGTTGACTACGCGCCCTTCGAAAGTCTACTTCCGCGCGCGTGCGCGATGGTGCACCACGGTGGCGTCGGCACAACGTCGCAGGGATTGCGTGCCGGAATCCCGACGCTAATAGTACCGTTCGCGTTTGACCAACCTGACAACGCGGCGCATGCTGCGCGTCTCGGCGGCAGCCGCACCTTGCCGCGCGCAAGCTATCGTGCCGCTCGGGTGGCGAAAGAACTCGACATTCTGTTAACAAAGCCTGAACATACAATCAAGGCGCATGAGACAGGCGAAATCTTGCGCAGGGAAAATGGCGCGGCCGTTGCGAGTGATCTTATTGAACAAGTTTTACAAGGAGTCGATGGTTTGAGGTCTCCAGTTTCAGAGGAACCCGTTTATGCTGCTTGTGATTGACGCCGGGAATACAAACACCTCGCTCGGTGTCTTCAGTGGTTCCGATCTCGTCGCCCACTGGCGTCTGACCACGGCGCGCTCGCGCACGGTGGATGAGTATGGCGTGCATGCGCGCAATTTGTTTGAACTTGCCGGCATCGATTTCAAAGCCATCAGCGCAATTGCAATAGCCTCGGTCGTACCACCGCTAAACTACACACTGAAAACAATGGCGGAGACTTACTTTCATCTGACTCCACTGTTTGTGGATCACACCACGGATACCGGATTGGCAATACTTTATGAGCCGGCATCCGATGTGGGTGCTGACCGGATTGTTGACGCGGTGGCGGCGGTGCGAAAGTATGGAGCGCCGTGCATCGTGGTTGACTTCGGTACCGCCACCACTTTCAATGCGATCAATCAAAAGGGTGAGTACGTTGGCGGCGTAATCACGCCTGGCATTATGATTTCCACAGAAGCTCTGTTTGAGCGAACGGCAAAGCTGCCGCGGGTAGACATTCGGCGACCGCAGAAAGTCATCGGTTCATCAACGATCACGGCAATGCAATCCGGGCTATATCATGGGTTCGTGGGATTGGTAGACGGGGTTCTGCGGAAAATGATCGATGAGATAGGTGGAACGCCGCGGGTGATTGCTACCGGCGGATTCGCTCCGCTTATTGCCACCGGATCGGAGTTTATTGAGCTCGTTGATGACACGCTAACGCTCGAGGGTTTACGGCTAGTTTACGAACGAACAGGTAGCGCAAATTCCAAATTCCAAAGTCCAAACCCTCCTTGAACTACTTCAACTATTTTACCGAGATCGAAGACGCATTTATTCGACGTCGCGCGAAGCATCTTATGCTCAGCCCGATGGATTGGGCGCTCATTGAGAGTTGGAAGGAGATGAACGTGCCGTTGCATGTAGCGTTGCGTGGCATTGAAAAGGCTTTTGATTCGTGGGCAGCAAAGCCGCGCAAGCGTTCCGTTAAGAGTCTGCTTTATTGTCAGGAAGAGGTCGAAGCGCAGTTTGCGGAATGGCGCGATGCGCGGCTGGGAGCAGATGAAGGCAATGCGGAAGACGATGAGTCTCGAGGAACCGATAGCGAGGCTCTTCCTTTTTCCCGGTCGGCAATCCTGGAACATCTGAAACGTGGTCAAAGCAGTCTGCACGTGGTGGGTTCAGCGCGGAAGAAAACAAACGCCGACGACTTCACCGACACGCTCGAAAGAGCTGCAGCCTTGCTTGGGGCGGTGACCGACGACTTCGCTGCCAGCGCTTCGCCCGACGCGCAGAAACTGGAGCAGTCGCTCTCCGGGCTCGAAAGAATGATTAGTGATGCGGTTCGTTCTGTTGCAGGCTCCGAACAAATCGCTACAATCGAAGGTGAAGTGAAAGATCAGTTGCAACCTTATAGGAAACACATGGAGCCGGCGGTTTATCAACAGACGTTTGAAAACCTTCTGCTCAAGCGACTGCGCGAGCAGTTTGACATTCCGCGCCTCAGTTTGTTTTATCTCTAGACACCCCCAAAGGAGAGTCCACCCATGGCCGAAATGACGATCAGACGCTTTAGTGTTTTTTCCGTTGCCAAGATTCAGGGACTACTCGCTTTCGTAATAGGACTAATTATTGGAGTCGTTTA
>JBDUDV010000122.1:0-8273 GCA_040002755.1 Acidobacteriota bacterium | reverse complement strand
ATAATATTTTCATAGTCACTCTCCAGAAGCATCGGGTTCGCATAAGACGTACGCGGTATAACGCTGGAATAGAGCGGCTGCCCGCCCGCAAGCGACAAGCCGAAAGGTAACGGACAACGTAGATGAGAGGCAAGCTGGCGGGCAGTCCGCTCGAATGACTTGTTCGACAGCGCGTTAATTAGAACGAATCTTGCTTACAACTTCAGACCATATCAATGTTTCTCTGCATCACCCATCTTGCTTTCAGCCTGTGTCGCCGTCCATTGACAGAAAGCATCAACTCCAACGCTGTAAAGAAGAACTACGAGTCCCGCAATTGCCGGTGCGCCTAAGTAACCGAATGCTGGAACTTGATTTACAAGAAACGCTCCTAATGCTACGCCGCCCGCGCCAACGAAAAAATCTGGTGTGACGAACTGAATGTTTTGCCCTGAACTCGTGCCAGCGGCAACTTTCGATTTAATCTGTCCGAGTAATTTGGGATTGCTGCAAATCAGCTTACGGAATGAAAGTGCCAAGAACCCAAAGAATCCACGCTCGTAATGCGCGTACATTGCAAGCCTATAGGGAGAATCAATGCCCTCCTGTCTTGAAAGAGCCTGTAGCGTTTGATATTGCCAAGTGTTTTTTCGCTCCGGCGATTCAAAGGCGCTTTCATCAACAAGATTCCAGCCCCGATGTGAGCCGGTGTAACTTGACGGGGCGGATAAATCTTCTGGGACAGCGAAAGGCATTTTAAGCGAAACGCCTATTAAGCGTCCGACTCTTAAAATACGTGACTCGTCGTCGCCTTCGGCTAAAATCTGAGCAAGGCTTTCATGGTAATCGCCTTGCGAAAGATTCTCTAAAAAATCCCAACCTTCTTTTAATTCTGATTCATTCATACTTTCCACCTCCAAAGGAAGCTGTCGAACATGTATACCGCGGATCTGCGGCATAAGTACGGATATGGTGATCTTATCCGGTGTTGCGCTCACGCGTGTTAGTCAGTTGAGCCGCCGAGATTTTGTCACAAGTAAGGGCGGCGCGTTAACCTGGTCCAACGTTTAAGCCAAAAACATTGAACGCCAGGGATGGCCCGTCAGTTCGCCGCTGGCTCTCTTACTGTTTGCTGTCGGCTGTTTGCTTCGAGGGCAGAATGATTGTGACGGCGAGGCCGCCGGTAGTTACATTGGCGGCTTCAACCGTACCACCATGCAGCCGCACGGCGCGCTCGGCTATAGCTAGTCCTAACCCAACGCCACCCGCTTCGCGATCGCGCGCTTCATCTACTCGATAAAATGGGCGAAAGATTTCGCCGAGAGCGTCATCAGGTACGCCTGGTCCGTGATCGCGAGTGACGATAACCACCTGCCCGTCGTCTGGCTTGCCTGCAACAAATGGAGTGGCTCCTGAATCGATGAAGAGTTTGATTTCAACTTCGGTGCCCTCGGCGGTGTAGTGAACGGCATTTCGTATTACGTTTTCGATGGCGCGCCGGATCAGATTGGGAACGCCGTCGATGATTGCCTTCTCGATCGCGCCGAGTTTTACCGAGCGGTTGCGCGCCCGCGCTTCAAAGTCAGCGTCCTTCACAATCTCAACCAGCAGCGGCTCCAGGTTAATTTCAGTTTTCTGAATCTCTTCAGCGCCGCTTTCGAGTCGCGTCAGAGCCAGCAGTTGTCCGATCATCTCGTTGAGGATTTCCGCCTCGCGTTGAATTCGCTCGAGCGCGCTGGCGGCTTCAACGCCTGATCTTTGTCGCGCTAATTCCAGAGCTACATTCAACCGTGCCAGCGGCGAGCGCAATTCGTGAGAAATGTCGCCCAGCAAGCGGCGCTGACTTTCAACGAGCGACTGTATTTTTTCCGCCATCTCATCGAAGTCTGCGGCCAGAGACACCAGCTCATCGCGCCGGCTTCCCATAGTTGGTCCAACGCGCGCGCTTAGATTTCCGCCCGCGAATTCCCGCGTCGCCGCGCGCAATTTTGCGACGGGCGAAGTCAAGTATCTCGCCAGCCCGTAGCAGAAAAGTGCTCCCAGAATTGCCATCAAGATCAAATGAACAATCGGAGGAAGTAAGTGCGGTGGTGGCGGTGGCCGCGGTGGCAGCTCGGCTACGAACACATATTGACTGCCGCTGGTTGTTCGCACGGGTCGCGCGTGCAAAGGCCGGTGATCATCTGCCGCTTCCGGCAACCGAGTTTCGTCGACTCTTTGAACTACCTGACGCGCACCGGCCGGCACGGGATGGCCGGATAATTCCTGAAGTTGACCATTGAATAGTAGTGCCCGGAAGTTGGATTCGCGCTGGATGCGATCCAGTTCCGCGGCGAGGGCGCTCTGGCCGCCTCGCTCGTAACTCTCGGCGGCGATTCGCGCGTAAGCATCCAGCGCCAAATCGAGCGGTCTACGCATCTGGGGCTCAGGAGCATTTCTGTGCACGAACTCTCCTACGATAAACGCACTGCCGATGGCCGTGAGGACCACTGCGCCAAACCACAAAAAGATTTTTAGGAAGAGACTTCTCGGCAAACTTTTACTTTCCGTCAGCGGCGCTCGTTTGCGCATAGATATAGCCGACGCCCCTGACTGTTTTTATTCTTTCAGTCGCGCCAATGCCCGGACCGAGTTTCTTACGCAGATTGCTGATGTGCATATCGATGCTGCGATCGAAAGGCGACGAACTTCGACCCAACACCTGTTTCGATAGTTCTTCGCGTGTGACGATCCGTCCGGCTGCGCGCAACAACTTCTCCAGCAAGTCAAACTCGACTGCGGTCAATTCGACGCTCGCGCCGGAGCGGGAGACTGCCCGCGTACCGTTGTCCAATTCCACATCGCCAACTTGAAGTCTTTGTTCCGGATCGCCAGTCGTTCCCGAAGTCGTCCTTCGCAGAATGGCGCGAATGCGTGCAGTCAGTTCGCGGGGGTTGAAAGGTTTGGGTAAGTAATCGTCAGCGCCAATCTCGAGCCCGACAATGCGATCGACGTCATCGCCGCGAGCAGTGAGCATCAGCACCGGAATGTTTGACTCGGCCCGTATTCGGCGCAACACTTCGAACCCGTTGAGGCCTGGTAACATCACATCGAGCACCACGAGCGTATGTTTACCCGCCAGCGCGCGCTCCGCGCCGACCTCGCCGCGATGTACTGACTCGATTTCAAAGCCCAAGGGCGTGAGATACTCGGTCACCAGCTCGCACAGCGCCACGTCGTCGTCGATGATGAGTATTTGATCCATTCGTCCACGATTGTAGCCCAAACATCGAACTGGACTCTGTAAAGAAGTGTCAACTCTTTGGACTGCGCTGACCAGCCAGCGCTTAGGTCCGCCGCGAGCTGTCGCGACTTTGGCTTGCTTGAATCGGTTAAAGCTGCCGCTGGCCAAATCGCTGACAGTTCCCGCACTCCAAATAGTGGCCCGTGTCTTTACAAAACTTTACACAGGTAGACTGAGTCTTTACGTCCGTTGCTGCAAATATGGCGTATAACAGACGCACGCAGAAAGCGGCCCGACGGGATAAACTGTCGGTGTAATCAACAGAGGAGAAATAGCAATGAAGAAAAAAATCATAGTGATAGCCAGCCTCGCTGTCCTGGTCGTGGCCGCGACAATTTTCGCGCTGGCCCAGGGCCATATGGGTCAGGGAGCAAAAATGCACGGCGGCCCGGAAGAGATGATCGAACACATCTCACGCGAGTTGAGCCTGACCGACGCGCAGAAGGAACAGGTAAAGGCGGCGTTTGCGGCGCAGCGTCCTATCGAAGAGGAACGCCACGCTAAACTCGATGAGCTTCGCAAGCAAATCGACGCGGCCACTGCCAACGGCCAGTTTGACGAAAACGTGGTGCGACCACTGGTCAGTCAGCAGACGCAGTTACAGGCCGATTCGATGGTTGACCACATGCGCATCCACGCGAAGCTTTATAGTCTTCTGACTGCCGAGCAAAAAGCGAAGGCCGATGAGATGATGAAGCGACACGATGGACCGGGCCACGGCCACGGTGGGCCTGAAGGTCATCATGGACAGCCACCCCCGCCCGGATTCTAATAAATCCTTGACGGTACAAATATGAAAGGATCATCGAGCATCGCTCGGTGATCCTTTTTTCGTAACCTGACTTTCATCAGTGTGAGGACAGACAGGAATCTCTATAATGCTTACTTTCGTTTCCAGCGCACGCCGTCTTTCGTGTCTTCCAGCATTATTCCGCGGCCTGCGAGTTCATCGCGAATTTCATCACCGCGGGCGAAGTCGCGGCGGCGTCGCGCCTCTTGGCGCTCGTCGATCAAATTCTGGATTTCGCTGTCGAGCATTTCGCGTTGCTCGTCACCGAAGATATTCAGGACAGTGTCAAAGCGTCGCAAGAGTTCCATCAACTCAACCTTGTTGTCTTCCTGCAGTTTCTTTCGGGCGAGCGCCGTATTGACCACGCGCGTTAGATTGTGAATTACGGCCAGCGCAACCGATGTGTTCAGGTCATCGTCCATGCCCTCCTCGAATTCGCAAGCGGCTGCCAACGTCGCCTCGTGAAGAGTCGCATTCATCCCCGGAGTTGTTTTCGCTTCACCTAAACGCGCCTTGAAGTCCCGCAGGCTGGCAACCGTCTTTTCGGCTCCGGCTAGAGCATCGAAGGTGAAGTTGATCTGTTTGTTGTAAGGAACGCTCAAAAGAAAATAACGCACCGCGCCGCCGGAATACCCCTTAGCGGCCACGTCGCGAAACGTGTAGTAATTGCCCTTCGACTTCGACATCGTTTCGCCTTCCACTTTGAGGTGTTCGAAGTGGATCCAGTAACGGACAAACTCTTTTCCCGTCGCTCCCTCGCTTTGCGCGATTTCGTTCTCGTGATGCGGAAAGACCAGATCGATGCCGCCGGCATGAATGTCAAACGTTTCGCCGAGATACTTCATCGACATCGCTGAGCACTCGATGTGCCAGCCCGGACGTCCGCGACCAAGCGACGAATCCCAGGCCGGCTCTTCCGCAGACGCAGGTTCTTTCCACAACGCGAAATCGCGTGCGTCTTCCTTCTCATAGCGATCGGTGTCTATGCGATCACTGGCACCCGCGATGTTGCCGGCGAAATTGATCTTCGACAGTTTGCCGTAGGTGGGAAACGAAGCAATGCGATAGTAGACTGAGCCTTCCGACTCGTAAGCATGTCCGGTTTCGAGCAGCTTCTCGATCAGTGAAACCATCTCGGGGATGTGCCGGGTTGCACGCGGAACTATTTCCGGTCGTTCGCAGCCGAGCGCATCAAAGTCTTCCCAAAGCGCTTCGATGTACTCCGCGGTGTAATCGTCGATGCTGAGTCCGGCTTCCTGCGACTTGGCGATGATGCGATCTTCGACGTCCGTGATGTTCATCACGTGAGTAACTTTGTAACCCTTAAACTTGAGGTAGCGGCGCACGATGTCGGCAGCGATAGCTGAACGAAAATTGCCGAGGTGGCCGTAGGCCCAGACGGTTGGACCGCAATAGTAGAAGCGAACTTCGCCTTCGCGTATCGGGCGAAATTCTTCAACCCTGCCGGAGAGTGTGTTGCGAAATCTAAGCATGAGTCTAGATTACGGTGAAAAGTGAAAACTGAAAAGTGAGCAGAGCGAGCGGTGAAGAGTGAGAGGGTAAAAGTGAAGTGCGTTGTCTTTTACCTTTCACTCTTCACTTTTCACTATTCTTTGAAGTGTTCCCAGCCGCCGGGCTCGAGGTCCCAAATTCGTCGCTGGCTTTCTGAGATGCGCACTCCCTGCGACGCTTCCTTGATCTCGCCAAGGCGGGTTAACGAAACACCGTCAACGCGCTTTGGTAGCCTCACAACATCCCCAGGGTTGACCGTGAAAAGCAGTTCAAAGTCTTCGCCTCCGTGTAGCGCGAGCATGAGCGGATCCAAAGCCCTGCGTCCGCTTAGTTCAGTTACTAGCGGATCAATTGGAATCATTGAGGCGTCAATCAGCGCGCCGACTTTGCTTTCAGCGCAAAGGTGATTGAGGTCGGAAGAGAGTCCGTCGCTTATGTCGATCATGGCAGTGGCGAGTTGTTGTTCGCCAAGCAACAGTCCCCAGCCTACGCGCGGGTCGGGTTGAAGTTGACGCAGCAGCAGGTAATCAAGGCGATGAGATTCGGCCGCCCGCGATTCATGATGCAGATTTTTTGCTGGTCGCAATCGGGCGCCCCGTTCCAGCAAACGCAGTCCGGCGGCTGCGTCTCCCAAAAAACCGGTTACAAAAATTTGGTCGCCAGGACGGGCACCGGAGCGAAACACCGCGCCTGCTTTCTGTGTTTCCCCGACAAGCATCGAGTCAATGACGATTTTGTCGGGCGTGCGCGAAACGTCGCCGCCGATCAACGTGACGCCGTAGCGGGTCGCGAGTTGAAAAAAACCAGCGTAGAAATTGTCCAGGAACTCAGAGTTCCAGACTGCTTCGGGGACCCCAAGCGAAAGCAGCGCCCAACGGGGACGGGCGCCCATCGCGGCGATATCCGAAAGGGAAACGGCGAGGGCTTTGTGGCCGAGTAAGTCAGGTCGCGTGGTGTCGCGACGAAAGTCAACATCCTCGATGAGCAGATCCGTGGTGATGACAACATCACTGCCGGTTAAAGACTGGAAGACTGCCGCGTCGTCGCCGATTCCTCGAACAAGACCCGCTGGAGCGTCTCGCCCGTGCGCCAGTTCCCTTATTTTCGCGATGAAATCAAATTCATTCATGACGCTTAGCCGCAGATTAACCCAGATTCACGCGGATATGAGAGGAGAAATACTCGAACGATTGTTTTGGGTCGATCCGTGTTTATCCGCGAAAATCCGCGGCTGGAATTCAGAGGTTGCGGCGAAGTGAATCAAGGCCGGCTTCAATGTTTTCAAGGGAAGTGGAGAACGAAAAACGCAGGTGACCCTCGCCGTGTTCACCGAAGACGACGCCGGGCACGGTAGCAACCTGCGCGCGCTCGAGCAATATTTCCGCAGCCTCGCGGCTATCTTTGCTGACGCGCGACACGTCGGGGAAAGCGTAGAAAGCGCCGGCAGGTTGCTCGCAATGAAGACCAAGCTCGTTGAGTCCTGCTAAAAGCAAATCGCGCCGCTTGCGATAAGCGACGCGGTTCGTCTCGAGCATATCTGATTCGGTGGTAAATGCCGCGAGCGCTGCCCACTGCGTGGGCGTGGAGACTCCGTTGGACGAATATAGTGTTGTCTTGCGCAGGCCGGTCATCCACGGCTCCGCAGCTGCGGTATACCCCAAGCGCCAACCGGTCATCGCGTACGATTTGGAAAGCGTAAAGACAGTTATCGTGCGCTCAAACATTCCCGGCAGTGACGCAATGGAAAAGTGTCCGCCGTCATAAACCAAATCCTCGTACGCCTCATCCGCGATCACGATCAGATCGCGCTCCTCCGCGAAGCGAGCCACGGCCTGCGCTTCGTTGCGAGTAAAGACCACGCCGGTGGGATTCTGCGGTGTGTTGTAATAAATCGCTTTCGTTCGGTCGGTTGAATAGCGAGCGAGCGTGGTCTCAAAACCTTTTTTGCGCGCTTCGGTTGTCGGCACTAGAACGGTGCGTCCCTGCGAATAGGCAACCAGATCTCTTATCGGCGTCCAAAAAGGCGAGAAGATGAGAACTTCGTCGCCGGGATTTACCACTGATTGAAAGGCGCCAAACAGTCCCTGCATGCCGCCGTTCATCAACATCACCTCAGCTGGTTCCGCGGCTATTTTATTTTTTGTTCGCAGCTTCTCAGCAATCGCCTCGCGTAGTTCGGGGATGCCCGACGACGGCGCATAGCGTGTTTTATTTTCCTCGAGCGCGCGCACCATCGCGTCCTTTACGAAGGCTGGCGTGTTCATGTAGGGCTCGCCGCCTTCAAATTGATAAACGGTCGCTCCTTGCGCGCGCAACTTCATTATGCGATTGCGGATGTTAACGATGTCGGAAAATCCAATGTCATCGAGTCGAGACGCGAGGCGCAACATTGTTGAAGACGTTGGGGACATAGATGTCGTCACTGTTGGAGTCAACCTTCCGGATTTGCTGCGATGTTTAGTAACTGAGTAGAAGGCGGATTATAGCCGGATGAGGAAGGTGAGTCTATTCCGCGCTCTCTTGGTTGACTGGGGTTTTCAATTGGATTAGCGCTATAAGGGCCATGGCTTTGCCGCTTCGGTGCGCGGCAAGTCTGGGTTCAAGTCTCCGACCAGATCCGCCGGTCATAGGCCGCAATAGTTAATCGGGCTGCGCGGCAAGTCAGAGATTGCCGCGCACCTACACGGCCAAGCCGTGTACCTTAAGCGA
>JBDUDV010000121.1:0-8345 GCA_040002755.1 Acidobacteriota bacterium | reverse complement strand
ATCCAGGACGCTAAAGCGGCAACTCTGTCTAATTCAAACAGGTCGGGTTTGAATGCCCCTCAGTGCCCTGAGGTTACTCGGGAGCAGGGCTAAAACTTCTCGGCGAGCCGGGGCCTTTTGGCAGGCTGAGAAGGGGGTTTAAAAGTTAAGGGGCGGATTTATAACACGACCGCAACTTAAAAGCTAGATTTCTTTCATCAAAATTCCGATCTTTGTCACTTCTGCTATTGTCATAAACACCTAAGCCGGAAGGATTTCCCTCAAATCGCCCAGAAAAGTGCCGGAAATTGTCACCGGACGGCTGCTGGCAGCTGGGGCGGATTTAGGCAAAAAAAAGCGGCTACGCGCCCGATCAAGGCGCGAAGCCGCTTGAGTACTGCCGGGAAGGAAAGCCTTACATCCCCATGCCGCTCATGCCGCCCATGCCACCTGGCATCGCGGGGCTGCCCTTGTCGTCATCGGGAAGCTCGGAGACCATCGCTTCCGTAGTCAACATGAGACCGGCGATTGAAGCCGCGTTCTGCAACGCCGTGCGAGTTACCTTGGCAGGGTCGATAACACCGGCCTTGACGAGGTCCTCGTAAACTTCAGTTTGCGCGTTGAAGCCAAAGCTGTCGTTCTTTTCAGAACGAACGCGTTCGACAACGACCGCGCCTTCTTTACCGGCGTTCTGCACGATCTGACGAAGCGGCTCCTCGAGCGCGCGACGTACGATGTTTACGCCAATCTGTTCATCAGGGTCGCCTTCGCCTTCCTTGTTGATCTGGAACTTCTCGAGCACTTTCGCTGCCCGAACCAGCGCCACACCGCCACCGGGAACGATGCCTTCCTCGACGGCCGCGCGCGTTGCGTGCATTGCATCCTCAACTCGCGCTTTCTTCTCCTTCATCTCCGTCTCAGTCGCAGCGCCAACTTTGATGACAGCCACACCGCCGACGAGCTTCGCGAGACGCTCTTGCAGTTTCTCGCGATCGTAGTCGGACGAAGTTTCTTCAATCTGGGCGCGCAGGGTCTTAACACGACCCTCGATGTCGCTCTGTTTTCCAGCGCCTTCGACGATTGTCGTATTGTCCTTGTCGATGGTGATCTTCTTCGCTTTACCAAGGTCTTCAAGCTTGACGTTCTCGAGCTTGATTCCCAGGTCCTCGCTGATCACTTTGCCACCGGTAAGAATCGCGATGTCTTCGAGCATCGCCTTGCGACGATCGCCGAAGCCCGGCGCCTTGACGGCCGCGATGTTAAGCGTGCCGCGCAGCTTGTTGACAACGAGTGTTGCCAAGGCTTCGCCTTCCACGTCCTCGGCGATGATCAGCATCGGTTTGCCCATCTTGGCTACCTGTTCGAGTAGCGGCAGCAGGTCTTTCATTGAGCTGATTTTCTTTTCGTGAATCAGAATTAGCGGGTTCTCGAGTGCGGCTTCCATCCGCTCGGCATCGGTTACGAAGTAGGGGCTCAGGTAGCCACGATCAAACTGCATACCTTCGACCACTTCGAGCGAAGTCTCCATCGTCTTCGACTCTTCAACGGTGATTACGCCGTCCTTGCCAACCTTGTTCATCGCTTCGGCAATGATGTTGCCGATCGTTGAATCACCGTTCGCCGAAACCGTTCCGACTTGCGCAATCGCATCACCCTTTACGGGCTTCGCCAAACGCCTGATTTCTTCGGTGGCGCGCTCCACCGCTTTGTCGATGCCGCGCTTGAGTGCCATCGGATTTGCCCCGGCGGCAACAGTCTTAACGCCTTCGCGAAAGATCGCCTGCGCTAATACGGTTGCGGTGGTCGTTCCATCGCCGGCTACATCGGAAGTCTTGGAGGCGACTTCACGGACCATTTGCGCGCCCATGTTTTCCATGGAGTCCTTGAGTTCAATCTCTTTAGCGACCGTCACTCCGTCCTTTGTAATTGTGGGCGAACCAAATTTCTTGTCGATTACCACGTTGCGTCCCTTGGGACCGAGCGTGATCTTCACTGCGTCGGCGAGCTGATTGATCCCGCGCAAAATTGCCGCGCGTGACTCCTCGCCATGAACTACTTGCTTTGCCATTGCTGTCTTCTCTCCTGCTGATTTGAATGTGATTTAGAAACAAAACAAGCGGCCGAGTCTGTTGTAAAGACTACTTGCCGCCCTTCTTGCCAGTCGCTGCACCGGCGCGCGCGATGATTCCGAGGATCTCGTCTTCGCGCATGATCATCAGCTCTTCACCGTCAATCTTGATTTCAGAGCCACTGTACTTACCAAACAGAACCCGGTCGCCCGTTTTGACATCCAGCGACTGTCTCGTTCCATCTTCCTTGTATTTACCAGCCCCGGCGGCGACAACCTCGCCTTCCTGCGGCTTTTCCTTGGCTGAATCGGGAATGATTATTCCCCCACGAACCTGCTCTCCCTCCTCAATGCGGCGCACGATGACGCGGTCATGTAGAGGTGTAATATTTATCGACATGCTTTTAAGGTTCTCCTTTCAATTTCCCTCGGCAAAACTACTTTATTACTTAAGACTTCGTCTGACTTTAGCACTCTCCGCGGATGAGTGCTAAGAATAATTGGCTCCAGAATCAATGTCAACTTCGGGCGGCGGGATTGCAGGTTTAAAGGGCGGGAATTGACCGAGGTTAACGCGGGCCACCGCGGGCGGCACGCGCAAGGGGTCGCTTAATCTTTGATTGGTCGGCAACGCGCTTCGAAATCGTGTTTCGGTGGATGCCCAGGGCCTCGGCGGTTTTCGAGAGGTGCTGCTTGTTGCGGGAGAGCGCTTTCTTGATATAAAGCCTCTCGAATTCGCTGACTGCCTCGGCCAATAGAATGTGGCCATCCAGCATCTCGTCAATCAGGGCTTCAAGTCGAGCGCGCATAATACTTAAGACCAGTCAAACGATTGGGTGGATTGAAACAACCTCAGAGCTCTTCGCCGGTTAACAGGCGGTAGGCTTCGAGGTAGCGCTCGGTCGTAGCCGAAGCAACTTCGTCAGGCAATGGAGGCGCCGGCGGTTGCTTGTCCCACGTCCGCGTCTCCAGATAGTCGCGAACAAACTGCTTATCGAATGAGGCTTGTGATTTGCCAGGACTGTAATTCTTCACCGGCCAAAAGCGGGACGAATCAGGAGTCAGGGCTTCGTCAACCAGGATTATTTGACCTTCATGATCAAGGCCGAATTCAAACTTTGTGTCTGCGATGATTATTCCGCGGCCACGCGCGTAGCTACGTGCTTCGTTGTAGAGTCGCAGCGAAATGTCTCGCAGGTGGTTTGCAGTCTCTGTGCCCAGCAAGTCCCGCGCCTGATCCTCGCTGATATTTTCGTCATGGCCCACTTCCGCCTTCGTTGACGGCGTAAATATTGGTTCCGCCAGCTCCGCAGATTCAAGTAGGTTCTCCGGCAACTTATGACCGCAGACTTCGCCCGTTCGCAAATAATCCTTCCAGCCGGAACCGACCAGGTATCCTCTGACAACGCATTCAACGGGAAAAACCTCGGCTCTGCGGACAAGCATCGAGCGACCCTTGATCTCTTGCGCCCCTTGCACCGGTTCAGGCATTTCTGCCTGATCGATAGTTAGGAAGTGGTTAGGAACAATGTGTGCAAGCTTCTCAAACCAAAACTTAGACAGTGAAGTTAGGACTTCACCTTTCCGCGCGATGGCTGTGGGCAGAATGCAATCGAAAGCAGAGATTCGATCGGTGGCGACGATTAACAAACGGGCATCGTCAACTTCATAGACATCACGAACTTTTCCACGTTTCAGCAGGTTCAAGTCAGCGACGGAGGTTTGTGAACTGGCGGCGGTGCTCATTGTCTTATGGCCCACAACATTATTCGGCGTTTGAAGAGATTGATTGAAAAGGGGCGAGCGAGATTCTGCTCGCGTAAAAAAACTTTGTCAAGAAAGAGACGGTTTTACTTTCCCGAGGTTGACATAAGGCAATCAAACGAAGGCCACTAACAGTAAGACGTTCGTCAGGAACGCCAATCGCGGCGCTCGTTGTGGTGGCGCGCTTTCAGGGCAGCTGGTGTCCATGTAACAATGTGTGCGGATCCAAAGCGAGAATTCGTCGCTGTAATCGGCGCATTGTGCTTAGCGCGTGTTACTAACTTTCGGTATCAACTGACCTCAGGAGTTGCAGTTAAATGAACAACCGTCTTTTTCGAAGCGAGCTTTCCATTCTGTCGTTAGCGCTAACAATCCTACTGTCGCAATCTTCCTTCGCACGGAATCTGCCGGTTTATGACAACGTTGTTCAGACCGTGCAGCAGTCGCGATCTTTGCCACCAACGCACTACATTCCAGATCACGACTACGACACGCGTCATATCGCTCTGGATCTTCGCTTTGACTGGGATCACGAACAGCTTAAAGGAGTTGAGACGTTCGTTTTCAAGCCGCTGGCTGCGGACCTGCGCAAAATTGAGCTTGATGCTGCCGAAATGGCAATTACCTCAGTAAAAATGGCCAGCGGGAGCGAGCTCAAGTTTCAAATGGATCTGCGAAACCAAAAGTTGCGCATCGACCTTGAAAGGCCATATCAGATCACCGAGGAAATCACGCTCGCAATTGAGTATCACACGAATGGCCCGCAAACTAAGCTCGCTGGTTTGGTTGGGGCGGCGCTCAGATTCATCAAACCTACGGCCGAAGATCCGACCAAGCCAAGGCAGATTTGGTCGCAAGGTGAAACTGAATATAACCATTACTGGTTCCCATGTTATGACCATCCGAACGATTTCTTCACTTCAGAGATCACGGCGACGGTCGAAAAGCCTTTTTCGGTAATCTCCAACGGCAAGTTACTTGAGACCAAAGACAACAAGGACGGAACGCGCACCTTCCATTGGAAGATTGAACAGCCGCATGCCAGTTACCTAAGCTCGATCATTGTCGGCGAATACGTTCCGATTGTCGGTGAATACCAGGGCATACCGGTAATCACCAATGTCTATCCGAGTGAAGTGAAAGAGGGAAAGGTAACCACTGCTCGCTTAGCAGAGATGGTTAAATTCTTTTCGGAGAAGACGGGATTGACATATCCCTATGCAAAATATGCCCAAACAACTGCGCGCGACTTTGGCGGCGGCATGGAAAACATCAGCGCCACCACGCAAACAGACAACATGATCCACGATGCGCGCACTGAGCTTGATTCAAACACGGACGGTTTGCAGTCGCACGAGCTCGCGCATCAGTGGTTCGGCGATTATCTCACTTGTCGAGACTGGTCTGACATTTGGCTCAACGAGAGTTTCGCAACTTATTTCCAGGCGATGTGGGATGAACATCACCTGGGCGGTGACGACTTTCTCTATTCCGATGTAAAAGCGAATCAGGATGCCTACCTCGCAGCCTGGAAGCAGGGAACTCGTCACCCGATTGTGACTAAGAACTACGCCAACCCGGACGCTGTGTTCGATACCTACGCTTATCCGCGCGGTGGCGCTGTGCTTCACATGCTCCGACAGACACTTGGTGAGGACAATTGGTGGCGCGCGATTAACTATTACCTCCGCAAATACGCAAACCAACCGGTTGAGACCGAGCAATTCCGGATTGCGATTGAAGAGTCAACCGGGCAATCGATGGACTGGTTTTTCGACGAATGGCTCTACAGAATGGGGCATCCCATTTTCCGCGTGAATCAAGCCTACGATCCGGCAACAAAAGTCTTGAAGCTTTCAGTGGAACAAATGCAAACGGTCGACGGAGCGTCGCCTTTTCCGCAGGTCGCCCTTTTCCAAACTCCGGTCAATATCGAGATCGGCACGACTTCAGGTACCCATTTGGAGCGCGTTCAAATTCTTCCCTTGAAGCAGCAGAATTTTTCGCTCGCGGTTGACTCTAAACCGCTACTCGTCAACTTCGATTATCGCGGCACACTGATCAAGGAATTGGAGTTTGATAAGACGATTGAGGATTTGGCTTATCAGATGACTCGAGACCAGGACGTCCTCGGCCGAGTCTGGGCGCTTAGCCAACTTCAAGCTCGGGTAGCAGCCGCGACGAGTTCGGCGGCCGAGAAACAGCAGATCGTGGATGATATCTCAAACGCGGTGATTCGCGACAAATTCTGGGGTGTCAGGGTCAACGCTGCTGCCGCCCTGGCAGAAATACCGACACCGAGCGCGCGCAGCGCGTTGATCGCGGCGACCAGAGACGCAGATGCTCGAGTTCGCGCTCGAGCAGTGACGTCACTGGCAAGCTCAAAGGACGCCTCGCTGGCAAGTTCATATCTGAAGCTATTGAACGATCAGAGCTACGCGGTAATTAAGGCCGCGGCCCTGGCCCTCGGAGAAACCAAAGCAACGGGGGCCTACGAAGCTTTGAACAAGCTCGTAAATGTGCCGTCGTGGCGTGACAACATCAGGGCATCAGCTCTGGCTGGATTGGGTGAATTGAAAGACAAACGAGCGCTCGAAGTGGCGCTTCGATATGTGGTTCCCGGCAACCCGACCCAGGTAAGGGCGGCAGCGCTGAGACTATTGGGGAAAATCGGAGCCGACGATCCCCGCGCGTATAATCTAATAGCCGGAACAGCCGTTAGTGCGTTCGAGCTTGCCGAGTTCACAGTGGCGCTGGCCGCAGGTGACGCGCTAGTGAGCTTAGGCGATCCCCGTGGTCTCGAGGTTTTGGAGCAAATAGCCCAAAATGCTGGAATTTCAGGACAACTTAAAGCCCGAATTGGCGAGTATCGTGAGTTGCTACGCAAGTCGGTGGCTGCGACCCCCGGCCGGGGCATCGAGCACCCTTAACAATTCGAATCGGACCTCTTTTCGCACAGGATGTTGCCACATTATCGTTTCGGGTTCTAGACCAGCTTTGGGAGCCCATTCGTCTCTGGAACTACTTATTGGCTTCTCCATTTTCAAGGGCTCTTGGAGCTTTGCCGTTGAGCCAGAAAAACTTAGGCCTTGAGTTTGGGGGCCTCGTCCTGTAGTATTCATGCCAACCCCCGAACCCCTGCTTGTCAGTCCTACTGAGTCATTCTGATGACAAATACTGCTGCTGACAGACAGAAAACTTCCAGAGACAATAGTCAACCAACCGAACCGCTCGAACGCAAGGTTTCGCTCCTGGTCGTCGAAGACGACGAGAATATTTCGAGCGCCATAAGCGAGTATTTCTCTCGCGCAGGTTATAACGTGAAAACCGTTGAAGATGGTTTAATGGGCGTGAAGTCAGTGCTGGATGATCCTCCAGATGCGATCGTTCTCGATCTCATGCTGCCAAAAATGGACGGTTTGGCTGTTTGCAGGGAGCTCCGGGAAAAGGCGAACCATATGCCGATTCTAATGCTTACTGCGAAAGATGACGTGGTTGACAAAGTACTGGGATTGGAAATGGGCGCGGATGATTACATCACCAAACCCTTCAGCCTGCGCGAACTTGAAGCCCGAATCAAGTCAGCGCTCCGACGGAGTCGCACGCCAGCAAACGATGGCACCAAAGACGAGGCTCCTGTCATTCGCGGCAGACTCCGGATCGATCCGGCTAGACGAGAAGTTACTATTGGAGAGCGACAAGTTGAACTAACTCCCAAAGAGTTTGATCTCCTTCGGCTCTTCGCGGCGAACCCGGGTAGGGTCTTTCCCCGCAAGTACCTGCTCGAAAAAATCTGGGACTACTCTTACGAGGGCTACGATCGGACTATTGATTCACACATCAACCGGTTGCGGGCCAAGATAGAAGAGAACCCCGAGAATCCTCAGATGGTCTTGACTGTTTGGGGAATTGGCTACAAGTTTAGCGACGAACAATAGTCCGCGCGTTCGCGCTCTCTCCGACATCAACTGCCATTCTCGATCCGACAAATGGGCAGTGAAACTCCTTCCAGTTCGATAGATCATTAGTCAGTGTTTGCCGCAATCCTGATTGGCATGGCGGACGAATCGCGTGAAGTCAGGGCCGCGGCAGAGCGTGCGCTCAATCGCCTGAGCGTCGAGCGCGCTGACGCTTACGTCCGCGTGGTTTCCGCCGCGGCGATCGTTTCTACGTCAAGATTCCGCTGGCGGACACTTCGGCGGCGCCCCACTCCCGCCAGCTGCCACGACGAATAGGGAGTTCCAGGTTGGCAGTTATGCTTGCGAAAGCGGTTCGTTAGCGCCATTAAAACCATTAAATGGTAATCGTCGGTTAGGACGGTTTAAGGCCGTGAAGACTGCCGGGGTCCTCACGGCTTTCTAATTCCGCACGAACGGTTCGATTTATAGTTTGGAGCCAACCGAACGTAGAACTCCAAGCCCGGCAAAGGCGAGGACCTGCGGAATGAAACACGGCGAGTGTGTCAGGCTATATTGAATAGCTTTGTAATAGTTTTGCTAGCAATTTGTAACCACTTATTGTATCCTTCGCGGCG
>JBDUDV010000120.1:0-8478 GCA_040002755.1 Acidobacteriota bacterium | reverse complement strand
ATTGGCCCGGTTGAACGGCCTCTCGGCCAACACCAAACTAAAAGCTGGACAACTGATAATGGTTCCCGCTCCGGCAGTCGCTGAATCCAACGAAGCGCCGGCAGAAAAACGCACCGCCAGAGGAAAGCTAATCACGTTTGTCGATGGCGGCACCTTGCGCGTTGATGACGCCTGGTGGCACGGCGAAGAAGTTTGGTACCAGCGTGGCGCGATCACCGCAACAGCGCCGCGCAAAGTGAAATCGATCGAGCCGGTGTTTGTGGCTCAGGTAGAAACAACCGCAAAGATCGCAAAGCCGCCGCCGAGTTTACCAACAGAGAAACCAGCTGCGGAGAAACCGGCAGTCCCGGCGTCAACCTGGATTTACCTGGTCGGCGGTGCGAAATTCAAAGTAGATGAAGTGAAGGAGACAGCTGAAGGCGCCTGGTACCAACGAGCCAATCTCTTGAGCTTTCTTGAGCGTGACCGCATTGATCGCATCGAGCGCGAACTTCCGGACGCTTCCTCGGCCGACTGGAAGGAGCGCGGCTGGACGTCAGGCAACCCGATGATCGATCAACTGATTAGAACCAACGGAAATCGGTTCGGCGTTGATCCTTACCTGGTTTTCCTGGTCATTGAACAGGAGTCGCATTTTCACACGCGTGCGCTGAGTCCCAAGGGCGCGCGGGGCTTGATGCAACTGATGCCGGGAACGGCGCGGCGATTCGCCGTAGCACGGCCCTTTGATCCAACGGAGAATATCCGTGGTGGCACGCAATATTTGAAGGAATTGATGACCATGTTCAACGGGCAGGTGGATCTAGCGCTGGCGAGTTATAATGCGGGCGAGGGACGGGTCATTAGTTATGGTAACAAGGTGCCCCCGTTTCAGGAGACTAGAGACTACGTCAAGCGCATCAGGCAACGCTACGGCAGAGCCGCGAATCTTCCAGTTGAACAGAATTGAGCGCGCCTTTGGAGTTGCGCGTTTCACGCTCATTTAGGTAACACCATGAAGGCTATTTTTTGGTTTCTCCTGATTTTCGTTTCCCTCAACCTGAGCGGGAGCAGCGCGACCGCACAAACATCCGCGACGCACGATCTCCTGACAAACACGGCAATCGTTAAGCTCGTCAAAGCCGACTTCAAGGAAAAGACAATCATCGCGATTATTGGATCGAGTCCGACCAGCTTTGATCTTTCCACGGAGCGAATGGTTGAACTAAAAAAAGCCGGCGTCAGTGAAAGGATCATTCTGGCAATGCTCGCGCGTCAGCAGGGCGTCGATGTCGACGAGAACTGGAGTGACGACAACTTCTTCAATCGAGGTACCGACAGCCAGAAAATCGACCAGGAGAACGGCCCTGCAAAAAACCCTGCTGCTTCCGGCAACAGCACCGATATATTTGGATCCAGTGGAGGATTTCACGGGAGCACCCGCAGCAAAGGCGGCAATAGCTCTGGTGGTGGCGATACTATTACGACGGGATCCGCGACCGTCCACATTCTCCGCCCTCCCTCAGAAGCCGGCGCGCCCCCTAAACTCGATAGAGTCGCGGCCCTGACAAACGATTCGATAATGGAACTGATTGAAGCCGGGTTTTCCGAAGGCACAGTCATCAGGCGCATCGAGCAGTCTCCCGTAGAGTTTGATCTCTCCCCCGCAAAACTTGCCGAACTCCGCAAGCACCGCGTTACCGACAAGATCCTGTCAGCAATGAAAATCGCGACCGGAGACACCAGCGACAGCGATTCAAAAACGGCGCCTCATTCCAATGGCACGTCTCGCCAATAAAAACGTTCGCCGCATCAGAGTTGCGCTCTGCCTGGCAGCATTGGTCGTCCTGCAACTGGTAGTCAGCCGGCAGGATGGTCGCTTCTCTGCGGCTCAGAGCAATCCGCGTAAGAAGCATTCCACCGCCGCTTCTCAACCCAAGAAGTCAGCAGCCAGCCCGAAACCGTCTCCTTCTCCTACTCCAACGTTACTTGAACGGCTGGGTGAGCCTCCACCGCCTATACCGTTACCATCGCCAAAAGAAGAGCAAATCAGTTCTGGTGACGTAATCTCAGTCCAGACAACTGAGGTGATGCTGCCCGTTACTGTTCGCGATGCAAATGGACGTTTGGTGGCTGCGCTTACACGCGACGACTTTCGCGTCTTCGAAGACGACCGCGAGCAACCGCTTCAGGACTTGGCCCTGAGACAAGTGCCAGTGGACGCAGTGTTAATGATTGATACGTCGTCTTCTGCGGCGCGCAATCTTGATGACTTCCGTCGCGCGGCGGAAGGTTTTGCAAAAGGTCTCGGGCCGGACGATCGAATCAGTTTGATCAAGTTTGACGACTCAGTGCAATTGCTCCAGGACTGGACCAAGAGCCGGTTCCAACTACAGCGCGCCTTGACCAGAATCGTCCCGGGCATGTTCACTCGCTTCAATGATGCTTTGCTGCTGGCGGCTCGCGAACAATATGGCTCGTCACAATCACGCCGCGCTGTGATTGTATTAACAGATGGAATTGATAGTGGCCGGGGCACTACGCTCGAAACCGCCGTCCGGGCACTGCTGCAAGCTCAGGTCACGGTCTACGTCGTCAGCAATACAGAGATCTCCCGTGCCGAAAAACAAGCTGACCTCGATTCGCTTACCAACGGCACCGATTCCGCACAGCGCTTCAACAAACTTCAAATTGACGGCTTGCGCCTGGGTCTCCAGGCACTGGATCAGAGTGAGCAGATACTGGCTGATCTGACTGCGGCCACCGGCGGCCGGTTGTACAAGCCGCGCAGGTTCGACGACTTGGAAGCCACTTACGCGGAAGTGGCGGAGGAACTGCGACACCAGTATGCGCTCTACTATACCCCTACAAACAAAAAACGCGACGGCAGTTTCCGTCGCGTTCGCGTCGAAGCCACAACTCCGACTTACCAGACCCACACCCGCGTCGGTTACTTTGCTCCGCGCGGGTGAGTTGCGCTCACGCGCCGGTCACCTGCAAGACCCGCAGAATTGCGATTACAATCAAGATACTGACTAAACCTCCTGAGAACGTGAATGCCCACTCGGCTGGTTGACTCCGTTTTTGCAGGAGCATTCGCATTAGCACCACGCCGCACTTCCAACCATCGTGCTGATAGAGTGGCAGCACATTGCCCGCGGCGATCAGCAGGTTCACCCAACCAAAGACGGTGCCGTGGGCAGCCATCCCGACGATTAGATTGAAAAGGATTCCACCGAGGTGCACAAACAGTTGCTGTTGGATTGATTTCTCTAGCAACGCCGTACCATCGAGGCGCACAAAGGAACCAAGCGGTAGCGCGCGAAGGCTAAAGCAGATGCTGCCCAACCGGAAACCGAAGAGCTTTGGTCCAAAACCCAAACCCAACTCCGAAGACGGGACGTTGCAACTCCTGGCTGCGACAAGATGTCCCAGCTCATGAATCATCATGGCGAGAGGTGCCGCTATTAAGATTGAGATAATTAACGTCAATGGTTTTTAAAATGACTTTTTCGCGGGTCACGGAGGAAGAGTCGCGTAACCTCGCTGTCAAGAGGTATGCCGTTTCGAATTAGTTTCTTCTTGTTGGGATTTCGGAAGAGGTAAGAAAGGTGTGACGAAAAATGTGACTGCTGAGCAGACATAATTTGGCTGAATTGATCGGTTTTCCGGACTAACGGCGGGCCTGACATCGTGAGACTGCTGCTTAGTCCAGGTCTCCGAGTCATCACCCTTGAACAGCTCCGGGACGCGGCTGGCCTATTCGTCTCAGGAATCCGTGGATTAAGTTGAGTTGTGGGTGTGTGGCTGACTTCGTTCGTAGCCGCTTGATGGAGAGTTTGCTTTCGATGTCGCGAATGTCCTGCTCGGATCCTTCGATTTCCATGAATAAACCGAAAGGCAGTTTGTCAATAACAATCTCTGCTTTTGCCCAACGTCCAGGTCTCGCGACGCTTTTAAAGATCAGGCCCGGTGTGAAGCCTAACGCCTCGAGGAGCAACTCCAGCGCGTCTGGATCGTCTACACTGGTTTCATCTTCGCGATGTTTGGTGTCGGAACGTGTCGGGAAGCGTTTTTTGTAGGTGAGTATGCCGCGCTTTCCGATGCGCCGCAGACGCAAGACCGTGCACCCAACATCGAGGCCGTCGCCCGCGTAATGCATGTTCACTTCAAACTCCTCACGCTTTCGCTTGGCGCCGATCTTGGGTAGCCGCGCCAGCACCTCTGTGCGTTGTTTCTTACTCAGACGGTATTTCTTTTCGATTTCGACAGCCACTCTCAAAGCATACGAGATGGACGCGGACGGGAACAACCTGTGGAGTTGCCCTAGCTCTGTCTCACCCAGCGCACGACTTCGGGAATTGTGGCTTTCTTTCCAGTCATCAGCATTCCGATCCGGTAGATGCGCCCTGCCAACCAGGTTAGTAACGCTACCGCCGTAAAGCCCACAAACAAAGACAACGCAATCTCCCAAAAAGGAGGAGTCTGAGCGACAATTCGCACCGGCATTGTTATCGGCGAAAAGAATGGAATCATCGAAACCCAAAAAGCGAACGAGGAATCCGGGCTCCGGCTGACCGGCAGGAACAAGTAAAAACCAATCACCAATAAGAGGATGATAGGCATGGCTAACTGGCCACCTTCCTGCGCGGTTGTGACCATCGATCCAACCAGGGCGTAGATGGTGGAGTAAATGAAGTAACCCATGAGGAAAAACAGGGCGAAATAGAGGAAATAACTTGGTGGGATAGTTGGGATATGAATTGGCATGCCGCGGGCCGAGAGCATTTCTACCCCATAAAGCGTGAAAGCGACGAAGGCCAACCCCCAAATCGTCAATTGTGTGAAAGCCACGAAGAAGACGCCGATGAGTTTTCCCAACATGATGGTAAACGGTCTCGCCGACGAAAACAGGATCTCAGCAATCCGTGTTTCCTTTTCTTCGATGACTGCTCCCAAAATCTGCTGGCCATATAGCAGGATCGTCAGGTACATCACAAAGCCAACACCGAAGACCAGAGCAAAGGCTTCTCCAGAATCGCGTTTGCGGTCGGTCGCGCCGATTTTAGTCGCTTCCAGTTCAACGGGCTTCGAAAGCGCTTCTACAGTCTTTACGTTGATGTTGGCCGCAATCAATCGCTGTTGGCTCACAGCCCGGCTCAAGGCCCGCTGCAGGAATCTTCTGGTGAAGACGTCACCGGTGTTGCGCGTAACAAACTCGGCGGCGCCGTTCTCCAGCAGGTTTCCCGGCAGAATTAAATAACCATCAAGTTCTTTCGCGCCTACTCTCCGGTCAAGTTCGGCCTTGATTTCGTTCAAAGAACGGCCACCGATAGACACTGCCTGAAGTTCTGGAACCTCTACTCGTTGATTACCCATTGTCTGGAAGCGTTCACTCTGATTGTCGTTTGGCGTTCTCGCATCAGCCGGCCGATTTGTCGAATCCGGCTCTTCGGCTTCTTCCATCACCGAATTGTACAGGCTCGAATACATTGTGCCTGTTTGGTCCACTACCGCGACTTTCACGGGACCGCCGGCCCTGATGCTGAAGATCACCGCCGGCGCGATTCCAAATAGCGATATCACCATTGGGCCGAGAATGGTCATTACGATAAACATCCGACTGCGAACGCGCTGCAGATATTCACGTTTTATGACTGCCAATAATTTGTTCATGCGTTCTCGGTGACCTTTTCGATGAAGATGTCGTGCAGGCTCGGCTCGATCATCTCGAACCGTTCAATAATAGCGTCTGCTGCGAGCAAAGCTTTGAGGAGCGATTGAGAAGTTGCGCCATCCGCAAGCAACACCTCGAGGCCGTCGCTGTCGCGTTTCACCTTGCTGATGAGTGATCCATCCGCGAGGACTGACTCGCCGCCCACCAGCCGCAGGGCCACCGCGTTCCTACTGAACCCGCGCTTCACTTCCCTGATGCTCCCCTCCAAAACCTTGCGCGAACGATTGATCAGGCAGATGTCGTCACAAATCTTTTCCGCAACTTCCATCTGATGCGTGGAGAAAATGATCGTCTTGCCGGCGATCTTCAGTTCAAGAATGATCTCTTTAAGAACCTCAACATTCACCGGATCCAAACCGGAAAACGGTTCATCAAGGATCAGCAGCTGTGGTTCGTGGATGACTGCATTTATGAACTGAACCTTCTGTTGCATACCCTTCGATAACTCACTCGATTTCTTGTTTTTCCATTCCGATAACTTCAGACGCGCGAGCCAACGATCCATGCGTTGGCCAGCTTCCTTAGCACCAACGTTCTTGAGCGCCGCAAAATACTTGATTTGGTCCCCCACCTTCATCTTCTTGTAGAGTCCGCGTTCCTCGGGCAGGTAACCAATCCGGTCCTGCAACTCGGGCGTAATCTGCTGTCCAAATACTCTTATCTCGCCTGAATCAGGAGCGGTAATGTTAACGATCATTCTAATGGTCGTCGTTTTCCCAGCGCCGTTCGGGCCAAGCAACCCAAAGATTTTTCCAGGGTAAACGGCGAGACTCATTTCGCTGACGGCAATGAAGTCCCCGAAACTCTTTGTGATATTGTCAATTGAGACAGTTGGGTGACCGTTTGTCATTTATTCAGACTTCTTTCGCGAGTGTTATACGTTCGAATGCTGCGGCGGATGGTTCTTTCGGTTGAGTTGCTTGATACGAAATTTTGGAGCCTAAAGTTTTGAGTTGCACCATACGGCGGTCTGATACATATTAGCCGCGACAGCCGTTCACGCGATTCCTGGCTCTATAGCCAGACTGCATTCCTGGCTGCTCCTTAGCAACGTCTCCCCAGAACTTGCCGCTGAAATTGCTGAAATATGTCTGCAGAGTTCTCTAGTATCAAGACGGCGAAGTTTGTCGCACTCGCCTGCCTGCCTCGGTGCTTGTTGGTCTTTATGCTCGTGGGCTCACCTGTTGGGCACGGACAAACTCCTCCGCGGTCGCCACGGGAACCGAAGACGCAGGTCAGCCAGGATCGGTCTGACGTTTTACGCGTTTTCACCGAGATTGTGCAAACCGACGTCATGGTCTTCGACAAGCAGGGCCAGTTCGTTAAAGGGTTAAAGAGCAGTGACTTCGAACTTCGCATAGATGGAAAACCAAAGCCGGTTGAGTTTTTCGAAAAGGTCACCGCCGGAAGTGTCAGCGAGGAAGTGCAGATTGCCGCAGCTCGTGGTTCGTCTGCTCGTCCAAACTCCGCTTCGCCTGGCGCACCGGCCCCGCTTGATCGAGGCCGGCCAATCTTTTTTTACGTGGACGACCTCCATCTCGATTTACGCGCGCTCCTGTCGGCGAAGCAATTGATCACTCACTTCATTGATCAGGAGATGGGCCAGAACGACCAGGCGGTGATTGCCTCGCCTAGTGGTCAAATTGGTTTTCTTCAGCAACTGACGGACAACAAGTCGGTCCTGCGCGCCGCGCTCGAACGACTCAAGCTTCGCCCTTATTCGGTCCGTGATATGGAGCAACCTACGATGAGCGAGTATCAAGGGTTGTTAATCACCAACCTCGATCGTGATACGACCGAGTATTTCATCGACGCAACTATTCGCCTCAATCCTGGAATGCCCCGCGAGTCAGCCGAGGCGATGGTGAGCAGTCGCGCCCAGGTAATGGCGCAGCAAGGGTCTCTTGTGACGGTCAATACACTCGCAGCGCTCGAATCGTTGGTTCGCTCCGCGAACACGCTGCCTGGTCGCAAACTAATATTTTTCATATCCGGAGGTTTCTTTCTCGACGATCGCAATTCAGACTCGCGCACCAGACTGCGAAGAATCACCAGCGCGGCGGCACGTAACGGCGTGGTCATTTATTCGATGGATGCTCGAGGCCTGGTGGCCAGCCTCGGGGATATCAGCAGCGACGCGCCGTTTGATCCGGCTGGCCGGCTGCAGCACGCGACTAGCGGCGAACTGCTGGCGTCACAAGACAGTCTGACTACTCTGGCTCTGGACACCGGAGGCAGAACAGTCTTCAACACAAACTCTCTTGCGCCGGGTCTGGGACGCGCCCTGAAAGAAACTGCCACGTATTACCTGCTTGCCTGGAAGCCCGATCACGAATCGGAGCAGAGCAAGTTTCGTCGCATTGAAGTGAAGGTGGTGGGTCGACCGGACCTAACCGTTCAGGTACGGCGCGGCTTTTTTGATCGAGAACCGGAGATATCGAAGTCCGCAAAAACGGAAAAGGTCGATAAGGCCAAAAAAGAGAGAGACCCACCGCCAACGCCGGAAACGGCGCTGCGAAAAGCAATGCTTGCCCCGTTTCCCAATCGCGACCTTCCGGTCTCGCTCAGCATCGGTTACCTAAACACGCCGGCCAAGGGACTACTGCTTTCAACCGCACTGGAAGTGCCGAACGAGTTTCTTTCGTTTGTTCCGGCAAACGGAAAATTTACTGCCGTGGCTACAGTCGCCGGTACGGTACTTGACGAGAAGGGCAACTCCGGAGCGTCATTTAATAACCGCATAACGATCGAGACGCAGTCAG
>JBDUDV010000119.1:0-8552 GCA_040002755.1 Acidobacteriota bacterium | reverse complement strand
AAGACAAGAATTGCGAACAAAGCACCGTACCATCGCCAAGTACGCGCTGATAGAGAAGTTTGAATCCAGCCAGACGGCCGTCCTCCAATTCTTGGTACACCTGCAATGCCACGTCCGGTGCGGGCCACAGCGTGTAATAGCTCTGCTTGGCATGTTCAGCTGCAGCTTGTGCGACAGTGTCTACCAAAGTTGAACTGACAATGCCGATGTCGAGAACCTGTTTCTTCAGTGCTTTGGCGGTAAGCTTCGATTTGTCGGCAACCTCGTAAAGCGATGCCGCTCGACCTTCTGGAGAACCGACTGTTCGCAAAATGGCCGACATGCCTGTTAAGACGACGTTGGCTTTTGCTACCTCAAGCTGACTCGCTCCCACGTTTTGCGTCAACGCGATGGCCTCCAGGGTTGAGTGATCGGAATACAGTCGCGTCAATCCGCTGGGGCCTAAAGTGCACAGGGCTGTGATACTTAAGGACCGCCCCGATGTGGTATCAATCAAAGTCACCTCATAAGTGCGTGACCACAGGTATCTGATGTTTACGTCGATGTTGTCGTATGACCAGTGCCCCTCAAGGATTGATCGCCGAGGGTGCATGTCCAAACTTCGCGTACGCGGGGGCTGGGAAGGAAAAACAGCCTGTATTTCGTCAGTCGAGAGCTTCATCGATACATCCATGCGCTCCCATATACCGCCCGCGAAAAAAATGAAGACTGGTGCGAGCGGCACCCGATAAAGGTCTCCAAGTTCATCTATCTCTGTTGGGACACCGTTGAGTCCGGTTCCTTCAAGAGAAAGATGAAAACCAAACGGTGGGTCTTCGCCCGATGAGAAGCCACTCCCAGCGGCAGGTGGGTCCTCGTCGCAATTCGCCGTCCAGTGCGACGTTGCCAGTGCATGCCGGCCGAAAGTCACACCGAAATACGGATTCGTCCAATACAAGTAAACCAAACCGCGAAGCTCTTGATCACTGTTGCGCAAGATTTTATATTTGACCCAACCTTCGGTTCCGGTCATAAATCCGCAGGATTCCGCTTGCATTCCTCGAGTCTGACCGAACTCGATCTGCGCAGGCGGCTCCCAGTCCGGTGTGTAGCATCCTCCGCAAAGGTGCTCCTGCTGAAGGATCAGGGTGTGGCCTGAAACGTTGTTTTGAAGGTCGTACTTGAAAATGCGGGAAGCAGTCATGACAGCTCCTCCTTTAGAATCGTTGTTGATACTCACTTAGTAACGCGCAAGGCGGTTCAGAACTCCCACAAATTTTTTTTGCAGTGCTAAGATTGTGTCATTAACGACGCTTGGGATTGATTATTTGGCTTTAGAATCGATCGATTACTTCTGGCCAAGACCAAGATAGGAATAGGCAATGGCGACACGATCGCCGGAAGGAATTACCCAACTCCTCGAAAGATGGAGCCAGGGTGACGAAGAAGCATTGGGCCAGTTAATGCCGCTCGTCTATGACGAGTTGCACCGGTTGGCCGGGGCTTATCTGCGTCGCGAGCAGCGCGAGCACACGCTACAGCCTACGGCGCTGGTAAACGAGGCCTACCTCAAGCTGGTCGATCAGCGTCATCCCAACTGGCAAAACCGGGCGCAGTTCTTTGGCGTCGCCGCCCAACTGATGCGGCGCATCCTGATCGATCACGCGCGCCGTCACCAGGCCTCCAAACGTGGCGGCGATCGCTGCCAGTTGTCGCTCAGTAACGTTGGCTCCTTTGGCAACCAACCCGATGCTGACTTGTTGACTCTGCATGATGCGCTCGAGCGGCTGGCGGAGATCGATCCGGACCAGGCTCGCCTGGTCGAATTAAGGTTCTTCGGCGGGCTGACTATCGAAGAGACGGCGGAAGTGATGCAGGTTTCGCATGCGACGGTCGAACGCGAATGGAGAGTCGCCAAAGCCTGGCTCAAACGTGAGTTAACCAAAACCACAGCACTTTCCTGAGGGACTTCCACGTCAGACTTCGCGTTACAGATGGGTACTTTCGCTTACGCAAAGCTCGCAGCTAAACAATCATGACCAGGGACGAGCGTTGGCAACGCATTAAAGCAATCTTCCACTCCGCGCAGTCGATTGCGCCGGCTGAGCGCGCCAGTTTCCTCGACGAAGCCTGTGGCGCCGATGAACTCATTCGCGGCGAAGTTGAGTCGTTATTGGCGGCGGACGCGAGCAACGTCGACTTTCTCAACGCGCCCGCTTATGAATTTGCAGCGGGAATGCTCGCTTACGCAGATTCAGAGTTTGCGCCCGGTCAAGAGGTTGGTCCTTACACGATTCTCTCATTGCTTGGCTCTGGCGGCATGGGCGAAGTTTATCTCGCTAAGGACACAAGGCTGCCCCGCCAAATCGCCCTCAAACTAATCTCGGCCGATTTCGCCAGAGACAATGGTCGCGTCCGCCGCTTTGAGCAGGAAGCACGCGCGGCTTCGGCCCTAAATCATCCGAACGTTTGCGTGATTCATGAAGTCGGCACAACTGAAGATGGCCGGCATTTCATGGCTATGGAATATATCGACGGCGTGACTCTCCGCCGCCGGATGTCGAAAAGAAAGTTGACGTTGAAGGAAGTTCTGGACATCGGTGCGCAGGTCGCGTGGGCCCTGGAGGCGGCGCATGCAGCAGGCATTGTTCATCGGGATATTAAGCCGGAAAACATCATGCTGCGGCGAGATGGGTACGTCAAAGTGTTGGACTTTGGGATAGCAAAACTTGATGCGCTTCACTCGATGTTTCGCGCAGACCACGAAGCTGAAACTGTTCCGCACCTTGACACCGACCCGCACACATTCATGGGCACTGCGAAGTACATGTCACCGGAGCAATTGCGACAGCAACCCGTAGATCAACGATCAGACATCTGGAGTCTGGGCGTGGTTCTTCATGAAATGGTCACTGGGTTCACGCCGTTCGAAGCCGATACAACCAACGAGACCATTGCGGTAATCCTGGAGAAACGTTCACCACGACTTGGTTTCAACCACGAAGTACCGGAAGAGTTTCAGCAACTTGTGAGAAAGGCACTCAGCAAGAAACGCCGCGAAAGATATCAGACCGTCAGTCAACTGAGTTCCGACCTTCGCAAACTGCGGCGACAGATTTCAGTTGAGGCTCCCGATAAACCGGTGGAACCACTTACGCTGCCCCTGGAGCCTACCGTCGACAACCGCAAGGCGAACAGGGGAAATGTCAGGGTGGTCTCGACAATTCTCTCAAAAGTGAAGTTTCAGGCGATAAGAACCGCCGATTACGTTTTGAGTGAAATCAAGCAGCACAAAACCGTCGCCACCTTTACCGGGGCCACAGCTGTGTTGGTGTTGCTCGCATACATAATAATTCCACCCAGCCGGGACTCACACTATTTGATGACACCGCTCACCAACGCGGGTAAATCGGTTTGCGCGGCAATATCTCCCGACGGCAGGTATGTGGCTCATGCCGAAGAGAAAGATGGAAAGCAAGAACTTCTTTATACCCTCCGAGCCAACGCGGGCACTTCGATTCTTGTTGCCGCAGCGGATGTCAAATACCTTGGTGTCACGTTTTCACCCGACAATAATTACCTTTATTTTACGTACACGCAGCCTGGGAAGAGTGATGCCGGCACGCTTTACCAACTGGCATTGCCATTCAGCTCTCCGAGAAAAATAAAAGATGCTGTAGATAGTCCAATTAGTTTTTCTCCAAACGGAGATAGATTCGCGTTTGTGCGGTCCAATAAGGCCAAGCGCGAGACTTCTTTGCTGATCTCGAATGCTGATGGAAGTGAAGAACGTATGTTAGCAACCTGGCCCGACAGAAATACGCTGTCTGTTGGGCCGGCGTGGTCTCCTGATGGGAAGACCATTGTTGGCGTCGCCGGATCGTGGGCCAATGGTTACCACTCAACACTGCTGGAGTTTGAAGTAGAAACCGGCCGTGAAACAGCGATTAAGGGCCAACAATGGTATGAAGTGTTTCAGGTCGCCTGGCTGCCGGATAAGCGTGGCTTGATAATTTCCGCGACGGAACAGGCGCTGAGCCCTATTCAATTGTGGCGAGTCTCGTACCCTGGAGGGGAATCGGCAAGAATAATTCCCGACACGAGTGACTACGAGAGCGTGAGTTTGTCACGGGATGGAAAAACGATAGTGTCGGTCCAGCGTCATCGGGTCGGAGAAGTATCGGTGGCGCCCGAGGGCAACGCCGAGCTCTCCCGAGCAATCGCCTCAACGGTCGGCCGTGTGTACGGACTTGATTGGACGGGTAACGGAAAAATTGTCTTTTCATCGATGGCTGGAAGCAATCTCAACCTGTCGGTGATCGATGCCGATGGATCCCATCAAACCCAACTGACCGCAAATGCGGGGGACAATTACAGTCCGGCTGCCTCGCGGGATGGCCGATACATAGTTTTTGCATCCAACCGCACCAGAAACCTGAACATCTGGCGCATGAACGCGGAAGATGGCAGTGATCCCAGGCAGTTGACCTTCAGCGATGGCAACTCATATCCATCGATCTCACCGGATGGTCAATGGGTCCTTTACGACAATCAGAATGACTCGACGTTTACGGTGTGGAAAGAACCCATAGATGGCGGCGTTCCGGTTCAACTAACTGACCGTGAAAAGTATGCCCGGATGCCAGTCGTCTCACCTAACAATCAGTTTTTTGCTTGTCGTTATTACCTGGAAAGTGGCGCACTGGGGATAGCGATCCTGCCTACTCAGGGTGGGCCACCCGCGAGGCTGCTGCCGATTCCCGTCTCGTCGTGGCAGAAGATTCAGTGGAGCTCGGATGGCCAGGCTTTGAGCTACGTTAATACTGTTAATGGTGTCTCGAACATTTGGAGCTACGAGATCGACACCGGCAACCAGAAACAGCTTAGCGATTTCAAAACCAGCGTCAGCATTTTTGCTTACGCCTGGTCACCTGACGCGAAACTACTCGCCGCTCTCCGCGTGAAGAACATCCGCGACGTGATTATCATCAACTACTAAAGGAGAGTCTCCCCTTGCACCGTGGTTGTTCCAGGTGGGCAGACCGCGAGGGATGAAGATCGTCGATCGCCCAGCAGAGTGGGTTGGCTCTCTTTATCATTTCGATTTCGGTGGTATTGGACTTACAGGTTGGCAACCAGGCGGCTCCTCGGCGACTTTTCGAGTCAGCTCTCTGGCACGCTTTATAGCTTCAGCCGCAGAACGACCTTTGATGGATGGATCTTTTCCAGTGACCTGGTTTTCGAGAGCGTCTAAGGTTGCCCAGATTGCCTGACACAGGGATCCGTTCAGTTTTCTTTGGGCGCTAATAAGGTTCTTGAGACCTGTATCATCGTCCGCAACTTCGAAGTCTCCGAATACTTTTTTTTCGTCTGGAGTGAACTGATTCGCCATCGTATTCTCCTTTGCCCTAAGGCGATGAAATTGTTCGCCGGTGTAGATAAGCCAACTCAGCAAGGGGTTAGATACAAAAACCAAGGTGCTTCTGACAAACTGCGGCGATCGGACAAATACCGGGACTTATGTGGGCTTATATAACAGTGACAACTGGCTGTCAAACAATTCCTGGGGCCACTTGTTTCCTGGACACGACACACATCCGCCCGTTGGTATTCGCGTCTCCGATACTAACGCGCAGGTTGCGGCCAAATTCCCTCAGCCCCTTCTGTTGCATTAGCAACTGGACGTTCAAGCTAAGTCGGCTCAGGGAGCAGTTTGCACAAAACCAAAACGGCAACCCGGGGGCGTTGGGTTGCCGTTCTGGTTTCTGACACCGGTCGGCAAGCTTGGGGGCTCGCCGCCGTTGCGCGGGGAGGGCGTTCGTTTAGCGAAGCACTGCTAGTACTTCGACAGTTTCGTAGATCGCATTCGGGGCATGCGCGTTCTCGGTAGTTGAAGCGAGCTGCAGTTCAGTTTCAATCCCGCGCTCTTCCTGCGAGGCCGTTAACTTACGTCCGGTGTTGTCAACACCATTCCAAACTTCCGCGAGAAAGTAGCGCTGGCCATAGCGATGAAACACGAGCCGCGCCTGCGATTTGTCCTTAGCGCGATCCGTTGCGTCGCTCAGACGCAGAGCAGAGTTTTTTCCATCGGCGCTCCTGATCATCAAGCCATTAGCGCTGGGTGTTTCCTGCACCGAGTATTCTCCCGCTGGCATCAGCTTGTAGCCGACGCTGAATTCAAACGGCACGCTTGCCACAACTTTGCCGGCAGTCGCCTGGGCATTGGCTGAGACAACAGCCGTTGCAATCGCGAGCGAAACCAACAGTGCGAACATCGCTAAACCTTTAAGAATTTCCTTTTTCATTTCTTCTCCTCTTGCTTTGCGGCATTGATCGAATCCTGTCGACCTGCAGCGGCTCGATCATTTTCAAAGAATTCGAGTCATGAGAGCTGACTTACCTCATAGCTATTGTCGTGCCGCGACTTCATCACGGGTGCGAGAGGACGCCCTCAGCGCTGGCAATGCTGTAAACACTGCACGAATAACTCGACAGCAATTGAAAGATTGCTGGTAAGGAGAAGGTTGAAAGCCTTGAACTTCTATCCTTTGGGATAGCATCAGTATCTGTTTAGATAGACGCCCGTATGTTAGTTTGGGATCTGTTGATGGGTCTTATGCTGTCGGCGGTTTCGCAAACATTCGGATGGGTGACACCAGCGCGTCCGCAAACCAATGGTTTGCATTACAAGTTGCCGCCGGCCGGAGGGACGCGTACACTTGGGCACTCAAAACTACAACTTTCCCGACTCGGATGAACCCGCGACTCACAGCCATTTCTGGAAGACTTAAGGGCAGCGTCTTTAACATCGAAGACTTGCCGGTAGTTATCGGCCGCGAGACCTCCGCCACGCTTTGCATCGCCGACGCGTCTGTTTCCCGCCGCCACTCCCAGATTGAAAACGAAGATGGACATTTGGTCATCGCCGACCTCGAGAGTCTGAACGGGACGTTCGTCAACGACGTGCCGGTAAAACGACGCAAGCTGCAACACGGCGATCGCGTCCGCATCGGCGACTCGCAGTTCATTTTCCTGACCCACGATGCCGATATGAACTCGTCGAGCGAAGTTCGCTTTGACCACGGTCAGGTTATCAGCGGCTCCACTTTGCAGTTCAGATTCAACGACGCACTTTATGTGATGGCCCGCGACCTAAGCGCTTTGATGAAGATCAGCACGACCATCAACGCCATTCGCGGATTGGAAGAGCTGCAGAAGACCCTGCTCGATTTGCTTTTTGAAGTGGTGCCCGCCGAGCGCGGCGTCGTCCTGTTGACAGACGGCGGCGCCGACGGAGCTGAACCGGAATTCACTTCCGTTTTTGGGCTGGACCGCGAGCAGGGCCAGGATGGGTCCATCAAGGTAAGCAGCAAAGTCACTAGGTGGGTACTGCAGCATCGAGAATCGATTCTGATCACCAACGAGCAGGAAGTCGGAAAATTCCAGTCGTCCGAAAGCCTGAGCGCCGATCAGCCCGCTGCGGTGATGTGCGTCCCGCTAATCATGCTGGACCGCATTAGGGGAGTGATTTATCTCGATACGACTAACCCCGCGACGGTTTTTGATCAAGACCACTTGCAACTCGTCTCCGCGATCTCCGCCATCACTGCAGTGGCAATCGAAAACGCGCGCCACATCGAGTGGTTGGTGAGTGAGAACCAACGACTAATCGCCGACTTCAATATCGAACACAACCTGGTGGGCGAGAGTCCACCCATTCGTGAGGTGCTGCAGTTTATTTCCAAAGTTGCGCCAACTGATTCGACCGTGTTGCTGTCCGGCGAAAGTGGGACTGGCAAGGAATTGGCAGCGCGCGCAATTCATCTGAACAGCAAGCGGGCAGACAAAGCGTTCATGGCAGTCAACTGCGCGGCGCTGGCTGAATCGCTTTTGGAGAGCGAACTGTTTGGTCACGAGAAGGGCGCCTTTACCGGCGCGGTGATGCAAAAGAAAGGGCGACTCGAAATTGCGGACGGCGGCACCGTTTTCCTTGATGAGATCGGCGAACTTTCAACCGGGTTGCAGGTGAAGCTGCTGCGCGTTTTGCAGGAACGTGAATTTGAACGCGTCGGCGGCACGCGCGCGATCAAGGTCGATATTCGGCTGATCACGGCCACAAACAAGAATTTGGAAGAGAGCATTGCCCAGGGCACGTTTCGGCAGGACCTTTACTACCGGCTTAACGTGGTGAGCCTGGAAATGCCGCCGCTCCGGGAGCGACACGAAGACATTCCCCTGTTGGCAAATTATTTTGCCGCGAAGTATGCGAAGAAGTGTAATCGACGCATCACGGGCATTGCCGCGGAAGCACAGGCGCGTCTGGTCGCTTACGATTGGCCGGGCAACGTACGCGAACTGGAAAACGCGATCGAGCGCGCGGTTGTGTTGGGTACTTCCGGTCGGGTTTTGTTGGAAGACTTGCCGGAATCTATTTTGGAATCAGAGCCGGCTGCAACTGCGCCAGGGACGAAGTATCATGAAGCCGTGGCCCAAACAAAGAAGCAAATTATTCTCAGCGCGATGCAGCAGGCGAAGGGCAATTATACTGAAGGCGCAAAACTTCTCGGCGTGCA
>JBDUDV010000118.1:0-8625 GCA_040002755.1 Acidobacteriota bacterium | reverse complement strand
ACTTTCGTGAGGTCCGCGGCCAACTCTCCGTTAAGCGTGCACTCGAAATTGCCAGCGCCGGCTCACACAATATTCTGCTCATTGGGCCGCCCGGTTCCGGCAAGACAATGCTCGCGAAGCGCTTGCCGACAATTCTTCCTCCTTTGGAGTTTGAAGCAGCGCTCGAACTAACAAAGATTCACTCGGTAGCTGGATTAACTGGACGCGCCGGACTCGTTACCGAGCGACCGTTTCGTTCACCGCATCACACGATCAGCGACGCGGGCTTGATCGGTGGTGGCGCGGTGCCGCGTCCCGGTGAAGTGTCGCTGGCGCATCATGGCGTTTTGTTTCTCGATGAACTGCCTGAGTTTGATCGCAGTGTTTTGGAAGTATTGAGACAGCCGCTGGAGGACCAGAAGGTGACAATCAGCCGTGCAGCGATGTCGTTGACCTTTCCTGCTTCATTCATGCTGGCGGCCGCGATGAACCCGTGTCCCTGCGGCTTCTGGAACGACCCTACGCGCGAATGTCGCTGTTCACCTTTGCAGATTCAGCGCTATGTTGGTCGCATCTCGGGTCCACTATTGGATCGGATCGACATTCATATTGATGTTCCTGCTGTAAAGTTCCGCGACCTCACCGGCGATGCCCCGCCTGAAACCGACGACTCAGCTACCATCCGCGCGCGCGTGATGATCGCCAGAGATAAACAGCGGGCGCGGCTGGCGTCGGAGAAGATTTTTTCTAACGCGGAAATGACGCCTCGCATGATTCGTCGTCACTGCCGCATTGATTCTGACAGCGAGCAAATGCTGGAACGAGCGATGACTCGCCTCGGCTTGTCAGCACGCGCTTATGACCGTATCCTGAAAGTCAGTCGCACAATTGCAGATTTGGAGAGTTCCGAAGAAATCCGCTCCGCGCACGTTGCTGAAGCGGTTGGTTATCGTTCACTCGATCGGACTTATTGGACATGAGCCCAAGTTTTGGCAAAATGTTGCTGCGACTGAGGAAATTCAATATCTTTGGGTCGGGTAAGGCAACGACGCGCTTAGAGCGCCGCATCACACCCGCGTTGAGGGCCACCATTACCTCGCAACAGCCTCGTTGGGAAATGCTGAGGAAAAGGTTGCCGCTCCCTTGAAAACGCGGGACTCGTGATAAGCGTGGTGAACAAGCGTTCAGGATGCAAATCTTCGTAGCTTGCCCCAATACGAACACGTGACCGCAGCCGAAATCGAGACGCCGCAGGAAACGGATTATGCTCTGGCGCAAAAAGCGGCTCAAGGCGACATGGCGTCCTTCGAGCAGCTTTACCAGCGGCATAATCGCCGGGTTTACTCGCTCTGTTTGCGAATGACGAGCAATGTCTCGGAAGCGGAAGACCTCGCCCAGGAAGTCTTCATCCAGCTCTTTCGAAAAATTGGAAGCTTTCGTGGCGAGTCGGCTTTCACCACCTGGTTGCATCGGCTGACCGTCAATCAGGTCTTGATGCACTTTCGCAAACGCGGCGTCAAAATGGAGCAGACGACCGACGATGGCGAAACGCCGATCCAGATAGTCAAAGGCACGGAGAACCCCAATGCGATGCCAGTAGTGGATCGCATTGCGTTAGACAAGGCCATTGGTCAACTGCCTCCCGGCTACCGCACGGTCTTCACCCTGCACGATATTGAGGGACACGAACACGAAGAGATAGCGAGGATGTTGGCCTGCTCAGTTGGGACTTCAAAGTCGCAATTGCATAAGGCTCGAATGAAATTGCGCGGGCTCCTGAGGCAACAGAAGACCAGGGACTAGCTTCCAACGGAACGCACGCCCGAGGGTTTACACCAGAAGTAGTGCTAAAAAGTTTTTGAACGCAGTCTCCCTTTGATTGCTTGAAAACCAAATTGCCACGGTTGCTTGGTGGTCAGTTACAAATTGCGAAGGCAAGTGGCAGGTTAGAGGTTAAGACAATGAACTGCGAGAAGTGTCAGGATCTAATCAGCGATTTTCTTGATGGCGCCCTTAGTCACGAAGATCAAACAACGCTCAGCGCGCATCTTGAGGAGTGTCTCGACTGTGCCATCGTGCGCACCGATCTGCAATCGATTGTGGGCTTTTGCCGCACGAATCGTGGCGAGTATGCAGCGCCGCCAAACGAGCAGGCGCTGTGGCAGCGTATTCGTAATATCATCGAGACCGGCGCGAGGGGCGCGTCATCGGCGCCGGTGACAGTCCGGCGAAGTGCCTGGGCAAATTGGGTAGGTCGCACCTGGGAACTTTCCTTCCCGCAACTGGCAGCTTCGGTGGCCGCAATTGTCCTGGTTGTTTCGCTTTCGACGGTGGTTGGTTTGCGACGTTATCAAAGTGGAAAATCCGGCGCCGGTTCGGGTCCGGAAAGCCCAAGCGTGGCGGCGGCCAGCGTGCGTGAGCGGTTCTCGAAACAACAGCAGTTGATTTCATATTGGAATCAACGAGTGGAATTCAACAAGGTTCGCTGGAGCCCTGAAATGCGCGAGACCTTTGATCGAAATCTGGCCGTGATTGATCAGACGGTTAACGAATCGATGAACAGCTTGAACCAGAATCCACATGACGATGTTTCTGAGGAAACGTTGAATGCGGCGCTTAACGAAAAGCTGTCACTACTGAAAGAATTTGCCGAGCTTTAAGAGCCGCCGGCGTAGTTAAGCGGTCTAATCCGCTGAGTAACGACTAAAGGAATCAAGGTTGTCATTTGGCCCCACGCTGATGAGAATGCGAATGTTGTCCGTACGGTTTGAAATCCCCCGCGTCCGTTTTTATTCGACGCTGGTGTTGTTCGCCTCACTCCTGGTTAGTGGCGCGCTTGGTGTCGGCTCTGTCAGCGCGCAGCAACGTCTTTCGAAACGATATCCTGCCGGAAAAAATGTTCGCATCACGCTCAAGAATATCTCCGGCACGATCACAGTTGAGTCATGGAATCGAGACGAGATTAAACTGACCGCGACGTTTGATTCACCGAAGGCCAACATTTCGCCGCTACAGACCAGCGACTCTCTGATTGTTGACGTGCTGGCGGACAATCGCGGCCGCAGCGATGTCGGTGACGTGAATTTTAACCTGCAAGTACCGATCAACTCCTCCGTTGATTTACAAACCAAGCACGGACAAATTATCGTCACGAATATTCGCGGCGCGTTGGTGAGTGCTCACGTTTCTTTGGAAGGTGACATCGTCCTCAGCGGCATCAGCGCAAACGAGGTTTACGCCAAGAATACGATTGGCAATATTCACTTTGACGGAGAGTTTGCGAGCGGCGGCACCTATCGCTTTGAGTCTGGCAAAGGTGACATTACCCTACGCATACCCGCCAACTCGGCCTTCAACCTCGACGCGTCCGCCCCGAACAAAAAGATTGCCTTGAATGAATTTTGGAATAATGGTTTTAGGAGCCTGGGCGATGGTCGTAAGTTACAGGGAGATGTCATTGATGGCCGCTCCAAAGTTTTTGTAACAAACTTTCAGGGCAGTATCACCTTCCTTCGTCGTTAAGCGAATTTGTAGCAAGAAAGTCCGTGGGCGCTCTTCATCGATTTGATTGGAGCGCCCAAATTGTTTGTGGCTGCTCCGCGAATGTTACTATCGTCTGGTAGCGTCCGACTTTACTGCTGGTGAGCAAACGAGCGAATAGGTAAACGAATGAATTCTTTTCCCGTCTGCGCACTAACCCTTACCGCCGCGTTGCTCCTGTCAACGGTTACCGGCGCAACACAGCAGAAAAAAGCCTCGCAAGTAAACCGCACGCAGCAGCTGGTGCGCACGACTACCCGGCATGAGTTGCGGCGGCTCGCTTACGGCGGGACGGTAACGGTGGTTGGTCCGCCCGATGGCTCGATCACCATCGAAGGCTGGCCGCGCAGTGAATTTGAAATCACAGCAGAAATTCAATTGCGGGCCGATACGGAAGCAGATCTCGACTTGCTGGCTGCCGTGAATACCTTCGTGCTTGATGAGGACATGAATCACCTGCGCGTGATGAGTACTGGAACGCATGACAAAGCATTCATGCGCTCGGTGAGGAAGTTTCCTAAAACACTTTTGGGTTTGCCCTGGAGAATCGATTATCGCATTCGCGTACCCTTTGCGACTGATCTCGATATTAACGCCGGGCGCGGCCCGATCAACATCAGTAGCGTTGAAGGCAATATACAAATCAACGCGGCTGAGAGTATCACCAGCTTAAAATTAACCGGCGGCACGCTGTCCGCAACGATCGGAGTTGGAACTGTGAAACTCGAAGTGCCGGCGCGCAGTTGGCGTGGAGTCGGTGCTGAGCTTCGAGTTGCGGCAGGAGACGTCACCGTCGAAATACCCACGGGTTTCAGCGGCGACTTCGACGCGGTCATTTTGCGATTAGGAAAGATTAATGCATCGTTTGAGGACTTAGCCCGTGCCAGTCAGGGCGTGGATCCGCGACAATTGTCAGCGCGCGCCGGCGCCGGAGGCGCTGCGTTCAAGCTTACGGTTGGTGATGGCGTGATCGTGATAAAGAAGCAGACAATAGATAGCAAACAGTGAATATTGAAAAGTGAAGGGTGAAAAATGAAGAGTTTGTGCAAGGTGCGTTAGACAGGAGACTCTGGATCAGTCGTTGGACTGCTGCTGTTTCTTGTCACCCTTCACTTTTCACTTTTCGCTTTTCATCGTATCCTCTCGTCTCACCAACATGAGCATAAAAAGTGACAAATGGATTCGCCGCATGGCCATCGAGCAGAGGATGATCGAGCCGTTCGAGCCGGGACAGGTCAAAGAGGTGGATGGTAAACGAATCGTCTCTTACGGCACTTCGAGTTATGGTTATGACATTCGCTGCGCTGACGAATTCAAACTCTTCACCAATCTCAATAGCACCATCGTCGATCCGAAAGAATTCGATGAGAAAAACTTCGTCGATGTGAAAGGCGAATTCGTAGTAATACCGCCTAACAGCTTTGCGCTCGCGCGCACGATTGAATACTTCCGCATCCCGCGAAACGTGCTCACGATCTGTCTCGGCAAAAGTACCTACGCCCGCTGCGGGATTCTGGTAAACGTAACGCCTTTCGAACCCGAATGGGAAGGCTATGTGACACTCGAGTTTTCTAATACCACTCCGCTACCCGCCAAGATCTACGCCAACGAAGGTGTCGCGCAGGTCGTGTTTTTCGAGTCAGATGAAGTTTGCGAAACCTCCTACAAAGATCGTGGCGGCAAGTACCAGGGCCAACGTGGAGTCACGCTGCCGAAGCTTTGAGACGCCATGGAATACGTCAATCTCGGGAAAAGCGGTCTCAAAGTTTCGCGTGTCTGCCTCGGCTGCATGACGTACGGCGTGCCCGATCGCGGCGCGCATCCCTGGTCGCTCGACGAAGAGAAGAGCCGCCCCTTCATCAAGCGGGCTCTCGAACTCGGCATTAACTTTTTCGATACTGCCAACACTTATTCCGACGGCACGAGCGAAGAGATCGTCGGCCGCGCCTTGCGGGACTTTGCGCCTCGAGAAGCAGTGGTAATCGCCACCAAAGTTTTCTACGCGATGCGCGAAGGTCCCAACGCGCGCGGCCTCTCGCGCAAGTCGATCATGATTGAGATCGACGCGAGCCTGCGTCGTCTGGGAACTGATTACATCGATCTGTATCAGATTCATCGTTGGGACAAACATACGCCCATCGAGGAGACGATGGCAGCGTTGCACGATGTGATCAAGGCGGGCAAGGCACGCTACATTGGGGCGTCGTCGATGTATGCCTGGCAGTTTTTCAAAGCGCAATACACTGCGCGGCAAAATGGTTTGACTCCGTTTGTTTCGATGCAGAATCACTATAACCTGCTCTATCGCGAGGAAGAGCGCGAGATGATGCCGCTCTGTGCCGCGGAAGGAGTCGGCGTGATTCCCTGGAGTCCGCTGGCGCGTGGCCGGCTGACGCGCGACTGGGACGAGCAGACCAATCGCACGGAGTCGGACGAGTTTGGCAAGACGCTTTACGCGGCCACTGCCGCTGCGGATCGCAAAGTAGTCGAGCGCGTGACGGAGGTTGCGTCAAAACGTGGGCTCCCGCGCGCGCAGGTTGCGCTGGCTTGGCTGGCGCAGAAGCCGTTCATTACGGCGCCAATCGTCGGTGCCTCCAAACCACAACACCTTGATGACGCTATCGCCGCGCTCGAGCTCAATCTTACGTCTGAAGAAATCGCTTCGTTGGAGGAGCCTTATGTACCCCACTCGGTCGTTGGATTCTGATCGGGCCAACGACTCTGTAGCTTCAGAGCCGCGCCATTTGAGTTTCAAGCAGCTTGATCCGAATGCGATCCTGCCAACGCGCGGCAGTTCGGAAGCCGCCGGCCTGGATCTGTACTCCATTGAAGATGTCGTAATTGAACCAAAGCAACGCGCGCTGATCCGCACTGGCCTCGCGGTCGCAATTCCGGAAGGTTACTACGGACGAGTCGCCCCACGTTCAGGACTGGCGACGAAAAGCGGACTCGATGTTCTCGCCGGCGTTATTGATTCCGACTATCGTGGTGAAGTTCGTTGTCTCCTCTACAATACCGGCGACGACAGAATACAGCTCGCAGCGCAAAGCAAGATTTGTCAGTTGATAATCGAGAAGATAATCACGCCCACTGCGGTCTGGGCGGATGACATCAGCGATACTGAACGAGGCAGCGGAGGATTCGGTTCGACAGGGTAACTATTAGCCGGGAATTCACACAGAAAAACGCGAATCTGAATAGTTAGACAAAAGCGACCTTCTCATTCAGATCCGCGTTTTTCTGCGTAATCCGCGGCTAATAATCTCTTGAGTTTCGGACTAGTTCAGTGGAATTGACACTGGCTGAGGTAGTCGCTCGAGGTTTAGGACCAAACCCTTCGGACTCTCGACGGGTTCCTTCTTCGGTGTTTCAAAGAAGACAAATCCCTGGTGGCGGCGATCAGAATCAGTTAAAGGCGACTGGAGATCGATGCCATAAGCCACGAATTCTTTTTCAAATTGTTTGCGTGAACTTGGATTGTAGGCGTAAACGTCATTTGCTTTCAGGATGCGTCCAACCGCCGCTTTCGCTGAAATCACTTTCCACTCGCGCCCTTCGCCGTCTTTCAAGCGAAAACGCACCTGCTTCGTTTCGACAGCTACGCCGCTTTCGAAAACGAGTTCCATTCGCACCGGCAGGATGCCAGCTAGAGGCAGGTTCGCTTCAAACAGGTCCTGGGTCTCTTCGTCGGTCATCAATGGCGCGACACGAACAGTTACGCCGCCGGCGCTGGCGCTCTTCACGTCGCCCGCAAGCGGCGGCAACTCGACTACCGGTTTCACTTTGAAGAGCGAGCCCGCGCAGGAAGTAGTCAGCAAAACCACCGCTGCAATAACAATCACTGAAAGTCGCCAGCTGATCATGGTCTCAATTTAGCATAGCCCTCCGCAGTAGCACAGACATTTGGAGTGCGCCGGCAAAACGAAGCGGCGCCGGCGCTTTGGATATGTTTCTCGAGGATAACCCAAAGCGGTGTCGCGCTTCCCTTGCCACCGCACTCCCAATATATGTTGTGTTAATATTCCGCGAATATGATTCGACCATTTCGCGGGGTTCATCCGCAGATCCCAGACAGTGCCTACGTCGACGTGAGTGCGCAGGTAATCGGCGACGTTCACCTTGGCGAGCAATCCTCGATCTGGTGCAACGCCGTGTTGCGAGGTGACATGTTCTACATACGCATTGGGGATCGCAGTAACGTCCAGGACAACTGCGTCATCCACACGCGCACCGGTTCACATCCAACGATACTCGAGGACGAAGTGACGGTGGGCCACAGCGTCACGCTGCACGGTTGCTACGTTGAACACGGTGCGTTGATCGGTATTGGATCGATTGTGCTTGACGACGCGCGCGTCGGTGCGCAATCGCTGATTGCGGCCGGTTCATTGATCTCGCCAGGCACATTCATCCCGCCGCGTTCGTTGGTGATGGGAGCGCCGGGTCGTGTGAAGCGTCCGCTGACAGACGAGGAAGTTCTGGGTCTCAACGATTTCTGGCGAAACTACGTGAACTACATTCCGTTTTATCAGAACGAGCCGCAGTAGGACAAGCATTCCTGCCTGTCCTCCGTTCCATTCAGAAATAACTAGGACAGACAGGAATGTCTGTCCTACTTTTTGGGCGCCGCTGGTTTCAGGTTATGATGCCCGCCGTGACTTTACACCCCTCGGGAATTCTTTATTAAGTGGCCTCCTCCAAAACACAGCCGGCGCGCGGCATGCGCGATTTCCTGCCTGCGGATGTGCGGCGACGTGAATACGTTATCGGCGTCATCAAGGAAGTGTACGAGCGCTACGGCTTCGAGCCGCTTGAAACACCCGCCGTTGAAAACATTGAAACGCTGATGGGCAAGTATGGCGAAGAAGGGAACCAACTCATCTTCAAAATACTCAAGCGCGGGGAACACGAAAAGACAGGCGAAGCAGATTTAGCTCTGCGCTACGATTTGACTGTGCCGCTCGCGCGCGTCGTCGCTCAGTATCAAAACGAGCTGCCGAAATTTTTTAAGCGTTATCAGATTCAACCGGTGTGGCGTGCTGATCGTCCGGCGCGCGGCCGGTTTCGCGAGTTTTACCAGTGTGATGTGGACATACTCGGTTCGCG
>JBDUDV010000117.1:0-8717 GCA_040002755.1 Acidobacteriota bacterium | reverse complement strand
TCCATGAAGCAGGGATTGCACATCATGTTGCAGCGGTTGGTAAGGTCGACAGTCAACACCGCTCCCCGACCAAACTTGATATTCGACGTGCCATGATGGTGAACGTGGGAGTCTTCAGCAGCTTTAAAGTCACGTCCAAAGAAGAGCGATTCAATGCGCTCGAGAAACGCCGGGTCAGTTGCCATCACGTCAACAAACTCGCCATGCTTTGGGCAAGTCTTACGCATGACTACTTCGCCGTTTTCTTCCACAATCTGAGCTTTGATTTCGCCCGGATGTTCATTCATCAACGATTCGAGGGTGGTTTGTCCGCTGATCACGGCATCGCGAACTTCCTTAACGCAGCGTGGACAGAGGCTGTCGGTTTCGCGTGGAAAGCCAAGCGGCGGAGACGACCGTTCGTAGGATTTCAGCAGCTTGCCGGGCGCCCATTTGGGGCTGATGGCCTCGCCCTCAGGCAGACGCGTGTTGACCGACTGGAAAGCCTTCCAGGCGACATCTGAAATATTGGAAAGAAGCTTCGAGCCTTTGACGCCGGTGAGCTTACCTTTGTCTGATTCGCCTCTGCGGAATTGATCGCTAAACAATTAAGCCGTCTCCTCGCGAGCGCTCAAGTTCTGAAATGCGCTCAATCATCAACAAAAACAAGATATTACTAAAATAAGCGCCGGGTTCAAGACAAGACAATACCGGCAAATTTCGACCGGGTCATGATAGTTGCTCTGCTGGTGCATGGCAAGGCTAAAAGCCGGCTGCGCATCGGTTCGGAAGGGCCACCAGGTTCCTCAAAAAAACGGCTGGAGTCTATTGAAATCAGCAGTTTAGGATCACGAAGCTCCCGAGTCGTGGTGAAAAAGTGTAATATCGGCGGCGCCCTTATCCGTAGTCAAGGACTTCTCAGTGCAATCTAAGTGTTCTCTGCGGACGCTCTGGTGGATCGAACGCTCGAAACCCAGCGACCACTGAGACACAGAGTTACACAGAGAACGGAAACGATATTTCCTGGTCTATGTACGAGACAAAACTATTTACTACCGCTGAACTCGCCGCCCACGTAAACGGTCGGCTGATCGGCGATGGAAGCATTCACATCGAGCGAGTGGCCGAGATATCAAACGCCGGCGCGGGTGAGGTCGCCTACATTGAGAATGAGAAGTTTTTTGAGGCCGCGAAGTCCAGCCAGGCGTCCTGTCTGATCGTCCCGGCGGAATTCGTCGCAACTGTGAACGAACTGATTATCGAACGCGAGTTCGGGCCGACGCTGATTGAAGTCGCAAGACCCAAACTCGCTTTCGCGTTGATTGCTGAGTTGCTGCACCCGCAAAAGCGGCGTAAACCAATCATCCACGATAGTGCGGTGATTGCCGCCAGTGCCGACATTGATCTCACGGTTTACATCGGCCCGCACGTTGCGATAGGGGAAAGAAGCCGCGTCGGATCGGGCACGCGCATCGAAGCGGGCGTGGTAATTGGCGACAACGTAAGCGTCGGACGCGACTCGGTTCTGCATCCCAGCGTCACACTTTACGACGACGTCACGATCGGCGATCGGGTTGTGTTGCATGCGGGCGTCGTGATTGGCGCTGACGGTTTTGGTTACGTGCGTGATGATATGGGCTACCACAAGTTTCCGCAGCGGGGCACCGTTGTTATCGAAGACGATGTGGAGTTAGGCGCGCATACCTGTATCGATCGAGCGGCGTTGGGACAAACACGAATTGGACGTGGAACAAAGCTCGACAACATGGTTCACGTCGGTCACAACTGCGACATCGGCGAGCGCGTTGTCATCGCGGCGCAAACCGGAATAAGTGGCAGCGTGATCATTGAAGACGATTGCGTAATCGGCGGGCAAGTTGGCTTTGGCGATCACATACGCGTGTTAAGCGGCGCCGTGATTGGTTCAAAAGCCGGCGTGTTACCGGGCAAGATTGTCCGGCCCGGCGTTTGGTGGGGAATTCCAATTCAGCCTCTCGATGACTACAAGAAACTTAACGCGCACCTCGCACGCGTCCCGCAAATGCGCGAGGAGATTAAAGAATTGAAGAGGCAGTTAGAAAAACTTATCAGAGCCCAGGGAGTGGACTAAGACGCAACTACGACCATTCCAGTAGCGTTTCGACAATCAGTGCTGCTGCCCGCTGCGAAGCGCCACCTTCGCCGAGTTGATCGGCAACTTCCCGCAGACGTTGACGTGCATTCTCGTTTCGTTCGGGTTCAAGTAACAGCAGCAACTCGTTTGCTAGTCGCTCGCCGTTTAAATCATCCTGCATTAGTTCCGTCGCCACGCGTTCGCTGGCCACGAGGTTGACCAGCCCGTAGTGATCGACGGTTATCAAACGCCCCAAAGTATTCCAGTTCACCCACGACTCTTTGTAAACCACGACCATTGGCGTTCCGAGTAAGGCAGCTTCCAAGGTTGCGGTGCCGCTAGCAATAGCCGCTGCGTCAGAAGCTGCGAGCGCTTCGCGCGATTGGCCGGAGACGATGTGCAGGCACGAGGGCAGTGGTTCCGGCGTTGCGCGCTGCGCTCGCACGATATCCCTCACTTCATCCGAAGTGCGAACCGGAGCAACCACCACGACGAATTGAACATCAGGCCGGCGCACGGAAATCAGCGCGGCCGCTTCGAGCAGCGGCGGCAGAATGCGCTCTAGTTCCTGGCGACGACTGCCCGGCAGAAGCGAGATGATCGGCAACTGCGGATCGAGTTTGTTTTGCCGGCAAAACTCCGCGCGATCAGCGCCCGGGCGGACTTCGCCGGCAAGTGGATGCCCGACATACTCCACCTGATCTATTCCGCGTTCGGCATACCACTCCTGTTCAAACGGAAGAATTGAAAGCAGTAAATCGACGTTGCGTTCGATGCTGTGCGCGCGATACGAACGCCAGGCCCAGAGTTGCGGGCTGATGTAGTAGATCACTTTCAGCCCGTGACGATGAAGGGTGCGCGCCAGTTTCAAATTGAAGTCGGGCCAATCAACCAAAATCACGGCAGCAGGTTTGTTCGTTAGCGCCGCTTGTTTTAGGAGTTTGTAGGCCCGCCAAAATTGCGGCATGGCGCCGGCGATTTCCAGCAAACCCATGATAGAAAGATCGTCGGAACGCACGATTGACTCGACGCCGGCGGCGCGCATCAAGGGACCAGTCGCGCCAAAAATCTCCAGCGCTGTTTCGGGTTCAATGACGCGCAGAGCATTGACGAGCGAAGCTGCGTGGGCGTCGCCTGAAGCCTCGCCGGCAACAATCATTAGTCGACGCGTTTTCATCGGGGCGCATGATAACAGCAAGGAGGGAGGAGGCAGGAGCAGGACGCAGAGAAAACCAAATCCTTCCTTATTCCCGGCCCCAGGGATTCTGACAGCCTCCGAGATCTCGATCTCTCAATACTGAAAGCCTGCTCCTGCTCCTGCCGTCTGCTCCTGTTTTCGTGTTAGCATCGCTCCCGTTCTGGCAAAAATCGGCGCGCGCTTTTCCCCGACTCGGTAGTGCTCGCCCTCTAGGTTCCCGGAGGTCTTCCCTTTCATTGCGCGCAGCTTTCCATTCAAGGGGTACGTCCACGCTCTGGCGCTTTGCGATCTTGCTCGCATTCGTGGGAGTTGTTTTCCACTCCGCAGTTGCGCAGCAGACCAATCCGGTCGATCGTAAAGTCACCAACCCGATGACGGACACGCCGAACGTCAACCCGCTCGCCCAGGATCAACCAGCCAAACAGAAAACGCCGCCCCGGCAGGGTCAAGCGGGCGAGGCGACTGACTTGCTTAAAGTGGATGCGAGCAAACAGACAGTCTCCGGGCCCGACAATGCGCACATCGTTGTGTACGAAGGGAACGTTGACATCCACATTGGTACTTATCGTCTGCAAGCAGACAAAGTGACCGACTACGAAGCGCTCAATAAGGTAGTCGCCGAAGGCAACGTCGTGTTTGATCAAGGCGACCAGCAACGTATCACCGGCTCAAGCGCGGAGTGGAACTATCGGACGAAGACCGGCTACTTCATAAATTCGACCGGCTTCACCAACCAAACCCAGGACGGCACGCGCATGTATTTCACCGCCGACCGCATCGACAAGATCAGCCTGGATACGATTGTCGCGAATAATGTGCAGATTACCGCCTGCGATGAAGACGTTCCCAAGTGGAGCTTTCACGCCAAGCGCATCAAGATCAAGACCGGCGATCGCGTGCGGATGTATTCGTCGAATTTGCGCGTTAAGCATCTGCCGATTTTTTATCTTCCCTACGCTTCGATTTCAATCAAGCAGCGCGCCCGGGCCTCCGGATTCTTGACGCCGACTTTTGGTGGGACCGGCAAAAAAGGATTTCGACTTTCCAACGCCTACTACCAGACGCTCGGACGATCAGCGGATGTAACTGTGCGCTCGGACATCTACACGAAGCGGGGGTTCGGTCTCGGCGCTGACTTGCGCACACGCGCTAATTCCCGCTCGTTTTTCAACGCCGGATTCTATGTCGTTAAAGATCGAGTCCTGGGACACAAGGCAGATGCGAATAATCCGGATCAGGGCGGCTCTAGTTTTTACGTTGAAGGCGTTCACTATTTTCCCAACGGCTTTATCGCGGCGGCTGACGTAAATGTGACTTCTAATCTGGCCTATCGCCAGGTGTTTTCCGACAGCATCCAGCAGGCGATTTCGCCGGAAGAGCGTTCGCAGGTTTTCGTAAACAAGGACCTCAACGAATACAGTTTCAACTTCCTGGCGCGCTCGCAGGTTACGTCTCTGCCGAATTCAGGAACTGCCAACACGCGCGTTCGCATTCGCAACTTGCCCAGCGTTGAAATCGAGAAGCGCGCTACAGTCATCGATTTTCTAAAGCGCCTTCCCGTTTATTACTCTTTCGAAGGTTCGGCAGGCGGCGCTAGTCGCAAAGAAACAGTCGACGACCTTATTGCCTTCAGGCGCGATGCGCGCGGCGATCCGATTGTTTCGCCTTCGATTGTGCAGCGCCTTGATTACCATCCCAAACTTCAGGTGCCGCTGTATTTTTACGGTATGTCGCTGACGGCGTCTGCAGGTGGTCGACTAACTTTTTATTCAAACTCAATCGATCCGGTTAATCGTCAGGTGCTGAGTCAGAACCTAACCAGAGGTTATGGCGAGTTCGAACTCGATTTCCGGCCGCCGGCGCTATTCAAGGATTTCCATCGCCGCAACGGCAGCCTCTTCTTTCGCCACTTAATAGAACCCTACATCACCTACCGCCGCATTTTCGGAGTTGATAATTTCGATCGAATTATCCGGTTCGATTATATCGATGCTGTCGCCGATACCAATGAAATTGAGTTTGGTATTACCAACCGTTTCTTTACGCAACGCTCAACGGAAAACGTCAGTAGCGCCGCGGCGAAGGCCACGAGAATTGGCAAGCGGGTGCCCACCTCAACTCAGCCGTACGAAGCTTTAACGATCACTGTACGCGGCAAGTATTTCTTCGATCCTTTTTTTGGCGGCGCCCTGGTGCCGGGACGCCGGAACCAGTTTTATCCGATCAATACGCTCTCGGGTTTTAGTTACGGCGGTGTTCCGCGACGCTTTTCGCCGGTGAACGTTGAGGCCCGCTATCGTCCGCGCGCGGATCTGTTTGTCGACATGCGCACCGACCTCGACACGCACGGCGGTGGCTTGCGCGCGTTTTCCGCTTCGTTTGGAATCAACAAGCCGCTCCTCCAGGCCTTCCAGACTTTCTACTACACGCGCGCAGTTGAACTCGTGCCGAGTCTGGCGCAATACGCCGACGCGCGCGGCAAAGAACCGGGGACCTTGCGCGGTTCGCAGTGGAGTCCTTCCATCTTCCTCGGCGATCGCGAGCGCGGAATATTCGGTGGCGCGTCGTTCTTCTTCGATTACCAGAAGCGACCCGGGCGGGGGAATAGCTCGCTCATCAGCTCCACTGTGACCGTCGGCTACAATTGGGATTGTTGCGGAGTGACGGCCCAATACAACACCTACAACGTCGGGGTGCGACAGGAGAAGGGCATGTTGTTCAGCTTCCGGCTAAACGGCATCGGCACCTTCGGCACTGAACAGATCGGCCAACGCTTCCGCTGACATTAGCACCGAAGTGGTGAGCATCAGTGGTCAGCCGTTCTGGAACATTCCGAGTGAGACCACTTCAGACTCGTTCAGTGCAAACTGATCACCGGCCGCTGACCACCGGCCCGTTATCAGTAACTTCCGGCGACTGTAAACCGGAAGAGAACTGTTATATATTGGCACGGCGCGAACGTTTTATCCCGATCGGTTTAGGTCGCCCTGGAATCCATACCTGAGAATTTGCTCCCCAAATTCCACTCAGATTCCGACTCAGATCAAGAGTTATTGCCAAGGTTTTAGGAGATTTGCACTTATGCAGGGTTTATTTTTTGGTATCAAGACGAGGAGCACGCGTCTAGCCCTCCTGCTTTTAATTCTGATCGCGCTAACACTTTTCATGGTCGCAGCCCTGCCGCCGAGTTCGACCGCCACACAGGAACAAGGAGAGTCTGGCAACAGCCAGAAACGATCGCGTCCCGAATTCGTACCCGGTCGCGCTTTAGTTCGGTACCGCAGCGAGAAGGCGGCCAACCGAAAACCTCTACAGACGCTGCAGAGCTCCGACGGGCGACAACTTCTTATTCAACTCGAACGATTCGATGGGGCCGACATCGTTCCCGGCTTGCGCCTGGCCCACATGGCTGCGGAAGACACGATGGCCGCGATTGAGGCTCTGAAGGCGCAACCCGATGTTCTCTATGCCGAGCCGGACTACGTTTTACATCTGGACGTCACACCAAACGATCCGCGCTACACGAGTGGGGAACTTTACGGTCTTAACAAGATCGGCGCGCCTACCGCGTGGGATACGACGACGGGCAGCAGTTCGGTTGTCGTCGGCGTGATTGACGAAGGCATCGACAAAGTCCATCCAGATCTGGCGGCCAACATTTGGATTAACCCGGCTGAGATTCCCGGCAACGGTATCGACGACGATAACAACGGCTTCATTGACGACGTCAACGGTTATAACTTTGCATCGAACACCGGCACCATTCCCGGTGAAAACCATGCGTCGCACGTAGCTGGGACGATTGGCGCTGTCGGCAATAATGGAGTGGGAGTGGTTGGCGTTAACTGGCAGGTGCGCCTGATGTCTCTGAAATTCATTGGCGGCTCGTCGGGTTCGACTTCTGATGCAATTCGCGCGAGCAACTATGCCAAGCAGATGCACGACCTGTGGATAAGTTCGGGAGGAACTAAGGGCGCTAATCTGCGCGTACTTAATAACAGCTACGGCGGCGGTTCGTTCAGCCAGTCGTTTCTCGACGCCATCCTCGGTCTAAATCAGTCCGGAATTCTTTTCGTCGCGGCTGCAGGTAACGCTCCTGATAGCCCCCAACCCAACAACGATATGGTGCCGCATTATCCGGGGAGTTACGATGCACCTAACGTTATTGGCGTAGCAGCCACTGACTCAGCCGACGGGCTGGCATCCTTCTCACATTACGGGGCGACAAGCGTGCACCTTGGCGCGCCGGGCGTGGGCATCCTGAGCACGACGGCAGGCAACACCTATACAGTTTTTAATGGCACTTCGATGGCCACGCCACACGTGGCTGGAGCTGCGGCGTTGTTGTTGGCTCAGAATCCGAATCTGACGGTGCAGCAGTTGAAGAGTTTGCTGATCTTTAATGGCGACTCGGTGTCGTCGCTAAATGGCAAAACGATCACGGGACGCCGGCTGAGTGTCGCGAACAGTATGCAGGCGCTGGTCGGTAACGACACGATACCGCCGGGCACGGTCACCGGTTTCCATATCAACACTCAAACAGGACGCGCCATCAATCTTGGCTGGACTTCTTCCGGCGACGACGGCGCTGTGGGCCAGGCCTCGCAGTATCAGGTTAGTTTCACGGATGGGACCACCGGAACGGTAATAAACCTCAAGAGTGTGATCCCGACAGCTTCAAGCGTTGGTCAGACTCTCGATGTAAAACTGCCTTACCGTCACACGGGCGGCACGTTGACACTGCGCGAGTTTGATAACTCCGGAAACGAAGGCGTACCGGCAACTCTGTCCGTTTCTGTCAGCCTGGTTGAGGGCGACCCGTATCAGACGTCCCTCGGCAGTCCGGTTGCACTGTCCACCGGAGGAACGCCGCTGGCGCTGATTGGCGATGACGCGCTCAAGCTGAATTATGCGTTGCCGTTTGCGTTTCCTTTCTTTGGACAGAATTTTTCGACGGTCAATATTTCCACCAACGGCAATATTTTCTTTTCAACGCCGCCAACGCGTACCAATGGCGACGGAGACGACGTTCCCAGTTCCGCAGTTGGCCTTACCCAGTTCAAGATGATTTCCGGACTGTGGGACGATCTTCGAACTGACCGGCGCGCCGGTGACGACGTCTACGTAACAGCTGATGCAACCCACATTATTTTCCGCTGGGTAGGAGTCACGTTTGGCGACGGCACTCCGGCCACCGAGTTTCCGGTTAACTTCGAGATCGAGTTGCGCAGCAATGGCACCATCCTGACGCGTTATGGCGCTGGGCAAAGCGCGCCCATCAACACGAATCTTTTCCCAGTGGTCGGAATTGGTGGCGGCGAACCGGAAGCATACGTGATTCCGTCGCACACGTCGGAAGATGTGTTCAAGAGTCTCACGAATGCGCAGGAAGTGACTTTCCTGCCGCGAAATCCAACTCTTACAAAC
>JBDUDV010000116.1:0-8746 GCA_040002755.1 Acidobacteriota bacterium | reverse complement strand
AGCTGCGCCGTTACAAGATTAAATACGTCGTGACCGGTGGCGGAAACTGGCAGAAGTTTTAGCTGGGCGCAATCCAGAAACGGAAAGAGGCGAACAATCGATTAGATGGTCCGCCTCTGCTACTTTCCACTCTTTACTAATAACTAGTCACTGCAGTTTAAGGAATCGCCTTTTTCGCCTCAGAGTCGTCTCTCTTCTTTACGTAAATCTCTCCGCGCGGAACCAGCCCGGCCTTATTGGCAAGCGTAAACACCGCCGAGTCAACCAGGTCTTTATTGTCGAGCCGGAAGCTGGTAATTCCAGATACGCGCGTGTCCGGGTCACTGTATTGCAGGGTTAGATAGCGCACCTTCGTCTTGATCAAGCCGAGCGGCCAGCCAAGGTACGGAACGTTCTGGGCCACGGTAGCAGCAGTGGGGCGTCTTTTCTGCGTGTCGGAAAAGGCCGAGGTAACGGCATTGTAGGGAATAAAAAACAATTCCTTGTTGTCCTTGCGGAAAAGCAGCCGTTGATTGGTGTCGTCGAAGCTAAGCGTGCCATCCAGGGCTTTGTTGTAACCGAAGATGCCACCCTCATATTTCGCCTTCATGGTTTGCGGCGCCGCGGGCGGCGTGGCCTTGGTGGCGTTTACCGCCGTGTCTTTTTCAACCGGTCTGGGTCGTTGCGCGCAAACTGCCGTCGCCATACCAACCGTCAGCAAGAGTATTGCAAGAAACTTCATTCTCTAACCTCCACCAGCATTACGAAGTCATTTTGCGAATGGCCGTACTCGCTCAGCTGCCTCTTTGAAATCCGAATCACTCGGCGCCAGACTCAAACCTTTTTGATAGACAGCTAGTGCCTTCGCATACTGCTTGGTTATTTCGTAGGCGTAGCCAAGCTCCCGATACACATTCACGTCATCCGGCGATTTAAGAGAAGCCGTTTGTAGCGCGGCTATCGCTTTGGGGAAATTCTTAGCACGCGACTGGGCGATGCCGAGCAAATAAAAAGTTACGCCTTTGGCATCAGGCTCCAGTGTGGCCCGCTCGAGCGCGGTCGCGGCGCGCACGTATTGTTCCGAACCGATCAGTGCCTGTCCAAAAAGCGTAACGGCCTCAGCATCAGTTCTGACTTTGATAAGACCCTCACCGGCTCGAACTGCGCCCAGATAGTCGGCGGATGCCTTGGCCTGCTCACCGGCGTTGAGAGCCGCGCGGCGCAGATAAGCCGACGTCAACAAAGCCCAGGCAGCGGCAAAACGAGGATCGTTTACTGTAGCCCGATTGAGCGAGGCGATGGCGCCATCCAAATCATTTTTGCCAAGGGCAATCTGGCCCAGGTAGAAAAGCGAAAGCGTATCTTTTGGGCTCGCCTTAACAACTGCGTTGAAGCTTTTCTCCGCGTCCAACGGTTTGCCAGTCTTGTATTCGGCCAGACCGCGGAAGTAAAGCAAGCTCGGATCCGGATCAGCGCCGGGCCGCGTAGTGGCAGCGACAAGCAGCGGCAGGGCGCGATCGAATTTTTCTGACAGTACGTAGGCCTGGGCCAACGCGTCCTCAGTGTTCGGGTCTTCCCGCTTGGCCACTTCCTGCAGATCACGCGCCTTCTGCAAATCCTCTATCGCCGAGCCATACTGCTTGAGACTCAACTCCGCAAATCCGGCGATTTTCCACGCCTCGGAGTCATTCGGAAACTGGGTAGCAATTTGTTTCGCTTCCGCGGCGGCGGCGGCGAACTGTTTCTGTTGCAGCAGTTGATAAGCGTGGGACGTGTCGCCCGTGCCCACCGTATTTACTACGGGCTTCACCGGTTGCACGTCGATCAAGGGCTGGCTTGAATTGTTTCTTGCGGTCGGACTCGTTTTGGGCTCCGGTCTGAGTAACGGTTCTTCCGCAGGCTTTGCCGGTTGTTGCTTCACGCGACGCGGCCGGCTCGATTGTGCCAACACTATTCCGGACATGGCAATCAGGGACAAAGTTAACGAAAGGCCGCGATAAAAGGGTCGATTAGTCATAAGCTAAGTTGCTTCCGGGGAGAGGCTTAATTCGAGGTAAATAGAGCGCTTCCGAAAGACCACGTTTCCGATGCCGGGAGCGACGCTTTAGTTTGCCGGGTTCACCACCATTAAGACTACGATCTAAGCCTACTAAGTAACTGGCCAAAAGCAAAGCGACCGGCCGGTGGTGGCCGATCGCTTTTTGGAGGACAGACATTCCTGTCTGTCTTGGGTATACATTGGTGTTGAGGACAGGCCGAGAACGCCTGTCCTACGTTAGAAGTTAAGCTTTACGCCAAACTGAAACTGTCTCGGATCATAGGATGCAGTTGGGCGGCTGTAGTAGCGGCCATTGCTGGCGCGTTGGCCAAAGGCGTTCACCGCGGTAAAGAAGGGCGCCGCCGCCGCTTCATTGAAACGGTTAAAGAGGTTGAAGCCTTCAGCAATCAGATCGAGCCGGGTCCGTTCGCCAAAACGAATCGAGCGCATGACCCGCATATCGAGGTCCATGTAGCGATGGGTAATTCCCGCGTTGCGTCCGAGGCTGGCGTTGGTGTTTGCCGCCGGCAGCACGAGCAGGCCAGTGGACGTAACACTCGGACGTTCATTAGAGCCTTGCAGATCGAAGTTCTGGTCGACGCTGGTCAAAATGTTGAACGGTCTGCCGGATGACACTTCAAAGATGGGAGCGACTGTGAAGTCAGCAAGAAAGCGCCTGGCTCCGCTGTCGGAGGTTCGCCACGTCGTCGGAGACGTGACGAGGCCGCTGAACACAAATCGATGCCGCTGATCGAAAAGCGAGTCGGCGCGATCCAGTCGCAAGTTGCGGCTGTCGAGCGGTTTCAACAGAGTCTGCAAGTCGGACGAGGTGTCGATCGAATGCGACCACGTATAGGACGCGAGAAACTGCATGTTATGCGAGAAGCGCTTCTTCAGATCCACGTTCAACGCATGATAGACGGAGTTGCCAATTGACGACTGCGCATTCACGTCGCCGAAAGGCGAGATGACGCTGGTCGGGGTAGCAAGCGAGCCGGCGAGGTTTGCATCAAAGGCCGACTTAGGCACGCCAAAGGCCTGCACCAGAAAATAGTTAGGTCCGCTGGGCCGGAAGAAGTTGACGGCCGCTGGAGAAACAAAACGTCCCCGAGGACCGACTGCTATGAACCCCGGGATGATCGTCGTCAGGGTTTCGCCTGGAACGAACGGGTTCGCGTATGACGAACCAGGAGTTGAGCCCGGAGTCCCAGGGGTGGTGGGGAAGGCCGACGCCAGGACCGCTTCACCAAAGCTACCTGGTGGACGGTTGGCTATGCGCGCGAAGTTTGCTACCAGCAGATTCTGCTTAACGACATTAACGTCGATCGGCAACGGTAAGTGGTGAGCGCCCACAAAGAGGTAGCTTGCCGAAATCGACATGTCCTTGGTTAACTGACGTTCGACCGTCAGGTTTCCCTGATCGGCGTACGCGTATTCAAAATTCTTACTAACCGGAAGTGTGAACGGCAGCAACGTTCCGAATCCCGGAAAAGTTTGGTCGTTGAAACGCTGGCGACCGAATTGATATTGTGAACTGGCGGCAGCACCCGGTGTAAAGACTCCGGGCGGGCATAGTGGATTCGCGGAAGCGGCGGTGCAAACGGTCCCCTGAAAAACCTGTACGGCGTTTAGAAGCGCCACCGATGAAGGACTGCCGGAGATCAAAGTAGACTGTTGTTGCTGGGCTGCGTCGCCGATATCGGAATTAAACGCGACCGCAAGCAGCGGGTGATCGTAGAAGAGACCGAAGGCGGCACGAATCACAGTCTTGCCGTTGTTCTGTGGATCCCAGGCAACAGCCAGGCGCGGCGCAAAGTTGTTTTTATCGCGGGGGAATCCCTGCTGCACGCCGAGCACGTCTTGCGCGGCCAGGAGATCGGCTTGACTAAGCGTGATGCCTGAAAGTGGATCTCTAAAGGACGGGGCTGGTGCAATCGTTTCTGTTAACTCATAGTCGTAACGGACGCCGTAATTCAGCGTAAGGTTGGGACGAAGTTTCCATGAATCTTGCGCGAAGAAAGCGATTGGCTTGTTGCTTATCTTGCTTACCGGATTACCGTAGCCCTGGATGAAGCTGCCAGGAAAACCCAAACCATATTGTTGTACAGGAGTAAAGTCGGGCGCCGCGCCAATATTAGGAATCGCAGGGAAAGGAGCGAGTGTTGTCGCGGTTAAGCCACCGAAATTAAAAAGACCGGCAAAATTCAACTCGAACACTGCCGAAGGAATTCTGACGTAGGCCATGTCACCGCCAAACTTCAAGGTGTGATTTCCGGCGACCACGCTCAAGCTGTCGGTATATTCATAACGTGTCTCCGTGCGGATTACCGGAGAGAAGAGTTCACGACCGATGAATGCCGCGTCGGAAATGTTGAAGGCAACGGCTTCCTTATTCTGCGAAGTAAAGGTCGCGCGTCGCTCGCCGAAATTGAATCGCGCCTCGTTAACCATGTTGCCCGAAAGCGTGGAGGTCAAACTTGTAACAAACGAATAGTCAAGCAGCTTTTGGATCCCGGTGCGCGAGAAGTCGTTCTGGCCCAGCGATTGGTTCTGCGATTCGACCTGAATGCCGGTAATCGTGCTGGGGTTGTAACCAAAGCGCAAACTGAACTGGTGGTCAGTGGTAATTTTGTGATCAAGGCGTATCGAGTTGTAGGCCGTTCTGTCAGTGACCGGGAAAATTTTCTGCAAATCATTCAGCGGGCGAAAGGCGATCGGTAAGCCGTTGGTACCGGTAGTGCCTACCGGAACAGGCGCGCCGGTCAAAAAGAAGCGCGGCCCGATGACGGTGCCCGCCGGAATCGCTCCACCGACACTGCGGAGCGGGTTCGTCCCAGTCAATCCGGTGTAGCCACCGCCCGATGCGAGCGCGGCATATTGGATGGCGGCGGAGATGATCTGTTGTCCCTGCAGCACCACCGCCGGGTTGGGAGATCCGAGCAGCCCAGTCCCGAATGTTAGTGCCCCATTCACGTATGTTGCTTGTTCGGGTCGGATGTTGGCGAAGGTTTGAGTAAACGGCAGGAAAGGCGCGCCGATAGTTACGCTGCTGGTCAGTCCCTGAGCAACGTTGCTGGTAAAGAATCCTGATTCGTCGCGGCGACGCCCTTCAAAAGCGAAGAAGAAAAATGTACGATCGCGATCCAATGGACCACCAAGCGTCACTCCGTATTGAGTTCGTCTGAAGGCCGGCTTGGCGATCGGCGCAAATGGATTGCGCGCCTGAAAACTCTTGTCTCTGAGAAAGCCAAATACGTTGCCGTGGAAATCGTTGGTGCCGCTCTTGGTCACTACATTGACAACGCCGCCGGAAGAACGTCCAAACTCGGGCGCGAAGGAATTGCTGACGACCTGAAACTCCTGGACCGCTTCCTGACTAACTGTCGAGCGCGCCGCATTAACTGAGTTATCAGTGTTATCGGCGCCATCAACCTGAACCAGGTTTGAGCGACCGCGCTGGCCGCCAAAGTTCAGGCCGCTGGTCGGTGCTGGTCCAATGGGGCGACCGTTATCGCGCGCCACCGTAGAAGTAGTCAGCGCAAATGACAGATAATTTCGTTCATTGATCGGAAGATTCTCGATGCGTTGTAAATCGATCGTGGTGGCAACGGAGGTCTTGGAAGTTTCCACTAACTCGGCGGTCGCGCCCGTGATGGTTACTACTTCGGTGACCTGCCCCACTTCCAACACCACATCCAGATCCCCGCGTTGGCCGACGGTCAGTGCTACTGCCGGCAACACTGCCTTCTTAAAGTTTGGCGCCTCGACCGTGACTTCATAGTCTCCGGGAGTGAGATTGAGGATTAGATAAGCTCCGTCACCGTTCGACGTTGTCGCCTTGCTGGTGTTCGTCGCTGGATTGCGAGCAGTCACAGTCGCACCGGGTACTACCGCGCCACTGGGGTCGCGAACCACGCCTTGCAAGTCAGCGGCGTTGGACTGCGACTGGCCGAGGGCAATGCCCGAGCCGAGAAGTCCACAAAATAAAATAACGACTAGGACAACTCCGAAACGAATCGAGGGCTTAAGCCACTGCGTAGTCAACGCAAACATCATTGTTTCTCCTTAGCTAAATTAGGGACGCGGACGACCAGGTAAGAACCGGACACTTGGGCGATTAGAGACGCTCCGCCTTTTTACTCCAAAAGTGCCCATCTGGCAAGCGTTTATATCCTTATCGCGTCGGCAGTTCGACGTGCTGGAGAAGCAAATGGCAGAGTGAATCAGAGGTTTGCAGCGCGAGCATCGCGGCGGTTGGAATTGCGCGTGGCCCGTGCGAGCTTGCGACGCAAAGTGGAGCTTGTCCCGAAAAGACGTATTGCACCGTCCGCCAGATGAGGGAAAAACGCCGCGCGCCGAAGTAGACCGGAAATTCGCAAACGTGAATCAAATCGTCGCCGGTATTCCGCATTGTAGTCGTGTACCAGTGACTCGAATCCCTTGCCTTGTTGCAGCAGCGAAAGGTTTTGCGCTACGGTCTCGGCAACGATTTGCCCGCCCTCCAGTGCCATCAACATACCGCTCCCAGTAAAGGGATCAATGAATGCCGCCGCGTCACCAACGGCAAGCAAACCCGCGGCCGGCGCCAGTGTTCGGCGCCCGAAGCTTTCAAGCGAAACACTAAGCCACGGTGTACTCGTCGTGGCTTCGGCAAGTGTATAGGCGGCGCGTGAATTCTTCATCACCACTTCGCGCATTACGACTTCAGGATCCGACCCGAACTGACGGACGTCGTTTGCCGCGACGATAAAGCAGAGATTGCTAACCCCGCCTTCGACAGCGCTCAAGCCGCCGTATCCATGTTGGTAGAAATAGATTTCGCAAGCGCCAGTCGCCACGGATGTATTTCTCAAGTGTGCCTTGAACGCTACTAGCGGATTGGTGTGTTTTCTGCGATTCGGTCGCGGTGGATCCAGATGACGGGCCAGGGCGCGCGTCCGGCCGGTAGCGTCTATCGTTACCCGAGCCTCGTAATCTCGCGTTGCCGCTCCGGTTTTCGCACGGATCCCGCGAACTACTCCCTGCTCCATGATCAATTTTGACGCATGCGTCTCTTCCAAAACTTCAACCCCCACGATCTTCGCGCGCTCCAGGAGTTGCTGATCCATTTCACTCCGGCTCAAGCCAAGCGCTTGGGCCCCGGTCATGAACCACTCGCTCGGCACGGCGACGCTGTTCCCCCTACGCGAATAGAAAACTGTCGCTGAAACGGGAGGGCCGCCCGCAGCCCTCATCTGGTCCATCACTCCAAGCCGTTTGAAATGGGACAAACATTCAGGAGAAATAAACTCCCCGCAAAGCTTCGCCCGCGGAAACTTTTTCTTTTCAATGAGCAACACCCGCGCGCCCGTCAGCGCCAGCTGAATTGCCGCACTCGTGCCCGCCGGACCAGCGCCCGCGATTGCCACGTCGAAAATATTTTCAGCAGCCAAGCTCAAATGTTTCCCGCCAGCACCACACGATAAGGAAAATGTCGCTCAACCTTCAGGTTAGCGAGTCCGGCACACCGGCCCAGATCCAGTAACTCGTCCGGCGTAAAACTTCGCAAGATCGATAGTGCGCCATCCTCGCGAATCAGACGATTGTGCAAAAACAAGCGACCGATAGTCGTGTAAAAGAGATAGGCGATCGGGTGCCGGTGAAGATCTATCACGAAAATTCCGCGCGTCGATACTCGGCCGAGTTCCTTAAGAATTCCCACTACTGCCTCGTTCTTGAAATGATGAGTAAAGAGCGAGCATACGGCGTAATCAAACTGCTTGTCAGCAAACGGCAAACGAAAAGCGTCACCACGGATGGCAGCGATCTCAGGAAACTTCGACGCGCGTTCTCCGATAGCCCTTGCCGATCGCGCGTTTAGTTCGACTCCCGTAAGCCGTGCTTTCCGTCCAGTCTTTCGCGCCCACTCGGCGATGACGCGCAACAACTCACCTGACCCCGCGCCTACATCAAGCACCGAAAAGTGCGACAGGTTTAGTTTCTCGATCTCCGTCAACAGCGAATCCCGCAGCGCGCTGACATCGCCCAGCCAGCGATTGACGCGCTGAAGTTCAACCATGCAGCCTTCGTATTCCTCGGGCGTGAAGTCACCCTTGTCGAGGTGCTCTAGTTCCAGGCTGCGTTGGCGAAACTGATTGAACATGAGACGCAACATAATAACAGTCTTAGTGTCGTGCTCTAAACTGTCTGAGATTTGAGATAGCAGATTGAAATCCCAGTCTCTCCGTTTGTCGCTGGCTGGGAAGTCTGGAATCATTGGCTCATGGCTGGTAATTCCGCTGCGGTTTCCGAACTGTTTTTCAATTCGCGGCACGTAGGCGAAGCGATTGGGCCAAACTTTATTGGCCGGTCAGGATCGTTTCAGTGTGGCGCCATCCTGCGGATTTCGCTGCACATCGACGACTCGCAGCGTATTTGCCAGGCGAAATTCAAAGCGGCAGGTTGCAGCGTGCTGGTGGCTACGGCTTCGTTGTTGCTTGATGAGGTGATTGGAAAAACTACTGGCGAAGCTGCGGCGATCGCGCAACGCCTCGAGTGGTTAGAAGAAAAGCTCGGCGCCGTACCGGCGGAACGAAGTGAGTGTGTACTACTAGCTTGTGAGGCGCTGGTCTCTGCCATTCGCAACTACAGCGACGCGGCGCGCGACGAGTGGGAAGGTGATGAAGCGCTCATTTGCACATGCTTCTGCGTTTCGGAACGAACGATCGAACGTGAGATCCAGAAGAAACG
>JBDUDV010000115.1:0-8955 GCA_040002755.1 Acidobacteriota bacterium | reverse complement strand
AGCTGGCCGACATGCTGAAGCTGCCTACAGAGGCTATGCTGACAGGAGGCATGACACCGGTCGAAGTTTCGGACGAGGAGATGAAAGCGCTTGTGGCCTACCTCAATACCATAAAGTAGCGCGCCTATGAAAAGCAGCGCTTTTGCCCGATTAATGAACCTGGTAATCGAACGCAAATACGAGCAGAGCAAAATCGCATTCTGAGCAAAACCTCGCAGCCCTTTAACCTTTGCAGAGGTTAGCGCTTCCAAAAACTTCTATTTTCTGAGCAACGATTGTGCCCGCCGAGCCGAGGCGTTCACTTTTCCGTTATCATTACGGCGAGCATGTGAGTAACACGGGAAAAGTCATACGCAACGACTGCAATATTTGCCACCAGGTCCTCTACGACTCCGCTGGCTCAATGGAAAAGAATGCGAAGATTGGCCCCTTCCAACACCCGGTTGACCTGGGTGGTCTTGCAGTTAAGAAATGCGAAGAGTGTCATAAGGCAAACAAGCCGTTTCAGCATCCAGTTAACCTCGGTGACATTTCAACCTTTCAGTGCGTGGAGTGTCATCCGAAGGATGACAAGAAGGTAGCTTTGAAGTGAAAGAGCGTCTCGCGCGACGTCAATAGTCCGCAGCGTGCGGAAAAACCCGCAGCCGATCGGTCGCGAAACGGTCGAGCATCAGCGCTTTTCGAGACTTCGTTAGTCGGCACAAAGATTGCCAAAGTCGATGTTCAAGTACTAACCACCCGGCGAATCGTTTTGTTGGTCAGCCGCTTATTGAAGCAGTGATTCTCTTATGGGCGAACACAACGTCGAACAGTTTGACGAGAGCAGCTCGCAGGCATTCATGAACGCTTTGCTGGAGGATCTGCGGGCGCTGGAATACATGATCGCCCGCGGCCAGGTCGAAAGCGGTGTGACTCGAATCGGCGCTGAACAGGAAATGTTTCTGATCGATAGCAACTTCCGGCCTGCGCCGCTTTCTCTGGAAGTGCTCGACCTGGCGCAAGATGCACGACTGACAACCGAGATCGCCAGATTCAATCTCGAAGCCAACCTGACTCCCTTATCTCTGAACGGGAGCTGTTTCGGTCGGATGGAGCAGGAGCTAAACGATCTCTTATCGGTTGTCCGCGAGAGCGCTGCGAAGTTTGGCGTTGATGTGCTCCTCTCCGGCATCTTGCCAACGCTGCAAAAGTCGGATTTGACGCTCGATAACCTGACGCCCATTTCCCGTTATAGCGAACTCAACCGGGGGGTGATCGCTCTGCGCGGCGGTCCTTTTTCAATCCATATCAAGGGAATGGACGAACTACAAATTACGCATGACAACATCATGATGGAATCGTGCAACACCAGTTTCCAGGTTCACTTTCAAACCAGCCCCGCGGAATTCGCCTCACACTACAATCTTGCTCAGGCGATCACGGCGCCGGTGCTTGCGGCCGCAGTTAATTCCCCGCTCTTGTTTGGTCATCGCTTATGGCAGGAAACGCGCGTGGCGCTGTTTCAGCACTCCACCGACGCGCGCTCGAGCAGTCAACTGGCCCGCAGCCATCCAACGCGGGTAAGCTTCGGAGATAAATGGATCGGGAGTTCTGTGATCGAACTCTTCCAGGATCAGATTGCGCGGTTCCGTCCGATCATGATTTCGAAGCCGGATGAGAACCCTTTTCAAGTGTTGGCGCGCGGCGAGACTCCCCTGCTCACCGCTCTCCGGATGCACAACAGCACTGTTTGGCGTTGGAATCGCGCCTGCTACGGAGCCATCGATGGCGTTGCGCATGTGCGAATTGAAAACCGTGCTTTACCTTCGGGGCCTACGGTTCAGGATGAGATGGCGAATGCTGCTTTTTTTGTTGGTCTAATGGTCGCTGGCCCGGCGATGTATGGCGACATTACGAAGCGCTTGAGTTTCGACGATGCGAAAGAAAACTTTTTCGCCGCTGCCCGTCACGGGCTCACTGCCCACTTTACCTGGCTGGACGGCAAGAGCCGCAGCGCCAGCTCACTAATTCTCGACGAACTGCTGCCGCTGGCGCGCACGGGTCTCAAGCACGCGACCGTCGCTGCTAATGATATTGACAAGTACCTCGGCCTCGTCGAAGCACGTGTTCGCAATGGTCAGACAGGTTCGCAGTGGATGCTCAATTCTCTGGCGATGCTGAATGACATGCACGAGTCGAACGATGGTCGGGCGCGAGTTTTGACTGCAACTATTCTCGCGCGACAGAAGGGGGGCAAACCTGTGCATGATTGGGAACTAGCTGATGCCGGAGAGCTGGACGACTGGAGCCAGAGCTATCAAACTGTCGGACAGTTTATGTCAACGGACCTGTTCACCTTGCGACCCAACGACCTGGTTGATCTCGCCGCAAGCGTCATGGACTGGCGGCACATCCGGCACGTTCCTGTCGAAGACGATGAAGGTGGACTGGTTGGTCTGATAACCCATCGTTCACTGTTGCACCTCATGAGCAGTCGTTCGGTGTCGAATGCGAAGCAGCCGTTGACCGTTCGGGAAGTAATGAAAGTAAATCCCACGAGCGTTACCTCGACCACGCCCACTCTGGAGGCGATCGAGATCATGCGACTCGCGAAGATCGGTTGTCTTCCCGTTGTGGATAACGGCCAGTTGGTTGGCATCGTGACGTCTTATGACTTTCTTACCGCAACAGCACGGCTTTTCAAAAAGCATCTGGAAGCTTCCGCTGTAACTATCAAAAAAAAACCGCTGACGCGCGCGGCAATAAGGTAAATTTGTCCGAGCAAACCTAAAAGCGAGAACGACTCCTGCCAAATCAAAAACAAAAGATCCTGGTCGTCGACGACGAAAAGATGATTCGCTGGTCGCTGGGCGAAGCGTTGCGCGGTTGGGGCTTCGAACCTATTGAGGCAGCAACCGCGAGCGCCGCGCTCTCTGCCTTTGATGCAGAGCCGCTCGCTGCCGTGTTGCTCGACATCAACTTGCCGGACGGCTCAGGCCTCGAGGTACTCAGAAAAATTCGCTATCGGCAAGCGGATGCCGTCGTGATCATGATTACCGCCAACGTGTTGGTCGACGAAACAATAGCGGCGTTGCGCGGTGGCGCCTATGATTTCATCGGCAAGCCGATAAATCTGGAAGAACTCCAGGTTGCCATTCGCAACGGGATTGAAGCCGGCCGCCTGCGCAAAGAAGTTAACTTGTTTCGGCGCGAGCGTGCGCAGCAGTTCAGTTTCGACCAGATCATAGGCGAGTCCGAAGCAATGAAAGAGATGTTGGCGATCGCGCGGAAAGTTGCCGAGAGCGAAGTTTCGTCGGTGTTGCTGCAAGGCGAATCCGGCACCGGTAAGGACCTGGTGGCGAAGGCGATTCACTATCAGTCAAACCGTTCGGAGGGACCGTTCGTCGCGATCAACTGCGCGGCGTTACCGGGGACACTGATTGAAAGTGAATTGTTCGGATACGAGAAGGGCGCCTTCACCGATGCGAAAGCTCGCAAAGAGGGATTGTTTCAACAAGCCGAAGGCGGAACGCTCTTCCTTGACGAGATTGGCGAACTCGAACTCAGCCTGCAAGCGAAGCTCCTGCGCGTACTCGAGGAGGGCGCATTCCGTCGCGTCGGTGGGCTGCGTGACATTCCGTTCGATGCACGCATTATCGCCGCGTCGAATCGCGATTTGAAAACAGAAAGCGAAGCAGGCCGCTTCCGCTTGGATCTCTATTACCGCTTGTCCGTGATCCAAATCGATATTCCACCCTTGCGCGAGCGGGATGAGGACGTATTGCTGCTCACCGATCACTACATCGAATCTTTTGGCAAGCGGCTGCGCAAACGCGTCCACACCCTGGCGCCGGAGGTGGCGGCGGCATTCCGTCGCTACGAATGGCCGGGAAACGTTCGCGAGTTGCGCAACGTTATCGAGCGTGCCTTGATTCTGGAAGACGGCGATGTAATCACGATGAAGTATGTTCCGCGAGCGGTTGTTGAAGGGATTAGACAGTCGACAACTGAAGATCTCGGGACACTCGGCGGCAGTGCGGCTAATTTCCGTTTGCCAGCGGACGGAATATCGTTGGAAAAAGTTGAGATGGCTTTGGTTAGACAAGCAATTGAGCGCAGCGGCGGCAATCAAACGAAGGCTGCGGAATTGCTGGTCATCTCGCGCGATCAGCTTCGTTACCGCCTGAAAAAACTGGAGGAGCACTCAGCTTCAGACGTTTCCGGACTCGCCGAGTGATGGAGAACCTTGCGAACGCTGAAGCCCTTGAGCAATCCCTCAAGGAACTGGCTGACATCAAGTTTGCGCTTGACCAGTCGACGATTGTCGCGATCACCGATCAGCGCGGCATCATCAATTACGTTAACGACGAATTCTGCCGCATCTCGAAATACCCCCGGGCTGAGCTGCTGGGCCAAGATCACCGCATCATCAACTCCGGTTATCATCCGAAAGATTTCATACGCGATCTTTGGACGACGATTGCCAGTGGACAAGTTTGGAAAGGCGAACTAAAGAACCGCGCCAGCGATCAGACTATTTACTGGGTCGATACAACAATCGTTCCCTTCCTCAATTCCGAAGGCAAGCCTTACCAGTACGTAGCGATTCGCCATGATATTACCCAGCTCAAACTCGCCGAAGATCAAATTCGGCAGCAGGCAGTCGAACTGCAACGCTCGGCGCAACTCTCGATCATCGGCGAGTTGGCAGCAGGTCTGGCCCATGAGATCAAGAATCCGCTCGCCGGGATACAGGGGGTGGTGGATATTCTGATCCGGCGTCGTGACGCCAACGATCCTGAGCGTGAAGCATTGGAAGGTGTGCGACATCAGGTAGAGCGAATTGATGCCACCGTGCGCGCGCTGTTGGATCGCGCGCGTCCGCGCGGCTATCACCCCAGCCGTACATCTTTAACGGACGTGACTGAACGGGCGGTTAACCTCGCGGTCGCGCAACTCAGCGACAGAGAAAGGGTGCGTCTTGAATTTGAGCCGCCGGCAAACGACATTGTGATCTCCGCCGACGCTTCGCAAATTGAAGACGCAGTGCTCAACCTTATTATCAATGCCATCGAAGCCATTGAAGGCGAGGGCGAGGTCAGTGTCAGTATCCGGTTGGCAGAGGATACAACTGACGAAGATTTTCCGGACGAAGCAGTGATTGAAATATCAGACAATGGTCGCGGTATCACAGCGGAAGATCTGGCGCGCATCTTCAACCCCTTCTTTACGAAAACCGAAGGCGGCACGGGCCTCGGACTTCCCGCCGTTAGGCGTATTGCTCGTTTACATGGCGGACGGATTGAAGTGCAGTCCACGCCGGCGGAAGGTTCGACGTTCACGCTCCATCTCCCGCTAACTCGCCCGTAGTAAATCAAAGTTTCGCGAGCACAACACTAGTCAGGCGTTCAAACTGAGGGGGGTTGCGCAACCACAGCGCAAACCTTCGCACAATAGTTCCCAAACTTCCGCCGGGTTCATTACAAACGGCGAGTGTCCCAAACCTTCAATGCTCCATATTTTGCGGATTATTCCCAACTAATCGCGGAGTAGTTCCCAGTAATTCCGCAAAGCCGAATATAAATGCTTGTTTAGCCCTCGGCACGGTCGTTGCACCGGGCAACACGGAGGCAGGTTTCCCTGGCAACGCTTATGAGAATCAAATGCATTCTGTGCCCAACAGATCTTACGGCTGGCTCGGATGAAGCGTTGCGCTACGCGCTGGCGCTGGCGCGTGCTTATGAAGCGAAGCTGATCGCTTTTCACTGCGAACCCACAAACGGCGCAGTTGTTCTGGCCCAAACCGAGTTAAAGACATCGTTTGAACAGTCGCTGTTTCAATATCTCGGACCGGCGGAACTGGCGTTGATTGACTGGGAGCGCGTGGTCGAACGTGGGAACGACCCAGGAACAGCAATCGCGCGGTATGCCGCCGATCACAACGTCGATCTAATTGTGATGCGCTCCCGACGACGCCCTGCGCGCGCGGCGCTGCTTGGTTCAACGGCCGAATCCGTTTGTCGCAGTGCGCCCTGTCCCGTGCTGGTCATGCATACCGACGAGCGCAATTGGGTTAACGACCCAATTCACGAAATAAAACTTAAGCGAGTGCTCGTTGCTTACGATTTTTCGGACCACGCTGAGATTGCCCTTAACTTCGGATTGTCGTTCGCCCAGGAATATCAGGCCGAACTACATTTGCTTCACGTATTGCCGCCGGTCACATTGCAGCAGCCTGAGATTTCCTGGTACCCACTCGGCAAGGAGGGCACCTATCACAAAGCCGCGCGACGCTTGCAGCAAACGGTGCCTGCGGAAGCGCATCTTTGGTGTCAGGTCAAGCATGCCGTCAGCGAGGGCCACCCTTATCGCGAGATTCTGAACTACGCAGAAAAGCATGAGATTGATCTGATCTGCCTCGGGGCACACGGCGCCGGCTTCGGCATGAAGGCGCTCTTTGGATCAAACGTTGATCGCGTACTGCGCCAGGCGCCCTGCCCGGTGCTGGTGACGCGACCGCTCAAGCCCGCAAGCACGCTCGTGCCGGCGGCCGGAACAATGGCGACGAGACTTACAGCCTGAACTTAATAATTTCGGAGGTCACGTTATGAGAATTCTGTTAGCAGTTGATGGTTCGCCTTTCAGCGATGAGGCGGTCAATGAAGTGGCCTCGCGTCCCTGGCCGGCCGCGAGTGAAGTGAAAGTCGTCATGGCGTTTCAGGCGCCGCTGATTCCGACCCCGGAAGTTTGGGCCATCTCCGACGAATACTTGCCGGAACTTGAACGGATAGCGCGGGAACAAACACAGTCAGTAGTTGATGGCGCTTTAGAAAAGCTCGCCGGTTTGTTGGCTGAGTCGCTGACGGTCACCGGCGAAGTTCTGCTTGGCATGCCGCGCGCGGTGATTCTGGAGGAAGCTGAACGCTGGCAAGCTGATCTAATTGTAATGGGATCGCACGGCTATGGCGCCTGGCGTGGCCTGCTGCTGGGCTCGGTGTCGCGAGCAGTGGTGACGCAGGCAAAGTGTTCGGTAGAAGTCGTTCATCGTCGCAAGGAGCAGCAAGACGCAAAGGCAGCGTGATGTTTCGCTGGTGGGGTCGCTGCAGAGTTGTCAGCAAAAAACTCGGCGGCGACCGCCGCTTCGTATTGCCTCTACAAAAGCGAAAAGGCGCAACAGTCTTTGGGACCGTCGCGCCTAATCTAATGTGGTTACTGTCCTCACCCCAGCAACCACGCGGATGGAAGGATTCACCAACCATCTAGTTGAAACCACTATATCGCGCAATCCCTGCAATGGCAAATCTCAAAGCGCTTGGCCATTCTTGTCCAACCACACCCGTGAATTCGAGCCGTTCAAGAGCCCGAAAGCGCCAGCAACTCCAGAGCGTGTCCATCGGGATCGTCGAAGTAGACTGAGACTGAATTCATCCACTCGTGATATACCGGTTCGGAAACTGTCACGCCCTTCTCTTTCAAGATCGCGGCCGCAGTCCTGATATCAAGCTCGCTGACTGTAAACGCGAAGTGCTGCGTGGGCCATTCGCCCTTGTCTTCCTGCAACACAACCATTCCCGCGTCGCCGCCCGCATAAAGAAAGAGCCAGTTTCGACTTTGGTCGCGCAGACCTTCTCGCAAACCCAATACTTCCGTGTAGAAAGCTTCGGCGCGCGCCAGGTCCTTCACCCGGATGGCTACTTCATAGAGACCTTTGATCGGTAACATTTCTACCCCAAGCCGCGAAAGTTGAGTTACTTCGACCTTGCGAGTTTACTAGCCTCGGCGGAGAGTTGACAACAGTTTCCCCACAACCTTTAACCTACCGCGAGCATCCGACAATTGCCGTTTACCTCTCCCACTTGCAAAAGCAATCGACTCTTGTAAACTCATCATGAATGTTGGCTTGGAGAAACCCTATGAAAACTAGTCTACGCACGCTCGGCTCGCTCGCGCTGCTCGTTGCCATTTTTGTTCCGGCCCTCGCCGACACTATTCGCTTGAAGGACGGCAACGTGATTCGTGGTCAGGTGATTGGCTTCCGCGACCAACAGTTCACGGTTTTGGTGGGCAACGGCGCCCAGGGCCGCCGCAGCCGCACAATGATCTACATTGAAGATGTAGAGTCGATCGAGTTTGACGCGGCAACGACGGCCGCGGCCGCAGGGTTGGCAAACGACGATGCCCAACCTTCCGGCACTCAGGCGCCGGTCTATCAAGCGCCGCGAACAACTCAGGCGCCGCCGGCAACTAACAGGATTCCTCCCCGGACAACGCCCCAGTCCGCACCGGGAACCTCGCCAACGTTTTTCACCATCAAGGTGGCAGTCCACGCCGACAGCACCAACAACGGCTGGACTAACAGTGGCCTCGTCGTTCGCAAGGGCCAGCGTCTGCGTATTAGCTCGACTGGACGCGTATCTCTGGGTGGCGGTCGCTTCTCAACGCCTGCAGGTATGGCTGGTTCCCCTGATAGTGAGAAGCTAATGCGTAACGAGGCTACCGGCGCCTTGATCGCCGTGATCGGCGACGATAACGATGAATTTCTCCTGATCGGAACGAGGCGAGATTTTGTGTCGCAGCGAGATGGGGTCTTATTCCTGGGGGTTAACGAAGGGAATCTCGCCGACAATACCGGCACGTACGACGTGGTTATAGAGGCCGAGGCGGGCGGCAGCGGGCCCCGCTAATGCGCGCTTTGGGCAAACTTCGCGTTGATTTGGAGCATCACACCAAGGCAACCCGACAGTGTGTTGATGTCCGGATTTGAAGTCGACTCTTCCTTCGTTTTTGCGTCTTCTAACCGTAGGTAATTTACATGAAACTCTCTAAACTTTCCCGCGCTTTCCTTGCTGCAGTCGTCATTGTCTCCTTATTTGGCAGCCTAAGTGCTGCGCTCGGACAGTCGCGGCGTCAGCCACCAACCTCCAACGAAAAGAAAAACAAACGTACCGATGCAAAATGAAATTGAGAAACCGACAT
>JBDUDV010000114.1:0-9366 GCA_040002755.1 Acidobacteriota bacterium | reverse complement strand
ATCGCGAAAGAGGGCAACGTCGATTTTAAGGAACACATCGCCGCGATTTGCGCGATCGTCTCGGGGCCTGTCTCCGCTGAATGCACCAGCGAAGAGGCGGAGGGCATGGTAAGCCAGGGCCGTGAGTACGCGAAGATTGCGCCGAACGTCGTCGTGAAGTGCCCGCTTACGCGCGAAGGATTGAAGGCAACGCGGCAACTGAATGAAGAAGGCATCAAGGTAAACGTCACGCTATGTTTCTCGGCGGCGCAGGCGATCATGGCGGCAAAAGCGGGAGCGTCGTTCATCAGCCCGTTCCTCGGACGGCTCGATGACATTGGCGAGAATGGTCTGCTGCTGCTGCAGGATATTATTGACGTCTACAGAAATTACGATTGGAAGACTGAAGTGCTCGCCGCCAGCATCCGTCATCCGATTCACGTAATCGAAGCAGCCCGTATGGGCGCTGACATCGCCACCATGCCTTTCAAGGTGATCGACCAGTTGTTCAATCACCCGTTGACTGATAAAGGTCAGGCGCAGTTTCTGGCTGACTGGCGCAAGAGTGGAAGAAAGTAGTGGCTCGGGTTGAAGTTCGCGCGTACAAGTACGACGGCACCCTCCATCGAAGCTGGGAGGCAGAATTACTTCGTCAGGAAGACTCGCTGATTGTGCTCGACGCAAGGTTCCCGATCGGGATTGTCCATGAATTGTTGGGAACGATTGCCGCCGGCACGCACAGTCTTGAATATTACTGGCTCGATCGCTGGTACAACGTCTTTCGCTTCGCGCAACCCGACGGCGAACTGCGAAACTACTACTGCAATGTAAATGTTCCAGCGGAGTTTGACGGCGAAGTTTTGAGCTACGTGGACCTGGACCTGGACATTCTTGTCGATCCGGAGTTTTCTTACAAAGTTCTCGACGTTGAAGACTTTGAACAAAACGCCAGGCTTTTTTTTTACCCTGAAGAAATAAAGGCCAACGCGCGGCGGGCGCTTGCCGAGCTCGTAAACATGATCGAGGCGCGAGCCTTTCCGTTTAGCGATTTGTAACAGCAAACTGTTAATTCCCTAATGACCAAACAACAGCCAAAACAGTCGAAAACGAAACTCCAGGTTCTGAAAGAACGTTCGCTGAAAGCGGAACAGGGCGGGGGCGCTGAGCGCGTCGAGAAGCAACATGCCGCGCACAAAATGACTGCGCGCGAACGGATCGACTTCCTGCTCGATGAAAACAGCTTCGAAGAGTTTGGCAAACTAGTGGTCCATCGTTCGCACGACTTCGGACTGGACGAACAGCTCTATCCCGGCGACGGTGTGATTACGGGTTACGGGAGGATAGACGGGCGCCGTGTCGTTGTGTTCGCTCAGGACTTCACCGTCTTTGGCGGCTCGCTCTCGGAAACGCACGCGGAAAAGATTTGTAAAGTTTTAGACCTCGCGATGAAGGTCGGCGTGCCGGTGATCGGCTTGAACGATTCCGGTGGCGCGCGCATTCAGGAAGGCGTCGTCAGTCTCGGCGGTTACGCCGACATCTTCCTGCGCAACACCCTGGCGAGCGGCGTGGTGCCACAGATTAGTTGCATCATGGGCCCGTGCGCCGGCGGCGCCGTCTACAGTCCGGCGATCACTGACTTCAATGTGATGGTGAAGGACACGTCGTACATGTTCATCACCGGACCCGAGGTGATCAAGACGGTGACGCACGCTGATGTCACCAAAGAAGAATTAGGCGGCGCACTGACGCACAATCGCACTTCGGGGGTGGCTCACTTCGCCGCTGATTCAGATGAGCAAGCCCTGCAGATGGTGCGCGAGCTGCTGTCATTCATTCCCTCCAACAATCTCGAGGACGCGCCGCGAGTTAATCCAACCGACCGCCCTGACCGCACTGACGTTAAACTAAACACGATCGTTCCCGAAGCTTCGAACCAGCCTTACGACATCCGCGAAGTTATCAACGCAATTGTCGATGACGGTTACTTCTTTGAAGTGCAGCAACTGCACGCCCCAAACATTTGCGTCGGCTTTGCGCGACTCGCCGGCCGTTCGGTTGGCATCGTTGCGAATCAACCGGCGTTCCTCGCCGGCGTGCTCGATATCGACGCTTCAGTGAAAGCCGCGCGCTTCGTCAGATTCTGCGACTGTTTCAATATTCCGCTTGTTACTTTCGAAGACGTGCCGGGTTTCCTGCCCGGAGTTGAGCAGGAACACGGCGGCATCATCCGGCACGGAGCGAAATTGCTTTATGCCTACGCTGAAGCAACTGTGCCGAAAGTTACTGTCATAACTCGCAAGGCTTATGGCGGCGCCTATTGCGTCATGGCTTCGAAGCATATTCGCACCGACGTGAACTTTGCGTGGCCGTCTGCGGAGATTGCGGTGATGGGAGCGGAGGGTGCGGTCGGAGTTTTGTACCGGCGTGAGATTAACGAGGCGAAAGACAAAGAGGCAGCGCGTCGCGCACGCATCATTGAGCTGGAAGATAAGTTTGCGAATCCTTACGTGGCTGCAGAACGCGGCTTCATCGATGAAGTGATCGAACCCTCACAGACAAGACCGAAGCTCATTCAGGCACTTTTGCTGCTCGAGAACAAACGCGACACCAACCCACCGAAGAAACACGGCAACATCCCGCTATGAGTCTTCATACAACTCAGCAAACGGAATCCGAAGATTAGTCTGCTGCATTTCTTGTCATCTGTGAAATCTGCGTAATCTGCGGGTTATTCTGGTTTCTCCGTAAGTCCTGCGCCCACCCGAAACGTGTGGCCATCAGGATGCCGAAGGTGAAACTCGCGCACGCCCCACGGTTCATCCGTCGGCGGCCGGGTGACGGTAAGTCCCAGCTCTAACGCCAGGGCGTGCAGCGTATCAACTTCCGCGGGTGAAGCGACCCACCAACTCATCCAGACACCTCCGGTGTCGTCGTCTCTAAGGTGTCGCGGCTCTGTCCCACCTCGTGAACCCTGACCGTCCTGACAAAGAAAGATCTCGGCGTGACCGCTGCAGACGCCGCCGAAAGTTGGCGGGTCGCCCCAGTCCCAGGCTTTCTGCCAGCCAAGTTTTTCAAACCAGGCGAAACTCTCCACGATGTTGGAAACGTTGAGAATTGGAGTCAGTCGCTTGACTATCATGCTCTACCCTTCTTTACGTTATCGAAAAACATTGAATCCGCAGATTACGCAGATTGGCAGCGGGCGTGTGAATGACTCGGACTAGTAAAGGGGGCCTCTGCGCGGTCGGTTCCATTTCTTAGAATCTTTGCAATCTGCGGACACTAAATTGTTACAGTTCTTGATTCCGCAGCTGTTTCTGAAAATGTTCGCGCCAGCTCTCGGATAAGGCTTCCAGTTTGACTACGCGTCGCAACGTCTGAAGGTCATCCTTCTCAAACGCGTACAACCGCGTGATGTCCGCGATTGTGATGTTGTTGGCGTCGCGGCTAACTAGCTCAAGCGAATCTCCGGCTTTGACTTCTCCCTCTTTTACTACCGCCAAATAAAATCCGGTGCGGCGACTCTGCAGAAACCTCCTGATGATGTCCGTGCGTCCAAACTTTATGCCGAGCTTGTAGCACGGCAAACGCGGTTCCGTCGCCATCAACTCCGCCTTGCCTACGCGGAAGTGATCGCCAACATTGACCGTGTCTTCAAAGAGTCCTTCGGTCGTAAAGTTTTCCCCAAACATTCCGTAAAGTAGTTCCAGCTCCGGCAGTTCCCTTTTCCAAAATGTGTAGTGCTCGATCGGATACGCATAGACGGCTTTGCTGATACCGCCGTGGACGGTCAAGTCCGCCTGCCGGTCGCCATCAAGGTTGAGCGTGCGTAGCATGACCGCCCCCGGCACCGGATCTTTGAAGATGCCAGTAGAAACCGGACTATCATTCGACATGACCAGTCGCGGTCGGCCAACGTTTAGCGAAATAATTTTCATGACGTGGCTGCTGTCGTCCATTATGCCGCTAACTTGCGCATAGCGTTAGATCTTTCAATTTTCATGGTGTCGATGCGTCGCGTCCTATCCGAGAAGCCTAGCGTCTTTGGATGAAAGATTCAACGAGTCCGCGGAGCGGACGGCAGCATAAAAGCCTGTGGCGCGAGTCCCAGGAAGAAGTCGCAAAAAGACTCGTGAGCCCACGGAGCGGGCGACAGCGGGAACGTTATGGCGGTCGTCGGATTCATCACTTCGATAAAGACGTGCGCGCTGTCGCCCGCTCGGAGTTGCGAATTATCGAATCCCCACCAGTCCTTGTACGGATTGAATCAATTTCTCAGAGTCGTAACCAACGCCGTCTTTGAAAACAATCTCGACCTTCTCGATGTCGGCGATATTCGCTGAGGGATCTCCTTTCACGATCATCAGATCGGCCTGTTTGCCGGTGGCAATTGTCCCGATGCGGGCGTCCTCTCCGAGAAACTTCGCGCCGTTGAAGCTGGCAATCTTGACCGCTTCGACAGGAGTGAAGCCGGCTTCCACCAGCAGCTCGACTTCGCGAAGATCGCCAAATCCGGCAACGATACCGCCGTTGCCGGTTGGATCGAGTCCGGCGAGTAGCAAACCACCGGCTGCGACGAACGCGCGTTCGAAGTCCATCGACTTGCGGACGAGGATCGCCGTTGGCGAGTCGGCAGCGATGCGGGATCGATTTGTCAGGTAACGCACGCGCGCGTCGTTATTCATTACACTCAGGACGCGGGGATTCAGGACGGCGCTGGCGGCGCCAATGCCCTTCTGCGTTAGGGGCGCGCCAGCTTCGAAGACCGGCAGCGTCGAGGTGATCGCTACATGCTTCGCGACGAGTGTGCGGATCAATTCTTTAACTGGATCGCTGTTGAGATCAAGATCTCTCAGACTGGCGTTCACACCAGCGGGGCACTGCTCCGGTTTCTTGTTGGGAACGAACTCCGAATCGGGCAGCAGACCGTGTTCGAGGTTGTCGATGCCGATTTCTGCCGCTTCGCGATAGCCGATTGAACACAGATGACCCGTGACTTTAAGCCCGCGCTTGTGCGCTTCTTCAACAGCCGCGCGGAGTTCGTCGCGCGTAATGTTCATGTAGGCCTTGAAAGAGGTCGCGCCTTGATCGGCCCAGAAGTTCACCATGCGGCGCGCGTCTTCCGGTCCGCTGAGTGTATGCATCACTGGCGTGAAAGAGCCGGCCCCTTCGAGATACGGGGCGGTGATGTGCATCTTCGGACCAATCATGCGATCGGCGTCAATCAGTTTTTTGACTTCGAGGTCGGAATCGGGCGCTACGCTGCCGGTCGTGCGGATCGTGGTGACGCCAAGCGCGATATAGAGACGCGGAAAGCTGCTCGACATGTTTGAGTAAATCGGCGGGTTGCCGCCCATCGGAAAGAACATGTGGTCGTGCATGCCCACCAAGCCGGGGAGCACCGTGTAGCCTTTGAGATCGAGGGTCGCGGCGTGCGCTGGTACATTTGCAGTGGTGGTCGGCGCGATTGATTGGATCTTGCCGGCGGCGATGATAATGGTCTGATCATCGAGTGGCGTAGCACCGGTTCCATCGATCACACGAACGTGGAGCAGAGCGACGACCGGCGCTTCCACGCGGATGAACTGTTGGCGTTCAGACTGACTTGACTGCCCAAGGCAATTGATGAACGCAGCAAATAGCAAGAAGAGGACGGTAGCGGTTTTCATGATCATCTCCTCGGAGCATCGTTTTGAATAGAGTATTCCGTCAGTTTACTTCGTTCCGGTCGATAGCGGGAGGCCTAATCCTAACCGCGGAGAAACCTTGACAAGCAGTGTGACCGTGACTAGATTTCGCTTGCTCGAACGAATCGTGAGATGTGGGCTGCTTTGGCGGAGGAAAATAAGGATGAGTATTAGCTTTGGCCGCGCGGTATTTGCCTGCGTTGCGTTTGTTCTCTTAGCTTCGCTTTGTGCCTGTACGCCGGGTCCGCCAGGGCCTCCCGGACCTCCTGGTCCAGCAGCCGCGAGTGGTCCGCCCTACGTTTGGGCCTGCACACCTGCACATCTACCAAATGGTGGCGGTAGTCCAAGGTCCGATGTGTACGTCTTTAACGGGAGTGGGAATACAGCCAATATCGCAGTGAATCTCCTGGACAGGGACGGCAACAACTTGCAGGGAGCCGCCATTCCCGGATCAAATCCGGCCAGAACTTATCCTGGGGAGGCGGGCGCCGCTACTGTGCCGCTCCCGCCAGCACACACCAGGGATGTTGACTGGGTCATGCCGCAGGCTGGCGCTCCCCCCACGCTCGACCACGTCAATGTTGTTGTCACTGTCAGAGTCACTTCCGACCAACCAATAATTGTCGGGGGAAACTTCCAGTTCAACGGCAACATACCAAGCGAGTGCAGTCTCCTGCCGAAGTAGGTTCCAGTTTTAGCTCGACACAAGAAAGGCCCTGCGCGATCAGGGCCTTTCTTGTTGCCTCGGTTCATTGGTCGCGGCTAATTAGATTTTGTGTAGTAGCCCTGGCGATAAAGTAACTGCGGCTTCTCCCTGCGCAGCTCCGGGTTGATGACTTCAATCTTGATGCGACGATATGAACCGTCGCGGTTCTTGTTGGTCGGTGAGTAACCAATCAGGTATTGCGAACGCAGCTCCTGATCGAGTTGCGCAAACGAAGCCTGCAGCTCGCCCGGCTGTGTGGGAAAAAACGCCCGACCGCCGGTGCGATCAGAAATCTTTCGCAGCGTGCCAGAATCAAGATGACCTTCGGGAAAATCCCGATCGCGAAAACCAATCGAATAAATCGCGACGTCTGACTTCAACGCAAAGTCGATCACATCCTGTTTCTTGATCGTGCTGCTCGTATCGTCGCCGTCAGACAGTAGAACGATCGCCCGACGCGTCCCGTCCGGAGTATGGGCCCGGAGATTTTCAATCGCGCTCCACAGCGCGTCCCAAATTCCGGTATAGCCGCTTGGATCCTGTTCCTTGGGCAGTGGATCCTCGCCATTGGCTATTAGCCTTTCGTTCTCTGCCGATATCTCAATCTTGACGCGTGCGATTCCGCGATGGAGTTTCGGCAAGTCGTTAGTTGAATCTTGTTCAACCTTAGATGTGCCCGTGAACGAAACTACTGCCGCGCGATCCTTTTCCGGCCGAATGACCGAATCGACAAATACGCGCGCCGCATCCTTCTCATTAGCGAGCACGCCTCTTTGCGAGTCGCTCGTATCGATGAGAAGAGCCAGCGAAAGTGGGCGATCAGTTTCGTGTTCGAAGAGACTGATTGGTTGCGCGACGTCGTTCTCAAAGATTGCGATGTCGCCGGCCCGAAGCGACGTAATGAAGTGATGATCTTTGTCAGTCGCGGTGAAGAGCGCGTTAACCAGATTCGTTTCTACACGCACTACCTCCGCTTCAGGCTCGGGTGGCGTTGCGCGTGGGCTCGGACTGGCGCTCGGCGCAACCAGGCCAGCCTCTCGAGACGCTGCGTTATCAACGAAAGGGGCAGTCCCCGCGTTGGGAACTGCCCACATCATCGCTACCAGAGCGCTTAAGGCGATGAAGAGACTTGCTCTCATGCTAGCACTCTCCCAATTGATTGCTTAGTAACGTCGATTACGCTTGCGGATCTTGTAGGTATACAAAGCTGAACCACCTGCACCGCCGAGCGCACCAATAGCTGCACCCTTCCTACCACCGATCAGTCCGCCAATTAACGCACCACCACCGGTACCCGCCGCCACCGTTAACTTGTCCCGATGTTTCTGCCAGAAGCTACGTCCTCGCGGCGCCGCGGCGTACCTGGTGACCGTTCTCGAACTGGAAGTAGTATGCGCATAGGACCGACCCCCATTGCGATAGACTACTCCGGGCTGTGCACTTTGATATCGAGTGGAGCTAAGTTGATTTCCGGACGCGCCGGATTCACAGGCTCGGAAACCATCAGCGAATCCTGACTTGTACGCAGTCTGTTCCGGCGCAGAGTTGAACTCAACCGGGATAACCTGTTCACGGCCAGCAGCGTTGGCCCGGTATTGCACGTCGGTAGCGGTTGCCGGCTGGGCTGAAATCGTACCCTGCGGCTCAGCCACAGCAGTTTGGTTTCTAGAGTGCATCACCACGGCGCCGACCGACCCACCGATAAGGGCCGCAACCAAAGCGACCGGCAGTAATTTATTTGTCATTATCATGGCTCAATTCTCCTTAGCTTTTACAGTGTTCGCAGTTTAGCTACAGGTTGTTCAGCAATAGGCGTTCCTTCTCTCACCTGTCTTTAGGCGTTAGCGAAGAGTTTACTGCGGAACGAAGCTTTAATTGAGGCTTACGGAAGATTGCAAGAAGGTGACAACAAAACCCCAACATTGTCGGGATTTGAGGGTTGAGAGCTGTACCCGATATGGAGTCATTGAATGCCTGATATCGAGCTGGTAGGACAAACATTCCAGTGCGTGCCGTATTTGCGAGGAGTCAGACGGGACAGGCACGAATGGCTTGTCCCAGGAAAACAAAAAGGCCAGGAACCAAGTCCCTGACCTTATGGTTTGTCGCGGAAAACTTATTTACGCTGCGCGTTGCAGGGGTTGCTTATTTTCACGAAGAAGTTCGAGCGCCTTCTTCAGTTGCAGATCTTCCACGGACGATTTTACGTCTGGAGTTACTTGCGGCTTGTCCGGTGTCTGACCGGGTTTGACCGCAGTATCGTCGTCGTTTCCACTTAACTCGTCCGGGTCGACAGCGTCAGCAAGTTCAGGTCGCTTTACTTCGACTGAAGGCGCCACGCCGGAGTGGCTCCGATCTTCACCCAGGAAGGGTTTGCCGCTTGCCGATGCCCACTTGATGGTCGTCAATAACAAACCATCACCGCCACGCAAAGTGAAAAGTTGCTGTTCTGCGCCGGCGCCAAAGCTCTTCTCGCCGACGACCTGGCCGCGATTTCGTTCAAGTAATGCAGAGGCGACAACTTCAGCCGCGCCGGCCGTGCCGGTGTCAATCAAACCTACCACCGGACCGGAAAAAATCGCTGCCCTGGGGTCAGCCGTAAAGGTCTTCAGCGACTTGCCTTCGCGGCCGGATGTTTGCGCGATGGATCCATCTTTAATAAACAAATTGGCGACGGCCACAGCTTCATCGATCGAGCCGCCCGCGGTGCCGCGCATGTCCACAACAAATTTTTGTGCGCCTTGTTTGATCAAGTCCTGAACTCGCGAGCGCACGTCAGCAGCTTCGCCCTGAGCAAAACTGTTAATCCGCAAAACGCCAATCCGTCCCGCTTCCATTCTTCCTTCGGCTGCCGGAGCTCGAAACGCACCGCGCTTCACCGTCAGCGTGAGCGGACGAGTGTTGGCGCGCAGCACTCGCAACTTCACTTCCGAACCCGGAGCGCCATTCAAAAGTTGTTTGGCGTCGTAGAGCGAAACATCTCGGGTAGCCTTG
>JBDUDV010000113.1:0-10370 GCA_040002755.1 Acidobacteriota bacterium | reverse complement strand
CATCAAACGTTTTTCGAGATGCTCGGCAATTTTTCGTTTGGCGATTATTTCAAGCGTGAAGCCATCCAGTATGCATGGGACTTCTTAACGGGCAGTCGTGACGATGGCAAGTTGGGTCTTGATCCTGAACGTCTTTGGTTCACGGTATTCGGTGGCGACGACGAGGTGCCCGCTGATGACGAAGCTGCGGCCCTTTGGGAGAAGGTAGGCGCGAGACCGGAGCGAATTCTGCGCTTTGGTCGCAAGGACAACTTCTGGCAGATGGCTGAGACCGGTCCTTGCGGACCTAACTCCGAAATCAATTACTACCTCGGCGAGCATCCGGAAAATCCTGAGTTCAACCGCGCCGATCTGGTGAACGGACCCGGCGACACCACGATGGAGATCTGGAACCTGGTGTTCATGCAATACAACCGCGTCGAGGTTGAGCCCGGTCAGTACAAGCTCGATCCCCTACCGAAACCGTCAGTCGACACTGGCCTTGGACTCGAACGCACCGCGGTGATCCTGCAAGGCAAGCATTCAAATTACGATACCGATCTGCTGCGTCCTTTTGTCGACTTCACGGCAACGCTCGCCGGTAAAGACTATCAGCCAGAAACACAGGAAGGTTTCGCTTTGCGCGTCATTGCTGACCACGCGCGCGCCACCGCTTTCCTAATTGCCGACGGAATCTTGCCTGGCAACGAAGGCCGCAATTACGTCCTGCGGAAGATCATGCGCCGCTCGATCTATCAGGGACGGCACGCGCTCGCGCTTCAGAAGCCTTTCTTTCATCAGGTAACTGACTTCGTTGTGGAGGTGATGGGCCGAGCATATCCGGAGCTTGAGTCTCAGCGCGGTTTTATCGAGAAGATGGTGAAACTTGAGGAGGAGCGTTTTGGCTCGACTATGACGGTTGGTTTGGAGAAGTTGGATGAGCTCTTTGCTTCCACACAAGGAGCAATGCCGGAATACAAAACGCTCGCTCGCTTGTATGACACCTTCGGGACGCCGCGAGATTTGATTCGCGTCGGTTTGGAAGAGCGCGGCTTTGCAATTGGCGAAGACCAGTTTAATAAATCTTTCGATACCGCTCTGCAGGAGTTACAACAAACAGGAATCGTGGGAAAAGTTGAAGGTAAAGCGAAGGCAAACACGGTTCACGCTGATATAGCAGGTCTGTCGGGTCGATCTCAATTCAAAGGATATGAGACTACGCGAGTCGCCGACGCGAAGGTTGTTGCGCTCGTCAAAGGCGCCGCCGATGTTCAGTCGGTCAACGAAGGTGATGAAGGCGAAGTCGTGCTTGATCAAACGCCGTTCTACGCCGAGAGCGGTGGACAAGTTGGCGATGGTGGGCGTCTTGTCAGAACCGCCTCCCTCAGGGGGCGGCCTGACGATGCGCGGCCACCCGCTGACGGAGGTGGTTCTGACAAGAGCGCCGACATGATCGCCACCGTCATTGACACTTATTCACCCACGCAGGGTTTGATCGTTCACAAGGTGAAGGTTGAAAGAGGAACGCTGAAGGTTGGCGACACGGTTACGGCTGAAGTCGATGTCGAGAAGCGCGACGCCACGCGCCGCAATCACACGGCAACGCACTTGATGCATGCCGCGTTAAGAGAAGTCCTGGGAACGCATGTCAAACAAGCCGGCTCGGTTGTCGCGCCAAACTATTTGCGGTTCGACTTCAACCACTATCAGCCCTTAACGAAAACCGAGATCGAAGAAATCGAGAACCTCGTTAACTATCACATTCTCCGCAACGAGCCGGTCGAGACGAACGAGATGGCGATCGAAGATGCGATGCGCTCGGGCGCGATGGCGCTCTTTGGCGAAAAATACGGCGAGAAGGTGCGCGTGCTTTCGATCAAGGGAGCAGAAGATATTTTCTCTAAAGAGCTTTGCGGCGGCACGCACGTGCGCGCCACCGGCGACATCGGCGTCTTCAAGATTACTAGCGATGAGTCGATCGCTTCCGGCGTGCGACGTATTCGCGCGATTACCGGCACCGATGCCTTCGAACGCTTTCGCGAAGACGAGTTCCTGATCGATCAAGTCGCCGGCGGCCTGAAGACTTCGCGCGCGGAATTGCCGGCTGTGATCGGCAAGCTGCAGGATGAACTCAAGAAAGCGCGTCGCGAAGCCCACGATCTACGCATGAAGATAGCGACCGGGGCCGCCGGCACGTCAGCAAATGGAGGCGATAATGATGGCGCCCGCGACATCGCCGGCGTGAAGGTGCTGGCGCGCGATGCAAGCGGGCTCGACTCCGCCGGCATGCGTCAGCTTTCCGACACGCTACTTGCACGAATTAAGTCGGGCGTGGTTGTGCTGGGCCGCAGCGGTGACGGTAAGGTTTCATTAATCGTTCGCACTTCCGATGATCTAACCGGCAGAGTGCCAGCCGGCAAAGTCATTAAAGAACTCGCGCCGCTTGTTGGCGGCAAAGGCGGCGGCAAAGCTGACATGGCCGAAGGCGGCGGGTCCCGACCGGAGAAGCTCAGCGAGGCGCTAGAGGCTAGTTACGCTGTCGTTGAACAACTGCTGAGCTAGTAACAGCTCTCTGGCGCCATTCAAAAAAAGCGCGGGGCGTCATCTGGGCATTGACGCACCCGCGCTTTCTGTAGGCTTGTTTTTCAACAAGCCTCCCCCGCGAGAATTGCTTCGAGAGTTGAACCCTTACATTGTCTTTTGTTTGTCCGTTAGCAAGATGCCCATCTTTTCAAGCGTGACCTTGTTAAGCGTGCCGGTAACCTTGATGTTTTCCGCCGCCTGATACTTCTTCAGACCAGCGCGCGTGTCGGCGTCCAGCTTTCCAGTCTGTTCGCCGGCATAGAAACCTCGGTCCTTGAGAATCTTTTGCGCCTGCTGAATCTGATCCTTGGTGGCTCTGAAAATTGGCTTCCTGGGCTTCGCTGCTGCGTTTGAGTTGGAATTAGTTGGTTTGTTTGAGTTTTGCGCGGCCACTGCAATTGCAAATACGAATAGCAGTGACAAGATCGTCGACAGTATTTTTTTCATATTGTTCCTCTTCCTCGTGAGACACGCCCGAACACGCGGCGTACTGAATTGTTGGGAAAGCGCGCGTATCATACTGAGGCCATCCAGCAAATCAATTGCCAGCCGTCAACCCCCCGAATCCAGGTCTTGCAAGTGATTTTGCAGCGCCGGAAAGCTTGCAAATGCTCTTGCGCGTCGACTTCCCTTCCAACTGACTAGCTGAGAGGCCCGAACGCGGCGAGATCTGATGTTCCCACCCAAGAACCCTCGATCACTCCGGTTTTGCTTAAGAAAATTGAGCAGAATTGCAGTGTTGGCAATCGTTTAACCGACATGTTACACTCTCACCCGTCTCAAATAAGGAAGGAAGAGACCACTCGCCAACTTCACGCGCGAACGCATCCTAGAGGTCACCTCGTTCCGGCTCATAAATAGAGCAATACATCGCCCCAGATTGAATCGCATGAAAAAACTTTCCCTAACCGCATTCCTCTTTCTCATCACCGCCTTGCCGGCGTTCGCGCAAAGCGAAGCGGGCGGGCCCAACTATCGTGTGGACAACTTTGACTTGAGCGCTGTACGAATAGAGTTGTCCGCGCCCGCTCCCTCCGGGAAACTCCGCCGCGGACGAGTGCTCACTTCTTCGACTAATCTTGACCGTTCGGCAGCAAGCACGCCGCTGGCGCATACGACGAACATGAATTGGGCCGGCACCCTCAGTGGCTTCACCACCGGCGACGCGACCGTCGACAGATACATACTCGAATCGGGCCACCGCAACTCAGTCGATCCCTTGTTGCTTTACGCCATCATGCACCAGGAGTCGACCTTCAAGGCGCGGGCGATGTCAAACAAAGGCGCACGCGGTCTAATGCAGTTGATGCCGGGAACGGCATCGCGGTTTGGCGTCACCAGCATTTGGAATCCGCAACAAAACATTGAGGGCGGCACGCGCTACATGCGTTTCCTGCTCGACAAATTTGACGGTGACGTCAATTTGGCGCTGGCTGGCTACAATGCCGGCGAAGGCGCCGTAATTAAGTATGGATATCGCGTCCCGCCTTATAGTGAGACGCAAGAGTATGTGCGCAGGATTAGCCGCCGTTACGATCTCATTCGCGACCCACTGGCCTACCGCAACGCCAACAGCTATACACGTCAACAGGTAGCTGCTAATCAGAGCAAGCAACCAGTGCCACTAACGATGTACGAGCGAAGTGTGTTTGCGGTGAGGCTGCCTGACGGTCGACTGCAATTGATCACGCAATAAAGCAGAATCCATAACAGAAGATAGGAGACAGGAGTTAGAGGTCGATGAGGGGCCTTCTTACTCCTGTCTTCTGTTTTCTGGATTTGTTTTCTGGATCTCTTTCAACTTACGGGCTGTGTCACAAGTGTGGGCAAGGGCGTGACCACTCGCGCCGCCGGCACGCAGAGCACTGGGCACGGCGAGTTTCTCACGACGCGTTCAATCTCTGAGCCAAGCACCGGCGTCCCACCAAAGAGCGAAGCGTGGACACTGGTTCCGATAACGATCAAGTCTGCGTCGGTGTCTGCAGCCAGACGAACTATCTCTTCATATGGCCGACCCTCGACGATGTGCGGTTCGGCACGGGCCCACTCGCCGCGCGTGACTTGGGACATGCGTTCCTTCACATAACTACGCAAACGAGTGAGGGCATTTAGACCGCCTTCGGGGAACATCACCGAGATCTGTTCAAGGTAGTCTCCAATCACATAGACAACGTGCAACTCCGCTCCGGTTTGACTCGCGAGTTGCTTCGCCACTTGCGTCGCTGCCGCAGACGAAGGACGAAAGTTTGTCGACAGCAGCACGCGATTCAAGCGCAGTTCGCTTCGCTCACCCTTGTGTTCTACGAAATCGTGTTGCGGCGGGCGAATGGTTAACACTGGGCAAGGCGCTTCGGCGATGATCTCTTCTGCAGTTGAACCCCAAAGCGCGCGCGATAAACCCTTGCGGCCGTGCGTCACCACGGTTACGAGATCGATGTCGTAGTCGCGGACTGCTCGTGCAATCTCTGTCGCAGGCTCGCCTTCCACTATTACCGGCTCAACTTCGAGCCCATTGAATAGCGGGTCAGCCAACAGCGCTCGCACCTCTGTCCGTACTTGTAGTAACCAGCGATTGTCCTGTTCCGCGAAGATCCGTTCCGGTAATGTCAACAGATTCGCCGGCACACTAGCGCTTTGTACGCTGAAAAGCACCACGCGACCGCCACCGCTGCGGGCAAACGCCGCGGCATATTTCAGGGCCGCGCGGGCGTGGTGCGTAAAGTCAGTTGGGAAGAGAATGTTTCTGAATGGATACATGCCGATTGCGAATTTCGTATTTCAGATTTCGGAAAGTCTAACAAGAAAAAAGTTGACGGGGAAGATATGCAAACAGGGAAAAGGGGAATGGGCAAAGGAAAAGCGGAAGGCGAGGCGCGAGATCCTCCGCTATATTCTTCTGGATTTTCCGCGACGTTCCGTGCCAAACTCCGCGGGATTCCTGCAACCCAGACGACAGCGAGGAGGCAAGATGGACAATAACGGTCTGATGGACACACGTAAAGACGATCAACCTGGCGGCTTGCAACGGTCGGTCGGCTTCTACGGACTGATGTTCGTCTCGCTGGGTTCAATCATCGGATCAGGCTGGCTGCTAGGCGCGCTCAATGCTGCGCAAGTTGCCGGCCCGGCATCGATCTTGTCGTGGATGCTCGCGGCCTGCATGCTGGCGCTACTCGCGCTGACGTACGCTGAACTAGGAGCCACTTACCCGGTCGCTGGCGGGGCCGCAAGGTTTCCCTACTACTCGCATGGTCCCATCGCGGGCTTCATGTCGGGGTGGGCGTCGTGGTTGCAGGCGGTGTTCGTTGCTCCCATCGAAGTGCTCGCGGCCATCACCTACGTCAACAGTGTTGGCTGGGTGAACCAACACTTCAATATGATCAATAAGGTGGGTGACAAAGCGGGACTACTCAATGGCACCGGTCTCATCACGGCCCTTGTCTTGATGGTTCTGTTTACTGCGATCAATCTCGCCGGCGCGAAGTTTCTCTCTGAAAGCAACGTGATCGTAGTCATTTGGAAAACGGCCGTGCCCGTTGTGGCCATCGCGGTCGTAGCCTGGCTGCAGTTCAACCCCGCCAACTTCCACGCCGGTGGTGGCTTCATGCCATTCGGCTTTCATGGCGTCTTCGCTGCTCTGACCGGCGGCGTCGTGTTCGCCTTACAAGGGTTCGAGCAAGCGGTCCAACTAGCCGGTGAAGCACGCAATCCGAAACGAGATCTATCGCGTGCGATTCTGACGGCCATGGCCATCGGCGCGGTACTCTACTCGCTCCTGCAAATCGTGATGATCGGCGGGCTAGATCCTCGGAACATCCTCAATGGGTGGGCCAAGCCACTCGGCACTGACCCGTCCGACTACGGTGCCTGGTATACCCTCGCTCTCGCGGTTGGCGCTGCCTGGCTCGCCAAGGTGCTAATCGTCGACGCTGTCATTTCACCTGCGGGAACTGGCGTCGTCTATGTCGGCACTACGGCGCGCCTCTCCTATGCCCTCGGCGAGGAGCGGGAGATGCCAACCGCCCTGGCCACTACAAATCGTAAGGGCGTTCCAGTGGTATCCATCCTCGTAGGGGCGGTCGTCGGGTCGCTCGCCTTCGGACCATTCAAAAGCTGGAGTGCGCTCGTCAGTGTTATCACTGGAGCCACGGCAATCATGTACGCGTTTGCTCCCGTGTCGCTGGCGGCGCTTCACAAGGTCGACGGTGAACGGCCACGATCGTACCGGGTGCCCATGCCTGCGCTGGTGCTGCCTGCGGCCTTTTGCTCAGCGAACCTGATCATCTATTGGGGTGGTTTTGAAACCACTTGGAAGCTCGCCTGTGCGATGGCGGTCGGGCTGGTTCTGTTCGCCGTTGGCGCGCTGCGTCGCGGCACCGGCGCGCAGCGCACTATCCGAAATGCTGTCTGGATAGGAGTGTGGTTCGGAGGCCAAGTGTTAATCGGGTGGCTGGGTCGCTATGGCAACGGCTCAACAAACCTGCTGCCGAACTGGGTGGATATCATTGTGGTGATTGTCTTCGCGCTGGTGATCTTCTACTGGGCTGTCCGCCTCACATTGACCAAGGAGGGGACCGCCGCGGCAGTCGCGAAGGACGCGCACCAGATTAACTACCACACGCTTGAGCGTTGACGATGGCGGCGCAGGTCTTGGACACATGAACGCTCTTCCAATTATCATCGGCTCACTCTGCGTGATTGCGATCGCCTATCGCTACTACTCCGCTTTCATCGCTGCCAAGGTGCTCGCGCTTGATGATTCGCGCCCAGTGCCGTCGCAAACGATGTACGACGGCCACAACTATTACCCGACAAACAAATGGGTGCTCTTCGGTCATCACTTCGCGGCAATCTCGGGCGCTGGCCCGCTGATTGGTCCGGTGCTGGCGGCGCAGTTTGGTTTCCTGCCCGGATTGTTATGGCTCGTCATTGGTGTCTGCCTCGGCGGCGCTGTGCACGACTTCATGATCCTCGCGGGCAGTGTGCGGCGAAAAGGAAAATCGCTCGCTGAAATGGCGCGCACTGAGATTAGTCCGCTGTCGGGTATCGTCGCCGGAATTGCAATTCTGTTCATCGTGGTGATTGCACTCGCAGGTTTGGGGTTGGTTGTTGTGAACGCGCTCGCCGAGTCGCCGTGGGGCACGTTCACCGTTGCGTTCACGATTCCGCTCGCGCTCTTCATGGGCCTTTACATGTATCGCATTCGTGTAGACAAGATCGCCGAGGCGAGCATCATCGGGGTGGTGGGATTGCTGTTGGCTGTTTACCTCGGTGGACGCGTGGCTGATTCATCCTACGCCCACGCGTTTACGCTTTCGCGCAACGCACTGATCATCCTGATGGCGGGCTACGGGTTCATCGCTTCGGTGTTGCCGGTTTGGATGTTGCTCTGCCCGCGCGATTATCTGTCGTCGTATTTGAAAATCGGGACGATCGCATTCCTGATCATCGGAGTCGTGCTGGTTCACCCAAACCTGAATATGCCGGCGCTTACGCCGTTCACGCATGGTGGTGGGCCCGTAATTCCCGGGAAACTCTATCCGTTTGTCTTCATCACCATCGCTTGCGGTGCAATATCCGGTTTTCATGCGCTCATCTCTTCAGGCACAACGCCGAAGATGATCACCAAAGAGACTGATACGCGCATGATCGGCTACGGCTCGATGTTGATGGAAGGCGTGGTGGGCGTGGTAGCGTTGATTGCCGCGAGCTCACTCTTCCCCGGCGATTACTTTGCCATCAACACACAACAAAAGACCGACACGCAAAGAGCTGCTTACGTCCAGATGGTCAATGAACACAGCGGGCCAGACTTTAACCTGCAACCGCAGGAAATCGATCGACTCCAACAGGAATCAGGCGAGAAAAACCTGCGCGGTCGAACGGGCGGCGCGGTAACACTCGCGCTCGGCATCGCGAAAATCTTTGACGGCATTCCCGGCCTGCGAGGGCTGATGAAATACTGGTATCACTTCGCGATCATGTTTGAAGCGCTCTTCATACTCACTACGATCGATACGGGCACGCGGGTAGCCCGCTTCCTTGTCGGCGAGTTTGGCGGGCGCTTTTATCACAAGCTCGAAGAGCCGAATTGGCTGCCGGGGTCAATTATAACTTCGGCTTTGGTGGTGCTGGCGTGGGCGGCGTTTATCTGGTCGGGCTCAATCTCCACCATCTGGCCAATGTTCGGCGTTGCCAATCAACTGCTGGCGTCGGTGGCGCTCTGCGTTGCCACTACCATGATCATCAACTCCGGTCGCGCGAAATATAGTTGGGTGACAATTCTGCCGCTGAGCTTTGTCGCGACTACAACTCTCGTTGCCGGTTGGGAGTCGATCACCGACATCTTCTGGCCGCTCGCGCAAAAGCCTGAGACCGCGTGGCTGGGTTACATCAATGTTTCCCTCACGGCCATGATCATGTTCGCGGCGATAGTTATCCTGATCGATTCTATCCGCCGTTGGCTTGGCTTTGGCAAACGTCCGGAGAATATCGTCCCGGAGTTGGCGGGAGCGAGTTCGTCGGGCTAGTTTGAGGTCCCGCTGTCTGCGTTCGCGACTCCGCCAGACGTCATTGCGAGCTCGATATTCCGCTGCGACACACGCGTCTGTTGTTGCAAGACCCGGAGCTATCGTTGCGAAACCACGAAAACCTGCCGTTATCTTAATCTACGAAGATGAAATTTTGATCTCTTTAGGCGTTGGATTCCTTATTCGCTCAGTATCAAGATATTCTCGCCGACTGCATATCGGCCATGGTTCTATTGGATCCTCGTGTGGACCTATCCCTTGCTCTGCCGGATTCCGTACCTGACAGTTACGACGTGGAGGATCCTCCTTTTTGGACTGCTCGGTGACTATCTGATCTTCAGTTTCTTAACTTACCTGGGCCTTAGCGTCGGAGGTCGACTCTTGAAGCGTAGAGTGCGCCCGGCTCCACTGCCGCCGCCACCATCGCAGTTTACTGCCTAATCTAACTTTAGATTCTGACGATCGAACCAATCAGACTTTCAAAATCCCCGACCCCCGTTGGACACTCCGCCTGAAAATCGGCAATAATACGCGGTTCTTGCAAGGCTATCCGTCAACACCGTAGGCGCATTGAAACCGTTGAGATGTTGAACTGCGGATACGAACAAGGCTCGGGGGCGCGCATCTCCGCTACTTAAACGACCGAAAGGAATCACACAATCGTGGAAATATCGCTGATCTCAATTATCAGCCTGCTAACAGTTTGCTTGGCAGCATTGCTTCTCAAAAAGAAAACTATCAACAAGCTGGGTGCGGAGACTGCTTCTCTGCTTGGCGCGCATGCTCGCGGCATCCGCCGTACCGGTCTGGCATTGGGAGCGATTTTAGCGGGCCTGGCGGTTTCCGCGTCACCCACTTTTGGTCAGTCTCATGCCGGCGGAGAAGCTAGTCTGATCCTGCCTGACTTGGCAGACGTCACTTTCTTTGGCGGCAGCGTCAACGGCCACAACCTTCTGCTCGTCGGACTCGTGGTCTGCATGCTCGGTTTGCTGTTCGGGCTTGGTATCTACATGAACTTGAAGAAGCTGCCGGTGCATCGCGCCATGCGCGAGATCTCGGAGCTGATTTACGAGACTTGCAAAACCTACCTGATCACGCAGGGCAAGTTCATCCTGATTCTGGAAATCTTCATCGGCGCTATCATCATTCTTTACTTCGGCGTGCTCTCGCGCATGGAGCCTTTTCGCGTCGCCATCATTCTCGCTTTCAGTCTCGTGGGTATTGCCGGCAGTTACGGCGTCGCTTGGTTTGGAATTCGCGTTAATACTTTTGCGAACT
>JBDUDV010000112.1:0-10780 GCA_040002755.1 Acidobacteriota bacterium | reverse complement strand
CCGCTTCGATCTCGGCCGCATCGATCCAACTCAAACGGTTGCGCGAAAGCGACAATGAACTGACGGAAAAACTGACGGCGTCCTCGGCGAAGTTTGAGGCAGTGGGCGGCGATGAGGCAGAGAGTCGCTTGCTCAGCGGCCTGCAATTGCTCGACACCGTCCTTTCGCCGAGCGAGGCGGTTGTCTTTCGTCGTGATCGCGAAGGCACACTCATTTTCTCCGCACGGTTGCGGGCGACCCAGAACGGCGCACCTGACAACGACAGAAATTCGGCCTGGCGTGATGGCGTCACATTGTGTGAGCGAGCGATAACGGCCGGCAAAATCATCGTGGAGAAGATCGAGTTGGACGGTACAACTGCAAACGGTGCCCTGCCGCTCCGGCACGAAAACCGCACAGTCGGCGCGCTGCTCATTCGCGCCACCAAAGAATTTGCTGAAGAAGATCACGCGCTGCTGACGGCGGTTGGCGGACAAATGGCGCGCAATCTGCAACGTGGGCAGGCGCACAAGTCAGACGGTAAACGAAGTTCGCTCGCCTTCTTCTCGGCTAACGCCTCGGAGCAGCGGCTGGAGTCGCTCTATGTTCTTAACGGAGTCCTGCTGGAGCAGAGTGTAGGCGTTAATGCGCTCAGCGAAATCGGGGACGGTGTCGCGCTTGGGTATCTCGACGGCCGGATCGCTTACGCAAACCCGGCGCTGGCTGAACTCGCCGGCATCGAGCTCGAGCAAACGCGAAAGATCACGTTTTTCGACCTGCTCGACAAATTTCGCACCGATGTCTTTGACGCGCCGGCGCTGGCCGTACGCAGAGTCTTGCAAACCGGCGAGGCTTACGAACGGGAGTTACACTTCGCGGAGCGCAATGCGACATACGGACTGCGCGTCTCCCTGGTGTTGGCGGATTGCGCCTTGAGTCCCACCGGCAAGCAAGCACTCAGTTCCGCCCAGCCGCTTTGCCTGTCACTCGTTATAAAGGACCTGACGCTACTCAAAGAATACGACCAATTGAAGAGCGACATGATTTCGCTGATGTCTCATGAATTGCGCACACCTATAACCAGCATTAACGGTTTCGCACAGTTGTTGAGTGAGGACGATACGCTTCCGGCGCAGACAAAAGAATTCGTCACGATCATTGCCAATGAATCGCAGCGGCTCTCCCGAATGATCAATGCCTTCCTGGAGGTTACCAAACTGCAGCGCAAGGACCGGCAGGAATTCCTGAAGATTCCGCTGCGGCTGGACGAGATTGTCAAAGAAGCGATCGCTAGCATGCAAACGGTGGCGAAGAAGAGACGTATTCGCCTGGTCGAACAACCAACGCAACGACTTCCGCCAGTGGCTGCCGACAAGAGCATGATCACGCAGGCAGTAAGAAATCTGGTGAGCAACGCGATCAAGTACAGCCCGGAGCGCACCACCGTTACGGTCACAACTTCGTTGGAAGCTGAGGCCGTCAGGCTATCGGTTGAAGACCGGGGTTACGGCATTCCGGCTGAGTCGCGTGATCGCGTCTGGGAAAAGTTTTACCGCGTAGTTCGTGAAGGACAGGAAAAAGACGAGGAGTCGACCGGGCTCGGCTTATCGTTCGTTCGCGAAGTGGTTGAACAGCACGGCGGAACGGTAGACCTCGATTCGGAAGTCGGCCGGGGATCCAAATTCAGTTTCACACTACCAAGGCTTTAGGACAGGGGGAAGAGGATCTCTTTGTCAGCGATTCGCTTTTCCCCCTTTTCCGTACCATTTATTTATCGTTCCGCGACAAGATGGGGCTCCACAAATGCACCTTTTTTTATTTGAGTGCAGCGTTGATTCGTAGTCGATCGTGATTTCTTCACCGGGCTCGATGTCCCGCAAAGCGATGAAGAGTATGTGGTCGTAAAGAATCTGCATGAAGGCGTTTGGCTCGCACGAATGATTGATGTAGTGCGTGCCGTTGCCGCCGCGGCTGCCATCGAGGCTCCAGCGAGTATTAATTGCGCAGATGCGCAAGCGGCGCCGGTTGGCCCGGCGATTCGCCTCGGCTTCGGTAATCCGCTCGCCGGTGTACTCGGCTATTTTCCTTCGGCCTTTGAAGTGCGCCACCGCAAAACAACCCTTCCCTTCGATGGGAGATTTCCCGATCGATAAACCTGGAGCGAGCCTTAGTTTCATAAGTATCTGTGGAGCGTTTGCTCTCTTTGCTGTGCGCTGACCTGTCAGTGCTTTCATAGGTCGCGTCTGTCGTAACTGCGGGTGAATGAAAACAACGGAAAGCTTGGGCGTCAAGCCGCCCAAGGCCAAAGCGGCGACAGGACTGCCGCACTCCAAAGAGTTGGCCGCCACGCTGACTAGCGTGACGGCCATCGAGAACAGACAATTCGCGCTACCAGTTATTTAAGCTGGAAGCTGCGCGCGATCATATCCGTCTGGTTGCGAATGCGCGCCAGCTTGTCGCGCGCGCCACTGAAGCGAAAGGAGTAGATCGTGCGGTTGTCGGCTTGTAGGTAATAGATGCGGCCCATCATCGGTTTTGCGTTCTTGATAAACTCGTAGGAGGCGGTCACACCATTCAAGTGTCCGGAAAACTTCTCCTCTTTTCCTTCGATGAACCCGGGAAGAAACCTTAGCTTCTGGTCCAGGTCGCGACGGACTAGATCTGATGGCGTCGTCCCGGCATCCACAACTTCTTTGCGAATCTGAAGATAACCTTCGAGACGATCTCCATTCACAAATTCGGCGTGCTCATGGCCATCGTCACCCTCGCTTAGTACTTTCCACGTCTGTGGCAGCTTAATTGTGTATTCGCCGCCATCGAAGACCTCCTGGGCCATGGCCAGCGCGCAGCCGGCCATCAGCAGAAATAAAACAAAACCAGCTATCAGGTGTCTCATCTTATTAAATCAACTCCTTGTAATCCGCTCCTCAAGTATCGGACGGTCAATGTCGGTTTGTTTAGGTGAATTCGATGCAGACTACCGATCACCTCGTTGTCTCGAAACAACTTACCTTTAGCGTCCAACTCACAACTAACTTAAGCGGCGGGCGTTGCCGTCGCAATCGCTTCTCTTTGAATTGTTATCAGCGATTGGATTCCCTTGCCGGCCAGCGCCAACAGACTCTCCATCTGCTCGCGGGAGAATGGCTCGCGCTCCGCTGTTCCCTGCAATTCGATGAAGCGGCCGTCGCCGGTGCAGACAACGTTCATGTCAACTTCCGCTTGCGAATCCTCGTCGTACTTCAAGTCGAGCAAGGCAACGTTACGAACGATGCCCACGCTGATTGCGGCGACTTCATTGGTAATAATGTTCCGCTGGATCTTGCCCGATCGCAGCAGGCGATAGGCAGCCACGGCGAAGGCCACATAAGCGCCGGTGATTGCCGCCGTGCGCGTGCCGCCGTCAGCCTGCAACACGTCGCAGTCGAGAGTGATCGTGCGCTCGCCGAGGAGTTTCATGTCTACTGCCGTTCGGAGACTCCGCCCGATCAGCCGCTGAATCTCATGCGTCCGGCCCGATGCTCCGCCGCGGCGGTTTTCTCTTGGAGTCCTTTGCTGAGTAGCGCGCGGCAACATCGAATACTCCGCGGTGATCCACCCTTGTCCACTATTCCGCAGAAACTGCGGGACGCGCTCGTCGACTGACGCCGAACACACCACGCGCGTTTGGCCCATCTCAATGAGAACTGAACCTTCAGCGTACGGCAGGTAGCCGGGAGTTATTTTTACCGGACGCAGCTCATCGAAGGCGCGCCCGTCAGTGCGTTCTAAGCTCATCGTGTCCCCAAATTTCAACTGCCTCCAGCACCGCCGGCGCTGTTCCTAAAAATCGTTCAGCAACTTTCGCAAAACGCTCGGCCGCATCCGTCACATAAAAATGGTCAAGGTCATCGCCCAGCTCGCGCTCGCTCTTGCCTGGCTCCGCCGGCGGTGCGGCGGCGAGTTGATTCGATTCCAGCAACTCCTGGACTTCGGCGGCGGCGGCGGCTCCGGAATCTATTAGAGAGACTTCCGTTCCCACCGCTTCACTAATCAAGTCGCGCAAAATCGGATAATGAGTGCAGCCCAATACCAGGGCACCAAGGTTTTCTTCTTTGAGACCACTCAAATACTGCTCGGCAACCGAGCGGGCAACATCACTCTCGCCCCAGCCTTCCTCAGCAAGCGGCACGAACAACGGACACGCTCGCTCAATCACGGAAATGGAGGGATCGGCCTTTGCGATCGCTTCGGCATACGCGCCGCTGTTCACTGTAGCTTCCGTGGCGATCACCGCCACTTTCTTTCCCGCTGCAACTTTCGCGGCTGCCCGCGCGCCTGGTCCAATCACGCCGACTACTGTTACACCGACAGCCGCGCGAATCGCCGGCAGAGCGAGCGCCGATGCGGTGTTGCAAGCTACCACGAGGAGCTTGATGCCGTGTGCCTCAAGGAATTTTGAGTTTTCAATTGCGTAACGCTCAACCGTGGATAGTGATTTGGTTCCATAAGGCACGCGCGCCGTGTCGCCCAGATAGACGAAGCGCTCATTGGGAAGACGCTCGTGCAAGGCCCGATAGACAGTGAGTCCGCCTACGCCGCTGTCAAAGATGCCGATAGGAAATGAATTTCGGATTGCGGATTGCGGATTTCGGATTTGAGAATTCACTAGTTCGATGCTGCTCGGACGCAGGAGTCAGATTTCAAATCCGCGTTCCGAAACCGCAACCGCAATTCAAAGAATGGTGGAGGCGCCGAGAATTGAACTCGGATCCAAGAGAAAACGCCGAAAGACTCTACATGCTTAGTCACTTCTCTTTCCCAACCGTCAAGCGGTTGGATTTTCGCTTTGCATCGAGTAAGTGAAGTAACAAGACCTCGATGAAACCTAGTCCGACTTTGATCTCGCCCCACCCAACGGACCGAAAGGTGGGGCCAGCTTATCTGAGTGACATCTCCCTCCGCGCGCATAAGCAACTTGCGGCGAGACGCTCGGTGCTAATTAGGCAGCGAGTGCAAACTCATTAGAGTTGGCAATTGTTTTTTCCCTACGCTTTTTAACGAGCTGCATAGAGTAGCCCGGCATGGCATCCGTCGGCCGTCCAAACCCCTGTCGAAGCCTGTCGCCCCCGTGTGCGTGATGATTATAGGGGATGCGGCGCGAGATGTCAGGTTAAGCCCCCTTGAAATCGTTGCGGTTACGCAGAAGCCGTGCTTCAGATCGGAAAACAACACCCGCGTCCTCCAGAGTCGTCAAGAATCTGGCCGTCAGCCTGCGCACAGGCGACTGCTAGTGTCGACATCACGGCCTTTCCGACTCGGGGATGGACCTCGACGTAGCCTGGATCATCGGTTGGCTCTCGTATTACTGGCTCCCAGGCCAATCGATTACCCGCTGTTAGAGCTTGCCTGAGCGGGTCCGATAGCTTCGCCACGTGATCTGAAAGCCGTAATCACCTGGCCTCGCGAGTTTGCGCGCCGCTTCACGGCCATAACGAACCGAGAAGGCTTTATCCTCCGAATCTCTCGAAGCTTACTCGATAGTAGTGCTTGTGCCTGGGTTGACCTCGGATTCCAAAGGTTTGCTGGTTGAAGCAAAGGTGGCTTGCCGTTGAAGGATTCTGTTAACTCCCGCACGCCGTCGCCATCGCGAGGAGTAACGTTCATGGGCACCATCCGTTTCACGCACGGGAAGATGATCAAATTGGCTCTCAGCCAATTGAGGTCGCGAACATGAATGTACGGGTAATAGAGAGCGCCCGCACACCTGGTTTCGTGGAATTCATAAGCCTCCCTTTCGATTGCTCCGGACTGTTCACCCACCAATCAAAGTCGTAAATTGAATTATTGATACAGAAAGGCCGAGCGGCTTCCTCAACACCTTATTCAACTGCCAGTTCGGGCACGTGCTCGTCTTCGTACTTTTCAATCAAGACGCCGACGATCTCCATGAGCGACGCGAGGGGATGGGATTCGTTCTCCCCGACCTCGTCAATAGCGAGTCGAGTAAGGCGACGAGCTGCTGGTACTCTTCTTCGGAATGCGGCACGAAGATGTTGCCCGCCAGTGACGACCACGCGTCTGTGGTCCTGTTTAGATCGAGGTTTTGCATACTCACTCCTTCAAGCGCTGCTCGTCGTATTCGTTGTGAGTGAGCACCGCGCGAACGTAAATCTTATTCCGATTATAGTGTATTGCTGCGATTAGGCGAATCTTGTTGCCACCGATATTGAACACCGTAAGTCTTCCAACCTGATCGGCGGAAGAGAGCGTCCCGCGGAGATCGACGAAATTTGAGAAGTCTCCAGCTTTCGCCAGGTGATACCAATGAGCCAACGAGGACTTTGCTTCCTGGTGCTGTTCAGCAAATTCGTTGAGCCGTTTGCGACTGATGATATGCATTGATGTGTGAGAGCCTCCAATTCATATCCGAGCAGTAACACCCAAGAAATGTGCTCAAAGCTTAGACCTGGTGGGTCTCTGGCGGAATTCCTCTGGGTAGTAAGCGGAAACTTCCCATTACAAGGAGACTTGCAGCATCCAGGTTTGGCTCACCGTAAGTTATAATTCTGCGTCGCCGAGGGCTGATATTAGACACTGTGGGAAGCCACGTTGCCCGAAATCATTATCATAAGGCACTGTTAATATCGAGGACGCTAATCATATGGCTGCAAAATCTCCTGGCTCGAAGTTGAAATCATATTCTCCCAAGGCAATCGTTACCGCGCCCCCGGAAAAGCGCTGGCACGTGCTGCGCCGGTTTTGGTTCCCGGCGGTTTTGCTGTTGGCGCTCGCGGCCGGCGGCTTGACCGGCATGATCGCGGCCTATGAACTCAATTACTCGCGCGCCGCCAACGAAGTTGCTGCACTCGCGACTTACCGGCCGAGCGTGGTAACGCGAGTCTATGCAGACGACGGCACAACGGTGATCGGCGAGTTTGCGCTCGAGAAAAGAATCCCACTCAAGTACGACGAAATCCCGCCCGTAATGAAAAACGCGATCCTCGCCGTCGAGGACACGCGCTTCTACGATCACGTCGGCATCGATCCCATTCGCATCATCGGCGCCACCTGGAAAAACCTGACCAGCGATAAAGTTGAAGGCGGCTCGACGCTGACGCAGCAGCTGGCCAAGAATCTGTTCCTCTCCAAGGAGCAGACCATTAAGCGCAAGATGAACGAGTGGGCGCTGGCGCTGCAGATCGAACGCTACTACACCAAGAATCAGATCATGGAGCTTTATGCGAACCACATCTTTCTTGGCGCTAATGCCTACGGCGTGGAGGCCGGCGCGGAAACTTATTTTGGAAAACACGCCAATGACCTGACGATTGGTGAAGCGGCGTTGCTTGCCGGCGTTCCCAAAGCGCCCAGTGAATATTCGCCCACCTCCAATCCGGTGCGCGCGAGAGAGCGTCGTGATCTCGTGTTGGATTTGATGGCCAAGAATGGCTTCGCAACTCAGGCGGAAGTGGATGCAGCCAAGACCAAACCAATTCAACTGGCAGACACGGCTTACTATCAATCGCAGCCGAAGTCGAGCGCGTTTGATTACCCGGTTGAGAATGTCAGGCAGGAACTCGAAGACAAATACACAACGCGCGTGGCCCAGGGCGGCCTCTCCGTCTATACCACGATCAACGTCGATGCCCAGAAGAAGGCGTACGAAGTTTTGCGTGCCGGTCTGAGGAATTACGACAAAACGCACAGCGGCTGGCGTTCAAGCTACAAAACGATTACGACCGTGGTGAACAACGGGCAGGGACCGCCAACCGCTCAGGAACTGAGCAACTACAAAGACCCGGACTGGTACGGCAACGATTATCACGAGGGTCGCTTCCTGTCAGGTCTGGTAACTAAAGTTGACCACGCAAGGAATGAAGCCACGATCCGTTTTGGTAACTTCACTGCGACAGTGGGCCCCGCCGATATGGGTTGGTCCAAGCGTCAGCCTAAAGACGAGTTGAAGCCTGGCTATCTTTCTGAGTTTGAAATCAAGGAAGTTGATGAGAAGAGCCGGCGCTTGAAAGTTGGACTGTCGCAGGTACCGGCAGTCGCGGGTGCCATGATGACCTTGAACGCCAAGACCGGCGAAGTGGTGGCGATGATCGGCGGATACGATTTCTACAGCGCCAGCAAGTTTAACAATGCGACGCAGGCCTATAGACAAACTGGTTCGTGCTTTAAGCCGTTCATCTATACCGCGGCGGTGGAATGGGGCATGACGCCGGACACGACAGTCAGCGGGGCGCCGATCAAGATCGGCAGTTGGGAACCACATAACTACGATGGCTCACTCGGCAATGGCGATCTGCCGCTGAAGATGGCCCTGGCGAAGTCGATGAATGTTCCCGCTGTCCACCTGTTGCAAACAGTCGGCATTCAAACCGGCGCGCAGATGGTCAGACGCTTTGGAATCAAAGTGCCGATGGCGCCTTATCTACCCTCGGCACTCGGCGCCACCGAGGTGCCGCTCGATCAAATGATTTCGGCTTACTCGGCGTTTCCCAATAAAGGTATTCGCGTTGAACCGCACCTGGTTCGCCGCGTGTTGGATCGCGATGGCGCTACGCTCGAAGAATGGGAGAAGACCACTTACAAAGTTGTGAATCCGTACGTGGCGTTGACGATGGTGTCAATGATGCGCGGTGTAGTTCAGTTTGGTACCGCCACGGCTGCGAGTTCGCTGGGGGTGCCGCTGGCCGGAAAGACTGGAACGGTCAACGACCATACCGACGTTTGGTTTATTGGTTACACGCCGACTTACGTTACCGGCGTTTGGATGGGCTACCCGGGCAGGAAAAAACCACTTGGGAATGACATGACCGGCGGCCACGGTGCGCTGCCCATATTTATCTCCTTCATGAAAGATTTTCTGAAAGGAAAACCAAAAGAAGATTTCGACAAGGCTCCGGGAATGCCGGAAGACATGAAGGAGCTTTTCCGTCAACGTCAACGCGAGTTGCAGGCGGAGCGAGCGCAGTTTGGTGAAGACACCACCAAGCAAACTGACGAAACCGATACAACGGTGCCGGCAACGAATAGTACGGAACCGAAGCTGGAACAAATGACTCTGCCGCCGCCGCCGAAGGCTGACGAAGTTCCCGCGCCGGCGCCGCGAACGGAACCGGTGACGCCGAAGGTCGAGGCTCCACCGCCGCCAGCAACGCGGCCACGGGAAGTAGATCCGGCAAAGAAGAAGGGTAAGAAAGGCGGAGACGAACCGCCGGGGTAAGAACTTAGGGGGAAAGGGTAAGCAACTGCGCGTTCCCCTTCCCCTTTACCCTGGCTGCTGGTCATCCTTCATCCTTGGAGAATCCTATCCAGCGTGAACGGCAACATCTTCCTCCACCAGGGCCAATCATGGTCGACGTCTGCGCCCCAGAGATCCAGATTGTGGGGAATGCCCTTCGCTTTCAGGATGTCAGCCAGATTCTGGCTGCGGTCCGGCGCTTCGTAGTTTCCCTGACCGGAGAGAATGTAAATGTCCGTCGCCTTTTGCAGGATCGGCAGGTAGTGATCATCGTTTAGGTTTGGCAGATAATCGGCAGGGTTATTGAAGTAAACGTTATCGTCGTAGTGGCCTTTCAAATACGAACGCACGTCGTAACTGCCGCTCATCGCAATCACGCCGCGAAATAAATCCGGATGCTTGAAATATTCGTTGACCGCCAGAAAGGCGCCGAGGCTGGCGCCGCTCGTCAGCGGTCGCGCATCATCGCCCGCATCTTTGCGGATTAACGGCAACACTTCATCCGTGATGTAACGATCGAAACGCGTCAGCAACTCGGCCTTCATGTGCGGCGGCATCTGCTCATTGAGCAGGCTGTACTTGTTCACACTGTTTATCGAGTAAGCGCGGATGCGCCCGCTCTCGAGATGCGGCTTGATCGCGTCAACCAAATGAAAACGTTCATACTCGAGATAGTCAGCGGCCGCGGTGGGAAACATCAGCAGTGGCTGGCCGGCGTGGCCGTAAGCAACCAGCGGCATTTCGGTGCTCAAGTTTTGACTGAACCAGGATGTTATTCGGCGTTCCATTGAAACCTCTCAGGCGGATGTATCCCGCGGATTGAAAGACCGTAGAGTTTTGGGTTTTGCAGTGCGAGATGTTCTCGCAGTTAACGGTTGAGCGCAAGCGCTATCGCGGGCCGTGCCTTTGGGCTTTGGACTTGGGTCTTTGCTTCTTATCGCTGCGATTTGTCTTCTTCATCCGGCAGTGTGTTCTGGACAGCCAGAGCCCTCCTGCCTAGAATCCTCGAAGGCAAAGCCCGAGACAGACTACTTAACGAGACATCATGACTCCTGATAAATTCCGCCGCCTGGCTTTGAAGATGGAGGGTGCCATCGAAGGCGCGCACATGGGCCATCCAGATTTCCGCGCCAATGGAAGAATCTTCGCGACGCTCTATCCCGATGGAGAGCGTGGAATGGTTCAACTCAAACCTGAACAACAAGAAGATTTCGTCGCTGACGACTTCGCAGCGTTCGAGCCCGCAAGTGGCGCCTGGGGACGCAATGGATCAACCACGGTGGTGCTCGCTCTGGTAAACGAAGACAGGCTCGGCGAAGCGATGACTCTCGCGTGGCAAAACACTCTGAAGGCCCTGGCCCAGTCGAAACCTAAGCGAACAAGCAAACCGGCTAAGCGGCCACGGCAATCCCGCCAGCGGTGATAGCAAAAACGCAAAAAGCGTCGCCTTGACGCTCCATGCCTCATCTGTTATAAAAATTTCTTCGCGCTCGCGCCTGGTTTGAGACTATGCGAGGCGCTTATTCCGCAGTAGCTCAATGGCAGAGCATCCGGCTGTTAACCGGAGGG
>JBDUDV010000111.1:0-10786 GCA_040002755.1 Acidobacteriota bacterium | reverse complement strand
GGCGGGACGCGTGCCACTTTTTCAAACTGAACTAGTTCCCCAACTTCGGTATTTAATTTTTTTTCGGACATCTGAGTTGTAGCCTGTGTTCACAAATGTTCACAAAAATTTTCTTCGGCTTTATGGGCTTTAGTGTCGTCTAAGTTGTTGACTCAGGGTAGCGCGAAAATGCTATATTGTAATTCAGCCTGGGTTATTGGCCGGGTGGCCCCTCCACCAATCCAATTGGGACAACCTCATAGTTTTGCCCGACTAGTTTTTCGGACTTTGGCACAAGCCTGTTAATGGAGCGCCCATCCTATGAAAATCAGCGTCCCGAACCGCTCGCCTAATAGTGTTCTGCGACTTATCTCTGCTGCTCTGCTGGCCACCATGTGCGCAGCCGTTAGCGCCACTCAAGCCGCAACCAGCGCCCCCGTCCTGATAAGCGACGCTGCCTCGACGCGAGCGATTGCGGTAGAGTCAGTGACTTTGAAGGACGGACCGTTTGCGGTTACTTCGACCGTGAAGTTCAGTAATGACACGCGAACACGCATCGCGCTCTTTGCGATGAACATGAATCTGCTACCGGGCGAAACTACAAACGGCAATCCTACCTCCTTCACGGCCGATGCTGAAGACGTTGCCCACAACCATTATCCGCTGAATGTCGAATACGTGAACCAGGTGCCGGGCTTTCCAGGCATTTACATGATCATCGTGCGGCTCAGCGATAATATGCCCAACAACCTGGGCGACGTGCTGGTGAGTTTGAGCTTGCACGCTGCTACTAGCAACCGTGTACGAGTTGGGATCGGAGTGGCCGGAGGCGGACCGGCAGATGATCCGGGGTCGGTGCCCACTCCAGCGCCTGCATCACCGCCGACGCCTAACGCGCCCGTCACCACTGCGGAATATCAAGCGCTATTCAATAGTCCATTCTTGGCGGCCGGTCCCGATGGCCTTCGATTTCTCGAGCAAGCCACTTGGGGTCCAACGGATGCCGATCTTGCGCATGTGCGCAGCATCGGAATGCTGCCTTACCTCAACGAACAGTTTAATATGCCACCACAGTTCGTTGACGGGGCGGCCGTCCCACCGTTGTCTTCCGACTACCCCGCGACTCCACTTTACCCAATAAATCAACCAAGCCCCTGCGACGCGAACTGTGTGCGGGATAACTACACGTTGTACCCGTTGCAGAAGCAGTTCATGACGAATGCTTTGACCCAGCCCGATCAAGTGAGACAGCGGGTGGCGTTTGCACTCCACCAGTTCATCGTGGTTGGTGGCGCGCAGTTAAATAACAATGAAGCAAGCTGGTATGCGCCCTATCTGCAAACGATAGATCGAAACGCCTTTGGTAACTTCCGCACGCTGCTACTCGACATGACGCTCAATCCTGGCATGGGCCAATATCTGGATATGCGTGGCAACTCCGCCGCTAACGGCACGCCGAATGAAAACTACGCTCGGGAGATCATGCAGTTGTTTTCAATCGGGGTGGACACGTTGAATCAGGATGGCACGCCAGTCCTGGACGCGCAGGGCAATCGCGTTCCCAGTTATAGCCAGGACACTATTTCTAATCTGGCGCGGATCTTCACGGGTTGGGATCTCGGTCCAAACAAGTCGACGGTTATCAACGGTGTCGCCACCCCAGTTACCAACTATCTCGATCCCATGCCGCTGAACGCCAATACAAACAGATACGACTTGGGTCAGAAGACGTTGTTTGGCACGAACTTCCCGGCGTGTACGACTTCATCGCCACCCTGTACATCGGCCGCACAGAGGCAGGCCTACAAAACCGCCGAGCTGAATACGGCGATTGATCTGTTGTTCAATCATGCGAACACCGGCCCTTACCTTTGCACGCAGTTGATTCGTAATTTGGTTACCAGCAATCCGAGTGCTCCTTATGTTGGTCGTTGCGCGGCAGTGTTTGCAAATAACGGCTCAGGAACTCGCGGCGATTTGAAGGCAGTTGTCACAGAGATCCTCTTGGATCCCGAAGCTCGCGGCGATGCTAAGAGCGAGCCAAATTACGGCCACCTGCGCGAGCCGGTATTACTGCTGACGCATCTGCTCCGCACCCTCAACGCCACCAGCGATGGCGTGTTGGTGACTAACGTAGCGGGCGCCGGTAGTTTCACGATTCCGATGAACCAGAACGTCTTCAACCCGCCTACCGTGTTCAGTTACTACCCGGCGGATTACGGTCTCCCTGGGACGAGCCTGATTGGTCCTGAATTTGGCATTCTGGATACTTCGACAACCTATGCCCGCACCAACTTCATGAACACCCTGCTCCTTGGCAACAGCGGGAATGGAATTGCCGCTAGTCCGCCCAACCGGCCGACCGGCACCCAGCTCAATTACTCGTCGTATCAAGCCATACTGACGGACCCGGGCGGCACGCCGCAGAAGCTTGTCGATGCTCTGAACGTCAGGTTGATGCACGGAACGATGTCTGCGACGATGAATGCGAACATCGTGGCGACACTGAACGCCATAGCGAGCAGCGATCCGGCAGGCCGGACGCGCACCGCCATTTATCTAGTTGCGACTTCAGCGCAATACCAGGTGGAGAGGTAGAACAGATGAACAATTCACGCCGAGAATTTCTGCAAACGTCAGCCTGTGGCCTGACTGGCGCCGCAATGATTTCCAGCCTGGGCAAATTCAACCTGGTCAACGCGATGGTCCAGGAACAACCGGACGTCGCCGCGGATTACAAAGCGCTGGTCTGCATCTTTCTTAGTGGCGGTTCGGACTGCAACAACATGGTAATCCCATTCGATGACTTCGCCAGCTACAACGCTGCGCGCGGTACATCGGGCCTGGGGTTGCTGCAGTCGCAGATCCAAAACACGAAGATTACTCCCTCAAACACGAGCGGCGTTTCGTATTCCTTCCATCCAAACCTTTCGCCGGAGGCAAACAACGCCGGGCAAGCCAGGGGCTTCATGGATATTTGGAGCGCCGGCAAGCTCGCGGTGCTGTGCAATGTTGGTTCGCTGGTCCGTCCCATTACCCGCGCGCAATACATCGCGGGAATTGGTCGTCCCTACCAGCTCTTCTCCCACTCCGATCAGGTGGCCCAGCAGCAAACCTGCGTGGCAAACACCGTCGGACAAACCGGCTGGGGCGGAAGAATCGCCGACAAGACGAACGGACTGAACGGCGCTATTGCGTTGCCGATGAACATTTCACTCGCCGGCACCAGCCTTTTCTCGACCGGGCTGACCTCCAGACAATTGGCTTTAGCGCCCGCGCCTACGACGTTGGCTAATGTGCTGAATCTGAGTTGGAACGGTCCCAGCAGCGCGAATCCTTTTAATAATGGAAGCAGTTACCGGACGCTTTTAGGACTCGATCAGGGCATTACGCTGGTCAAGGCTTCCACCGATACAACCAGCGCAGCGTTGACGGCCGATGCCGCGTTAAATGCTGCCGGCAATCCGGCGCTCACCGCTACTTTCCCGACAACCTCATTAGGAAATCAGTTGGCCCAGATCGCCAAACTAATAAAGATCAAGGCCACCATAGGACTTGCGAACGGCCGTCAGATTTTCTTCTGCACGCTCGGCGGCTTCGATACGCACACCAACGAAACCGGCGCCAATCCAACCAATCCGGCCGGTGGTGCTGCAGCTTCCGGCACGCAAGGCGGATTGATGACACAACTGAGCCAGGCAATGCGCGCGTTCTACGACGAGATGGTGGCGCAGGGACTCAGCAACAACGTCACGACTTTCACGCTGTCTGATTTTGGTCGCACACTGCAACCTTCCGGAAGCGGCTCCGGCACAGTGGGCTCCGATCATGCCTGGGGCAGTCACGCATTTATTATGGGGGGCGCCGTTCAGGGCGGCGCCTTCTACGGTTCGCCGCGGCCTGATGGTAGCGGGTTGCCTTACGGTTTTCCTGCATTGCAGCTTGCCGGGCCGGATGATACCAATAGCAACCGCGGGCAATGGATACCGACGACTTCCATTGATCAATATGCGGCGACGTTGGCCAACTGGTATGGCCTGACGGCGAGTGACCGGGCTGCGGTGTTTCCAAATCTAGCGACGTTTGCAACACCGACTTTGCCTTTCCTTAGCTGACAAGAGGCTTTCGAATTAAGTCGGTATGTTAATTGGACCGAGGCTGGTCGAACACAATTTCACTTGAGTGTTCACCCGCGCTCGGTCGTTTTGTGAAGTCTGTCAACTCGTCCGCTCTTGCCTAAGATTCTGGTCAAGGAACAGTACTTTTGTGGCATGCGCATCTGGCGCGTGACTCACAGGCGGTGCGCCCATGGCACCGTCAACATTGTGGTGGTGAATTCGCGTTGAACTTAAAGCAGAAAATCTTCGGGGCTGGTCTAGTGGGTTCTTGCTTGCTCGCACTCATTTGGTTCGACTCCGCGACGCACGTTAGCGCAAATCACACCGATGACTCGACGGAGAATCATCTCAGCGCGAAGTCTGCCGGCACGGAAAAGGAAATCCGGAGCGGCCCCGCCCTACGCGAGTTTACAGCGAAGCTGCCACTGAGTTTCGAGCGGAATGTTGGGCAGTTGGACAGTCGCGCCAGGTTTTCCGCGCGCGGCGACGGCTACAATTTGTTCCTTACTTCCACGGGCGCGCTCCTCGAGCTGCGGAAAAATAATTCCGGCAGCAACCCAGGAACGTCGCGGGCGTCGAAACCCAATCGCCAACCGACTTTGCCGGCCTCGCTCGACTTGAAGTTGCAGGGGGTCAATGCAAAGGCGATCGCAAAAGGGGTGGGCGAACTTCCCGGGCATCGGAATTATTTCATGGGTAACGATCGAGCCAATTGGCACACAGATGTGCCAACGTTTCGCGCCGTCCGCTACGATGAAATCTATCCCGGCATCAGCCTGACTTACTACGGGAATCAGCAACAACTGGAATACGATTTTTCAATCGCGCCGGGCGGCGATCCGCAAACGATTCGTTTGAGTTTCGCCGCTGGCGTGAGAATGCGAATTTCTGACAAAGGCGATCTTGTCCTACGCACTCCGGGTGGCGAGGTTCGTGAACCGAAGCCGGTTATCTATCAGGAGATCGAGGGACAGCGCCACTTGGTCGACGGGGGATTTGTCTTAATCGGCAAGCAACAAGCAGGGTTTAGCTTAGGCATGTACGATCGAACCAAACCGTTGGTCATCGATCCAACGCTTGTTTTCTCAACTTACCTCGGTGGGACAGGCGACGACCTTGGCAGCAGCATCACCGTTGACAGCAACAACAATATCTATATCGCCGGGACGACGAACTCCACTAACTTTCCCTTGCGAGGCGCCGCCTTCGCCACGAATGCCGGCCTCGCAGATATGTTCGTGACGAAGATCGACGCGGCCGGCGCAAACATTGTCTACTCCACTTACATTGGCGGCAGCGGTCAGGATCGCGCCGACGGCATCGCAGTCGATACGAATGGCAATGCATACGTCGTTGGCCGCATTGATTCTTTGTCGACCAACTTCCCGGCCACCCCAGGTTCCTTCGCGAGCAGTTATCGAGGCGGCGACTTTGACGGCATTGTCTTCAAGTTAAATGCACAAGGGAACGCCCTCGTTTACTCCGGTTTTCTTGGCGGTGAAGAGAACGATTCGGTCGAAGGGGTCACTGTAGACCCAAACGGAATTGCATATGTGACTGGCGGCACCAGGTCGATCGGTTTCCCAACGACGGTTAATGCTTACCAGCCGACGAGCGCCGGCGACACTGACGCCTTTCTCGCGAAGGTCAATACCGCCGGTTCAACTTTGCTGTATTCAACTTACCTTGGCGGCTCCGGAACCGACCGCGGCAGCGGTGTGGTCATTGATACAAACGGCAACGCCTACATCGATGGCTTTACCAACGCCAGCGACTTTCCAACTGAGAACGCTTTCCAGAATGGCTTCGGCGGGAGCTTTGACGCGTTCGTTGCTAAATTCGATACGAACGGGAACGGCGCTTCTTCGCTGCTCTTTTGTTCATACCTGGGCGGAAGCGGCGACGACAAAGCGTACGGCATTGCGATTGATAACACGGCCAGCAACCTTTACATCGTTGGCCAAACTTCGTCGAACAATTTTCCGGTGCTGAGTCCGGTTCAGCCGGCGTTGGCTGGATCGTTTGATGCTTTTGTCGCGAAGGTTTCGAGCGCCGGCGCGAAAACCTATGCGACGTACCTGGGCGGCAGCGCCGACGATCGCGGCACCGGCATCGCAGTCAATGCCGCTGACGCGGTCTATATAACCGGCTTCACTGCGTCTACAAATTTTCCCACGCTAACTCCGTTGCAGATTTCAAATGCCGGCAGCTTCGATGCGTTTGTTACGAAACTAAACGCGGCGGGAAATGCATTTCTTTACTCGACCTATCTTGGTGGCAGCTCGGTGGAGAGCAGTACGGGTACAGGGACTTCCACCAACCCAATCGCGCTTGACGCGTCCAACAACGCTTACATCACTGGCTACACGTCCTCTACAACCTTTCCGACCGCCGCGCCATTGCAAGCTGCTAACGCCGGCGGTCAGGATGCTTTCGTAGCGAAGATTGCGGACGCAACTCCTGCGGCGGATTACTCGATCTCGATCTTGCCGAGCTCGCGCGCCGTTGTGCCCGGCGGTGGCACCACTTACACGGTGACGGCGACTCCCGTTGGCGGTTTCACCGGCACAATTTCGTTGAGCGCATCAGGCTATTCAAATGATTCAACCGCGAGTTTCAATCCGGCGACGATCGTCATCACTGATACCTCAGCGAGGTCGTCAACGCTGACAGTGACGACCACCGCCGCAACCCCGCCCGGAACCTACTTTCTAAACATCGACACTACGAGCGGCAACCTGCAACACGCGGGCAGTGCACAATTGCTTGTTTCGGGAACCGCCAGCGCGAACCTGGCGATCGCGAAAACAGCATCGCCAAACCCTGCTACGTCGCTGGCGAATCTCACCTATCGCATTACCGTGACAAACAATGGTCCGTCACCCGCAACAAATGTAACGTTAACCGATCGGTTGCCGGCCGGTCCGACCTTTGTCTCCGCGATCCCACGGCAGGGCGCTTCGTGCAGCGGTACAACTACGGTCACTTGCAATCTGAACTCGATAGCCAACGGTGCGATGGCCATCGTCAACATCACGTTAACGCCGCAGGCAGCCGGACAGTTATCCAACACCGCGAGCGCATCCGCCACGGAAGTGGATCCGGACATGACCGATAACTCGACCACGATTCAGACTACCGTCAACGCCGCCTCCAGCGGCCCGTCGATGCTCGATCCAAATCTTTCGGTCTCGACGGTTGTCAGCGGTCTGTCGCAGCCGACCAGCATGGCCTTCATTGGCAACAACGATTTCTTTGTGCTCGAGAAAAACACCGGCAAGGTCCAGCGCGTTGTGAACAGTGTAATCACTAACCCGGCGCCGCTCGATCTGGCTGTCAATAGCGCCTCGGAACGTGGCGCGCTGGGCATGGCGTTGCATCCCAACTTCCTGCTCAATGGTTACGTCTATCTTTACTGGACCGAAAGCAGCACCGGCGTCGACTCAACGAATCTCGCCGATGTCGCTCTGCTCGGCAATCGCGTCGATCGTTACATCTGGAACGGCAGCACCTTAACTTTCGATCGCAATCTCATCAAACTGCATGCTTACCAGGCCGATGCAAACCAGCCGTTGCGCGGAAATCATAACGGCGGAATTCTGCGCTTTGGTCCGGACGGCAAACTCTACATTCTGATGGGCGACAACGGCCGCCGTGGGTTTCTACAGAACAATCAACTGGGACCAGTGCCCGACGATCAGTTTGGCGGCCCGGAGCCGGACGATGCACACCTGACCGGTTTCATCCTGCGACTCAATGACGACGGCTCAACGCCAACCGACAATCCGTTCTTCAATGTCTCGACGACGCTCACCGGCCAGGCCGCGGCGAATATCAAAAAGCTTTACGCCTATGGCGTGCGCAACGGGTTCGGCCTGGCTTTCGATCCACTGTCGGGAAACCTTTGGGATCAGGAAAACGGTGATGACGCCTTCGATGAGATGAATCGGATCACAGCCGGGTCGAACAATGGCTGGGTCGAGATGATGGGACCAAATAGTCGCGTGGCGCAGTTTAAGCAGATCGAATCGACCTATGGCAACGGTGACCTGCAACAGTTGCGCTGGCCGCCGTCACTGATTGCTGACACTCCGGCGGCGGCGCTCGCGCGTCTATACATGTTGCCCGGCGCGCATTACAACGATCCGGAATTCAGTTGGAAGTATGCGATTCCGGCGTCGCCGCTCGGATTTGTTAAGGGCAGGGGACTCGGTCCGCAATTTGAAGGCGACATGTTCGTGGGCGCGGCGCGAACGTTTCTGGCGGGCGGTTTTCTCTTCCGCTTCAAGCTAACTCCAGATCGCCTGCACTTCGCCTTTAGCGATTCGCGACTCAACGATCTGGTCGCCGACAATCTAGATAAGTTTGACATTACTGAAAGCGAGACGCTGCTGATTGGACGCGACTTCGGCATCACTACAGATATCGAGACCGGACCCAACGGCGATCTCTTCATTGTCTCCAACACCAACAGCGCGGTTTACCGCGTCTCCGGAACTCAACCGCGGCTGTTCACGGCGAATCTGAATAGCGCGCAGGAAACACCGCCGAATAGTTCAACTGCTACGGGCACCGCAACCGTCTTGTTAAGTCCTGACGAACAGACAGCGCGCGTGTCGCTCAGCTTCAGCGGACTTTCTGGCGCAGAGACCGCGGCGCACATTCATGGTCCAGCCGCACCGGGAAGTCCAGGCCCGATTTTGTTTCCGCTCCCGAACGGCAATTTCACTGACTTCCTGATTTCGCCGACGCCAGCCGATGTACAAAATCTGAAGAACGGACTGTTGTATGTCAACGTTCACAGCAACAATTTCCTGAACGGAGAAATTCGTGGGCAGTTCGGCTCGGCCCCCTCAAACAGCAGCGTCCAATTTAGTAGCGCCAGTTATTTGGCCGGCGAATCGTCGGGTCGCGTGACGCTCACGCTTACCAGAATCGGCGACACGTCTGCCGCAGCGAGCGTTGCTTATGCAACGAGCGACATTGCCGGCGCGAACAACTGCAACGTTGTTAACGGTAATGCTTCTTCACGCTGCGATTACACAACGTCCGTTGGAACGGTAAACTTTGCCGCGGGCGAAACATTCAAGACCGTAGACATTCCGCTCACGGACGATGCTTACGCGGAAGGCAACGAAACGTTTTCTGTAAGTTTGAGCAATCCAGTGGGCGCTGCGCTCGGCTCACCCAACGCCGCGACCATAACCATCATTGATAACGAGACCACAACCGGCGCGAACCCAATCGATCAGGCTGACTTCTTTGTGCACCAGCACTACATCGACTTCCTCAATCGCGAGCCTGACTCCGGCGGCTTTGGCTTCTGGACCAATCAGATTACTTCGTGTGGCGTTGACCAGCAGTGCATCGATGTGAAGCGCATCAATGTCTCAGCTGCGTTCTTCCTCTCGATTGAGTTTCAGCAGACAGGCTTCCTGGTCTATCGGATGTACAAAGCATCGTACGGCAATCTGCCGGGGACGCCGGTGCCTCTGAAGCTCAACGAGTTCTTGCCGGACACGCAGCAGATCGGGAAGGGCATCATCGTTGGTCAAACCGGTTGGGAGCAGCAACTGGAGAACAACAAGGTCGCCTTTGCGCTCGATTTCGTTTCCCGCGCCCGTTTCATCGCCGTTTATCCGACGACGCTGACGCCGGCGCAGTTTGTCGACCTGCTTTACCTGAATACCGGCGTCACGCCTTCAGCCTTCGAACGAACCTCAGTCATCAACGAGTTTGGGGCCGCAACTAACACCACAGATACTGCCGCACGCGGTCGTGTGGTGCGACGCGTAGCGGAAAACTCAACCTTCACGCAACAGGAAACCAACCGCGCCTTCGTCCTGATGCAATACTTTGGTTACCTGCGCCGCAACCCGAATGATGCGCCGGAACCCGGACTAAACTTCGACGGCTACAACTTCTGGCTCAACAAACTCAGCCAGTTCAACGGCAACTTCGTCAACGCCGAAATGGTTAAAGCGTTCCTACTCTCCGGTGAATATCGCCAGCGCTTCGGACCGTGAAAAACAGGCGGCAGGCGGCCTTCACCTAAAATCCTTCGTCAACAAAAAAATCGGTACTGGACCAGCGAAGCGCGGCGACAGCATAAAAAAAAATCTGATCAAGTTCGCGGCAACTCCTTGGAGTGCGCCGACCTGTCGGCGCTTTGGGTTTGTTATGGTTTTGCGGGCTTGCGAATCTAAAGCGGCGCCGCGCTCCGCCCGCCGCGCTCGAAAAGACTTTTCAGCAGCCCGCCAGGGTACAAAACCAAAAACGCACTTAGCGCGCTCGCCTGTATTCATACCGAGAATTTTGCAAGTGATCAGACGACGGCCGAGCGCGATCGCTCTTGACTTGGATCCAACCCTGGACTAAATAGGTCTGTGATTGCGGGGCTATGGCCCAAACGCGAATCTGGATCTCTTCTTCGTTGAGTCAGACGCTGTGGAGCGATGCTTCTGCGATGTTTTGCTCGAACTGTCTATGATTATCACGTACGGCAATGCCGAAAACCAGTCGAATCAAGGCACTACCAGATCAGTAGGAGGCTCCTCGCCGCAGACGGTTCCTCGGCCATTTGACGTGTCCAGGTCACCAAAGCCAAGGCTGCTAAAGGAGACGCGTGGGGCGTTGCGTTCGCGGCACTATAGCAAGCGTACCGAAGCGACTTACGTGCAGTGGATCAG
>JBDUDV010000110.1:0-10834 GCA_040002755.1 Acidobacteriota bacterium | reverse complement strand
GAGAGTCGCCTACAAGCCTGCGCTTTCGGCAAGATCCAAGGCGCATTCCATCGATTGATCGGCGACACGACAAATCAAACCTATTTCAAGTGCAGCGGCGCTGGAGTAGCGGCGAGCCGTTGCGAAGAACTCTAATGCCCGGGCCCTACCGATCAATCGCGGCAGTCTCTGCGTTCCGCCCCAACCGGTGATGATTCCCAAGCGGGCGCCGGGATGCGCGAAAACGGCAGACTTCGAGGCCACTCGGATATCGCAGGCGAGCGCGAGATCGAGCGCCCCGCCCATGCAGTAACCGTTGATGGCGGCGATCGTTACTTGAGTTGCGTCAGCAATTGTTTGGAAGATGCGCTGGCCGAGTTTTGAAAATTGTAACGCCGAAGCTGAATCCAGCAGGGCAAGCTCGCGAATGTTTGCCCCGGAGGCGAAGACGTCTGCGGTGCCCGTAAAGATTAGGGATTTGACATCGTCACGAACCAGCAACTCGGCAAGTGTAGTTTCCAGATCGTGAAGCGTGGAAATCGAAAGTGGGTTGCGTTCGTCAGGCTTATTAAAACGAATAACCGCGATTGCGCCGTCAACTTTCGTGACTATCGCAGGGGAGTTTTCTGCCATCGGCTATTCACGCGGCTTGACGTTTTCGCGGAGGAACTTGACGATGTTTTCCGTGGACGTTCCCGGAAGGAAAACTTCCGCAACGCCATTCGCCTTGAGCTTCGCAATATCATCCTGAGGTACGATCCCGCCCAATAGCACCAGACAGTCGTCCATGCCTTGATCCTGAAGCAACTGAACGATGCGCGGGCAAAGCGTGTTGTGCGCACCGCTGAGAATGGAAACGCCGACAGCGTCGACGTCCTCTTGCAAGGCGGCTGCGGCGATCATCTCCGGCGTCTGACGCAAGCCGGTGTAAATAACTTCCATGCCAGCATCGCGCAAAGCGCGCGCAATTACTTTGGCGCCGCGATCGTGACCATCAAGTCCTGGTTTCGCGACCAGGACACGAATCTTTCTTTCGTTCATGTTCTGCATTGTAGCCTTAGCGGATGAATTGCCCCAGCGGCCCGTCCGGTTTGATGAAGGACTTCAACTCTGAATAGCTGAAGAAATAGCGTCCGGCTGGTTCAAATGCTTGAATCACGTGTGGGTAGCCGGCGTCGTATAGGAAAGTAATTCCTTTGGCGCCGACTGAAAAGTCATCAAGGTTCTCAACCTTAAACTCCAGCATCTCCTGTGCTTCGCCAGCGATCCGCAAGTCTTCAGGGTCGCTCTTAGACTCGCGGAGACTTACGAGAATTTCCTTAAGTTCAGCCTGCAGTTTTTGATTCACAAGAGGGCTGAGCGCTGCGACTTTGCTCTCAACAAATGCGTCGGACGCCTTGCTTACGCGACCGTTCCTGAGGTTAATAAGAAAGTGTTTTGTTTGATCGTCCGGATAGGCGCCTGATCCACTTTCCGAGAAGGTGATGTCGAACAAATAGTTGCGGTTGTAGTTAACGGTGTAACCGAATTCGTCAAGCCACCTATCCTGGCGATAGTCTCGCAGCGAATAGTCAAAGATATTCTTGAAGTCGAGCAGGGAGCGAACACGCTGCAACACCGGCGCGCTTAGTCCGGTAACTACAGGATAAACAACCACTGCGCGTTTCTTCTCAGGATAGCCTTTAACTAGTTTCGCATTCCGAACTATCACGACCCTGCAGCGCTGGATGATTACGCGATCTGCGGTCCGAACCGCGGCAGCACTACCTTGAGTTGCATAGGTGTTGAAAGCAGGGAAGGCCAGGAGTAAGAGGAAAATCAGAATTAGCTTCTGCATGAATGGGCCGGACGGTGCACTCCTTGAATTTGTGTACCGCAGTTAGAATGCTGGTTCTTCGTAGACGCCGTAAACATCGCGCAGCGCGGAACAAATCTCACCAAGGGTCGCATAAGCGCGCACAGCTTCGATTGTGGCAGGCATGGTGTTTTCGTTTTTCTGAGCAGCCTGTTTGAGCTTCGCCAGTGCATTTGCGACCGCGCCGCCGTCTCGTTTCGCGCGAGCTTCGTCGAGACGTTCGATTTGATGTGCGCGAACTGATTCGTTAATCGCCAGAATGGGAATCGAGGAGTTCTCCTCCATTTGGTATTTGTTCACGCCGACGATCACCTGTTCACCGCGTTCGACAGCTTTTTGGTACTGGTAGGCAGAATCCTGAATCTCGCGTTGCGGAAAACCCTTTTCAATCGCGGCAACCATACCGCCCATCGAGTCGATCTTGCGGAAGTAGTCCAGCGCGCCCTGCTCCATCTTATCGGTGAGGGCTTCGACAAAATAAGAACCGCCTAGCGGATCCACCGTGTTTGCCACGCCCGTCTCCTCGGCAATGATCTGCTGTGTTCGCAAGGCGATTACCGCCGCTTGATCAGTAGGTAATGCCAACGCCTCATCGTACGCATCTGTGTGCAAACTCTGCGTGCCGCCGAAAACTCCGGCAAGCGCCTGGATGGCAACGCGTACGATGTTGTTGAGTGGTTGCTGAACGGTTAATGAAACGCCCGCAGTTTGAGTGTGGAAACGGAGCTTGAGCGTGCGTTCGTTTGTCGAACCGAAACGCTCTCGCATCTCTCTCGCCCAAATCCGACGGGCCGCGCGATACTTCGCAACCTCCTCAAAGAAATCATTGTGCGCGTTGAAGAAGAAAGAGATCCGCGGAACGAACTCGTCCACATCCAGTCCAGCTTTGAGTCCCCACTCGACATACTCAAGACCATCGCGCAGGGTGAAGGCGAGTTCCTGAATCGCGGTCGCTCCCGCCTCGCGAATGTGATAGCCGCTTACGGAGATTGGATTGTAGCGGGGCACGTGTTGCGTGCAGAACTCAAACGTGTCGACCACAAGCTTCATCGCTGGTTGGATAGGATAGATCCATTCCTTTTGAGCGATGTATTCCTTTAGGATGTCGTTTTGCAGCGTCCCTGAAATCTTTTTCCAGTCCGCACCTTGCTTCTCCGCCACTACCAGATACATCGCTAGCAAAACCGAGGCCGGCGCGTTGATCGTTTGCGAAACCGAAACTTGCTCGAGCGGGATCTGGTCAAACAAGACCTCCATGTCGGCAAGCGACGAAACCGCGACGCCACATTTTCCTACTTCGCCTTCGGACAACGGGGAGTCAGCGTCGTAGCCCATCAACGTCGGCAAGTCATAGGCGACTGAGAGACCGGTCTGGCCTTGTTCCAGCAAATAGCGGAATCGCGAATTGGTTTCTTCCGGAGTGCTGAATCCGGCAAACTGGCGCATGGTCCACATTTTGCCGCGGTAGCCGGTGGGATGTATTCCGCGTGTGTAAGGGAACTCGCCAGGGAATGAAATGTCGCGAGTGAAGTCTACCTGGGCGACGTCCGCGGGTGTGTAGAGCCGATCGACTTCTTCCAGTGAAACAGTCTCAAAACGCTCCTTCAACTCGGGATGTTTTGCAAGGGCAGGCTCGAGCGTCTCGGCGTTCCATCGCTCAACTTCCGCTTCAATGGGAGTGCTGATCTCTTTGGTCTTTGACATGCGGCTCGCGATCTTTTGCTGAATTAGAGAGTTCGATAGTAGTTGAGCGTAATTCGACTGTCAACGCTGGTAACAGCGCAGTTCTATTTGATTTAGAGGAAGGGAGCGCGGTCGTGATGGCAGTCACAACCGCGCAGCTCGGCAGGTACTCGCGATGCGTGGCTTTCAAGCAGGGGAACTAGCGGGCAACCGGCAGGGAAAAGAAACTTCGCCGTCAAACGAGCCTCCCCATTTTGCTCATTCAACAGGTACTACAATTTCATTGGCCCGGACCATGTTTAGCCGCGTGCGCGCCGCGGCCTCGATCGTGCGGGGATTGGAGCTCAGTTGCTGAATTTCCAATCGCAAAGACTGATTTGTGTTGCGCAGTTCTTCGACGTCACCCTGCAAGCGGACGTATTGCTGAGAAGCGAGCGACATCCTGGTGCTCGTCCGCATTGTGACTGCGACACAGACTGCAAAAGTCCCGAGAATAATCATTCCAAAGATCACCCAGGCGGGTATTATTCCGCCGCGTCGGCGAACTTCAGCCGGAGTCCCGATGATGTCCAGCGAAATCTCTTTGACAGATGCGAATGGAGAGCTGGCTCTAGGCACGACACGCTGCGCCCGAATTCGCTCATCAACCCAGTAAGAATTTATGACCCTGCTCAAGAAGCACCTCCAAGTCCGTTGCTGATTCTGATTCTGCGTAGATCCGCACCACTGGTTCCGTGCCCGAAGGCCGCACCAGCAGCCAGGCACCATCCGCAAAAATAAACTTCACTCCGTCCATCCGATTTGTTCGCTCAACGCGCCGTCCGCCAATCTCTTTCGGATCTTCTTTCAACTTGTCACCGAGCGATTCCATGAGTTGCGGCGTCAAGCGGATTCCAATCCTGCCCGATTCCAACTTGCCGACGCGGGCGTATAAGTCGTTCAACTGTTCCGTCAGGCTCGTGCCGCGCGCCGCAACTGCCTCCGCTGCGAGCAAGCACGCAAGGATGCCATCTTTCTCCGGATAGTGGCCTTTGATTGACAATCCCGCCGATTCTTCACCACCGATGACAATCTTGTTTTCATTGATTAGTTCCCCGATGAATTTGAATCCCACAGGCGTCTCGTAAACTGGACGACCCCAAGACTCAGCGACTCGATCCACGAGATGGGACGTTGCAACTGAACGGGCGGCGCCGCCGTCCCATTTTCTCGACTCCACCAGATAGTCGAAGAGAAGAGCAATTAGTTGATTTGGAGTAATAAAAGAACCGTTTGAATCGATGACTCCAAAGCGATCGGCATCACCATCAGTGGCGAGTCCTAAGACGTAGCCTTTCGACAGCACGACCTCGCGTAACTCGGCCAGGTGGCTGGCCTCTGGTTCGGGCGAGCGTCCGCCAAAAAGGACGTCACGCCAATCGTGGATCGTCTCCACTTGCAGTCCGTGCGTGCGCAGGACTTCGTCGAGGTATCCGCGACCGGTTCCCCACAGCGGGTCATACGCATAGCTGGCCCCCGCTCGAGTGATCACGTCAAAGTTGATCTTCGTGGCTAAATCTTTCAGATAGCCGGGCCGAGCCGAGAAAGTTTTCAATTCGCGAGCTTCCAGTGACTGCATGGACGAGGAAGGCGTGGCAGTTCTTTGAATGATTTGCTCAATGTCCTTGGTTACTGCTGGCATGGCCGGCGCGCCATCGCTGGTTGAGAGCTTCATGCCGTTGTATTGAGGCGGATTGTGCGATGCAGTAAAATTGATTCCGCAGATGGCAGACTGCGTGCGAATGACATGCGAAATCGTAGGCGTCGGAACGGGTCCGTCACACAAGAGAACTCGAAAGTCGTTCTGGGAAATCACGTTAGCGCACTCTTCCGCGAACCGCTCGCCGAGAAATCTGGTGTCGTAACCGACGACCATGAGGCCACCAGCATCCTTGCCGCTTCCGAAATGAGAACAGATTGCGCTGGTTACGGATCTAACGCCGGCGAACGTGAATTCGTCGGCAATTACTGCCCGCCAGCCGGATGTCCCAAATCGAATTGTCATGTTAAGATTAAGACCCTGCTTAAGCCTAAAATTACGTTTAGCCACAAGATATTTGATACGCTGCCAAACTGAACACAATGGAATGTGCTTTCCTCGTCGCCAATTCGTTGCCAGTCAATGGTTTAGGGCGAGGCTGGCGGAATGTAACACCGGCGCTTAAGGCTGTAAAGCAATATCTTTGCAATGCTTCCACGACGTAACCTCAACGATCACTTGAACTAACAGCGCTTAATGGACCAGCAAGGCGAACGCATGGCGTACAGAAAGTGAGGGCTTTCTGGAAGCCCTTTCCCGTTTGAAGGTCTTGACACAGATCGTTACGAGGAATAGACTGCGAAGCGAAAGCCGAGTGAGCAACTGGTATCAACGGCTACTTGGCATTTAGTGCTTGCCCTCTCTTGCCTCTCATTTCACTTACATCATGGCCCGTCGATGAAGCAGCCAACGGCGCCGTTCCATTCGCTGTCATAACCGGAGAGGCTCCATGCAAGAATTGACTAGTTCTTACCCGGAAACACCGACAGTTCTCGACACCAGCCCACTTCCGATTGGTTCAATTGTCAGGGCGCTCTGCCAGGCTGCCAACGCGGGCCCCGATCTGCTTTATGAGGTTATGGTCAAACTGAGTTTGCTCGTTGAAGCAACTGCTCCGATGTACGGCCTGTCAATGTGGACGGTCGATGATGGCCAAAAGCCAAGGCTCAGCTGGGTTGAAGGCCTCGACGAATCAGAGCTGGAGGTGGGACAAAGAGTAGTCAGCGAGACGTTGGCTTCCACCGCTTCTTGGCCTGACATCAAGGAGGGCGACTTTTCGGTCTGTTTTGTGCTAATGTCGACTCAGCTTGGGCGCCCCGGGGCCGCTCTGTACGGTCTGTGCGTTCGCGCCCTGTCTGCTCGGCAAGCTCGCGACCTGGGGGCCATCTCGGATGTGACCCGCCTTGCGCACTCCCACGTTTCCGCTGGACAGCCGGTTCATAAGTCAGCGCCCAGCGCAGCAGAAAACAGCAAAAGTGTTCTGCCGGGAATGATATTCGTCAGCCCAGCCATGAATGAAGTGGCACGCACCGTAGATCGAATCAAAGACTCAAACTCCACCGTTCTGATCTCGGGCGAATCAGGTACCGGTAAAGAGTTGGTTGCCCACGCGATTCACCGGCTGAGCAAGCGCTGCGATAAGGACTTCATACCGTTCAACTGTTCAGCTGCTCCGCCCGATCTGATCGAGAGCATGCTCTTCGGCCACCGAAGAGGAAGTTTTACCGGTGCGCTACTGGATAACCAGGGGTTAATTCGAACCGCGGAGAATGGAACACTATTCCTGGATGAGATCGGCGATCTCCCGCTAAATCTCCAGCCTAAGCTGCTTCGATTCTTGCAAGAAGGTGAAATCCATCCATTGGGCGAGCGCACGCCGCAGCAAGTTAACGTGCGCGTGATTGCGGCAACGCACAAAGACCTCGAGCAACTGGTCCGTGAAAGGTTATTCAGGGAAGATCTTTATTATCGAATCGCGACACTTACCGTGAGAATTCCCCCTTTGCGAGAACGGCCAGAAGATATCTCAGCGCTGATTTCTCATTACCTTTCACACTACGCCAGACGCAACGACAGAACTGTAACCGGGATTACCTGGGAAGCAATCCATGCGCTCGAGAGTTATTCCTGGCCCGGCAACGTGCGTGAGCTCGCCGGCGAAATGGAGCGGCTTGTTTTGTATGCCGAGGAGAACTGTCACATTATGCCAAATGACATTAGTCGCCACATTTGTCCGGCCAGCCCAGCGCACCTGGAATCTGAAAAGAGATCTGCGGAGAATCTTGAGTTGCTATTGGAAGACTACGAACGTCGGGTCATCACCGAAACACTAAAACGGAATGACTGCAACGTTGCGCGAACGAGTGAAGCATTAGGTTTAGGTTCGCGGCAAACGTTGTATAAGAAGATCAAGCGGCTGGCCATCGACATCACGGACTTTCTTCAGGAAGATACCGAGCCGGGTTTACAGTTTCGTTCCGAGCGCAACTAGGCAACTACCCACGGAAGTCTTCTGCAGGGCATTCGAGATCATTCTCGAGTGCTTTTTCTTTTTGGGCATGTTTGTCGCCGCATTGGATAAAGCCGCTCGCCTTGTCGACAACCGAAAGCGACAACCTGGTTAACCTGCAAAAGCAATCATTCGGCTCTCACGCAAAGCTGTTGTTCAGTTCCAGTCATTGCTATTTGTTAACTCCAGGGGACAAGCAGACCTTTAATAATTCTTGAATCGCGCCGGTACTTCGATGTTTGCTGCTTCGCAAGCGGCTGGCACGTCCCTTGATAAGCAGATGTTCATCGCGAGGCCATGAAGCGTCGCGAAAACTAGAGCACCTAAGACGCAACTGAAAAATCTCATGAAGCCTTCAACCAAAAAAGAGTTTGTATCGCTGGCATTGATCGCAGTCACCGCTCCTGTGCTCGCGCTGGGCCTTGTCCTTGCAATACGCACAGTCGCGGAAGGAAACGATTTTCTGCTGGTGGCCTTGACTCTGTGTGGCGCTGTAGTGAGTGGGATTAACGGCTTTGGCCGCCGCACGGTCAGCGTCGCGTCCCGTTCACGGAGGAGCCACGGAGGGCCACCGTCAAGCGTGGCCCTCACGTCATGAGATGTTTCTAGAACCTCGCGAGCTTTCTTTCAAACGCGGAAGAAGGCGAACGAATCACCACGGCAATCACTAAACAAAAGGAGCACACAATGATTAGCAAATTCTTTCGCGATGAAACCGGTCTTGAGTTGTCGGAATACGCCGTTGCCGCAGCTTTGGTTGCGATCGCAGTCGTCGGCGCATTCACGGCCCTCGGTAACGCGATCAGCGGCAAGATTACCTCGCTTGGCACCACCATTGCCAAGTAGTGAACGCAAGTGGCCCGGCGCGCTTTGCTGCGGCTCCGCCCAGGTAAAGCGCGCCAAGGGTCTTTTGATCATTCCTGTTTCACCCGATTAGCTAAGTTCAAAACTAGACAATAAGTGGAGGTGTTATGGTGCAAAAATTTCTCTTAGACGATACGGGACTTGAGTTATCGGAATATGCAGTCGCTGCGGCTTTGATCGCGATTGCAGTCGTGGCGGCTTTCACGGCTCTCGGAACCGCCATCAGCGACAAGATCACAAGTCTTGGCACCACCATTTCCAAGTGAGCCGACTTGAGACGTGCGTTAGGCATTCAAGTCCACCGCCACAAACCGTCTCTATCCATTGGAAGTCATATCCGGGACAGCGATGAAAATCTTCTTTTTAGATGAAACCGGTCTCGAACTTTCTGAATACGCTGTGGCAGCGGCACTCGTAGCGATGGCCGTCGTAGCAGCATTCACCGCGCTCGGGGACGCCATTGGTCTCAGGCTCAATCAACTTGTGAGTCGAGTTGGGGGTTAACTCTTTTATTGAAATGACCGAGACACTCGTCAACATATCTCTGCTGATACCCCTCGCGATTATCATCGCTTATTACGATGTTCGCTATCGCCGTATTCCTAACGCGTTTGTACTCGCAACGCTTGCCGCCGGCATTGCCATAAACGGAATTTTCGCGGGTCTTCCGGGGATTGCGGCGAGCGTTGGTGGGTGCGCGCTCGGCTTCGTCTTGATGTTCATGCTCCACGTCTTTGGTGCGATGGGGGCGGGTGACGTGAAGCTCTTCGCTGCTATTGGCGCTGTTACGGGAGCGTCACTCGTTCTACCCACCTTCATAGTTGTAATTTTGACCGGAGGACTATTGGCGATCGTTTCAGTTGTTCGCGCGGGAATACTGATGCCAACCATGCATCGAGTCCTGCAAATATTTGTCGGAATGCTACCGGGTTGGGAGATGCCGAAATTTGCTGTACCGCTGGATCGCAAACACACGATTCCCTACGGTGTTGCGATCACAATGGGCAGCATCATCTCTATCGCCATCTTTCGTAACTGAAGGCCGCGCGTCTCAGCTCTGTTCACTTTTGCTTAACTGAAAACACGGAGAGGTAACCATGCGCAACAAACGATTTTTTGTAGTCTTAGCCGGTGCCCTGGTCTTCGGACTGCTCGCCGCGATCTCTGTTACACGCTATCTATCGAGTGCACAGGCTTACACCAAGAATCTCAACCGTGTGGCGGTTGCCAAGGTAGCTATTCCCCTCGGCACGAAAATAATTCCGGAACAGATCATGGTGGTGCAGTTTCCGCCGGAGTCGACGCCAGACGGCGCTTTTGAATCAGTAGACAAACTGACGGGACGTGTGGCGGTCGTCAACATTGCTGCTCGCGAACCAATAACTGAAGCGCGCCTGGCTCCCGAAGGAACAGCCGGCGGACTTTCGGCCGTTATCCCTGAAGGCTATCGAGCGATGACGGTAAAGGTCGACGACGTGGTCGGTATTTCAGGTTTCATCATGCCCGGTACGCTTGTCGACGTGGTGGTGGTAATCGATCCGGCGGAAAAAGTCGGACAGCAGGATCCGATTTCCAAAATCGTGCTGCAAAACATCAAGGTCCTGGCAAACGGACAAAACATAGACAAGCCTGAGAGCGAGCGCCAGGCCAACAGTGTCAAGGCCATCACTTTGTTAGTTACTCCCGAACAGGCAGAAAAACTCGCCCTCGCTGCGAGTGAAGGCAAGCTCCAACTCGTGATGCGGAACTCGGTCGATCAAGGCGATGAGCAAACGCAGGGAATCAATAAACGCGCCCTGCTCGGAGGCGAACGCGCCCAGCCCGTGCCCGACCCCGGGGCGTTGAAAAGCGAACATGAGAAATCAACTTCTAAGTCTGTAAGCCGCCCGCATCATGCCGAAGCAAAACCGATCGCGGAGGCTGCGCCGGTAGTTGCGCCTCCAAGAGCACAGGTTGAAATGATCGAGGGCGCGAAGAAACGCAACGTAGATTTTCCGTGATGTGTGTTCGTCACCATTGCGCAAACCACATCATCGTTTACCAATAAGGAGATCATGATCATGTACAGCCGTTTCCCTATCACGCGTCGAGTGAGTCTGTTGCTGGCGTCCTTGATGATCGTTGCTAGTTATTCCGTCAGCCACGGCCAGGCGACCTCTTACAAGGCTTCGTTCAAAGAAAACAAAGAAGCGGTGGCGGTGAACGTCCTCGTGGGCCAATCGCGCGTAATAAATTTCGACCGGCCGGTGGGACGCTTCTCAGTTTCTAATCCTGAGATCGCCGAGGCGGTTCTGGTTACGCCAGATCAGGTTTTGGTGAACGGCAAAGCTTTCGGACAGGTGAACTTCATTGCCTGGGAGCAGTC
>JBDUDV010000109.1:0-10975 GCA_040002755.1 Acidobacteriota bacterium | reverse complement strand
ACCTTCCTGCGTCGGCTTGTTGTACCAGGGAGCGACTTGCAGCATGGCGTCGGCGCCGAGCTCGCGCGCGTGCCGTGAATATTCAATCGCCGACGCAGTCGAGTTGCTGCCGGTGCCGGCGATCACGCGGGCGCGACCGCGCGCGACCGCGACAGTGATCGCGATTACGCGTTGATCCTCCGCTTCAGTCATCGTGGCGCTCTCGCCAGTCGTGCCACATGGCACTAACAGACGCACCCCGCCATTGATCTGACGGTCAACGAGTGCGCGCAGGCGACCCTCGTCAATTGCACCGTCAGCTGTGAACGGAGTAACAAGAGCCGTCGCACAACCGCGCATCCAGTCAACTTTCATTGTCATAAAGGCACCTTCAAACTCAGTGACAGATGACGAGTCACTCATCACTCATCACTTTTAAGAATTTCAGTCACAGCTTCCGAAAATTCATAAACACCCTTGCGACCCACAATCCAGCGCGCCGCCAGCAGCGCTCCTGAAGCAAACCCTTCGCGTGAACGCGCCATGTGCGTCAACGTGATCTGGTCCGCGGCAGAGTCGAAGCCGACGCGATGCGTTCCGGGAATATGGCCAGCCCGCACCGAAGCGATAGGAATTTCGCTTCTGATGTGTTCAGACATCAAGGCTTTCAGCTTTAGCGCCGTGCCCGACGGAGCGTCACGCTTGCGCGCATGATGTTCCTCTTCCATGAAGGCCTCGTACTGATCAAGACCAGCCATCAGCATCGCAGCCTGCGACACGATTCGGTAAAAAACATTTACACCGACTGAAAAATTTGCGCCGTAGACGAGCGCGCCCTGGTGATCTGTGATCAAGCTCCGCGCTTCCGCTTCTTTTTCCTGCCAACCCGTGGTTCCTTCAACTAATGGTACGCCCGCGAGCGCGCAGGCCTCGATGTTTCTGAGCACCGCCGAAGCGACCGAGAAGTCTATAGCGACATCGTGACCTCGAAGTCCGGTCGCCACTTGAGCTGCATCCTTTGAAGCATCTGTCGATGTTACTTTGGATCCAATCTCATCTCCCGCGGCAACTGCCAGGTTTTCAACCAGCTTGCCCATGGCGCCGTAACCAATTAAGGCCAGCTTCATTGCAACACCCCTTCGGCCAATACCCGCGACTCAGACTCTCTGCCGAGAAGAGCGCGCACCAACTGCGCATAAATGTCGATGGCCTGCGCGAGTTCCTGCTTCCCAACAAACTCGTGTTCCGTGTGCGCGTTTGAAATCGATCCGGGGCCCAGCAGCAGCGGTTTCCCCCAGTTTGAAAGATAAGGAATGTCAGTCGTAAAACGAACCACACACTGTTCGATCCCTGCGACTGTTTCCAGGTGCACAGGTTCATGCGCGGACAAATATTCAACCTCCGCCCGTCCTGCGATCGCGGCTTCAATGATCTCTTTTACCGGCTCTGCAGTACTCACCAAGCGAAGCTGCAAATCGGCGAACGCTTCGTCGGGAACAACATTCGGGCGAGTGCCGCCACCGATTACTCCGATGTTGCAAGTGGTCTCACCCAGCAGATCGTTAACCGGCCATTCGCTCTTGCGAATGTTCTCGATAACGTCTAGCAGTTTTTCAATCGCCGACTCGCCTCCTTCCGGATAAGCCGAATGCGCAGCGCGCCCGCTTGTGCGCAGCTTCAATCTTAGTGATCCCTTAGTCGCGCTCGCCAGTTTATTGTCCGTCGGTTCTCCATTGATCAGATAGCGGGTGACCCCAACGGGTTTATCTACATTGGCAGCCTGCGCACCTGCGCTTCCCTGCTCCTCATCAACCGTAAACAGCAAACCGATTTCCTCGATACCTTCGCCGCGCAGGCGCTCGGCCGCGACAATCTGCGCGGCAATAATCCCCTTCGCATCGCAGGCACCCCGTCCGTAGATCTTCTCGTCATCTTCACTTGACTGAATAAACGGAGGCACAGTGTCCATGTGCGTTGAGAGTACGACACGCGGCGAAGCGCCGCTCGTGGCCAGCACATTGAAGCGATCCGGAGCGACCTCCTGCAGTTTGACGATATAACCCAACCCCTCGAGGTGGGACCTGAGAAACATCCCGACCGGCTTCTCATCGCCGGTGACGGAAGGGATGTCGATCAGTTTGCGGGTTAACTCAAATAGATTCATTTCACTACACTTGAAATTAGTTGACCCAATCGACACATGAGCATATAAAGTAGCTCGCACTAACTTTCGTCCACATCTATTCACCTTTCACAGATAAGAACCAAGTATGAAACATATCCTAGCAGTTGCTACAATCATTCTCGCCACTTCAATATTCACTTCCGCCGAAGAGTTTCGGCCAATCTTTCATCCGCCGACGAGTAGTATTATAGAAGCGCTAAACCAGGATCCTGACAATTTTAGTACCCTTGTCGGCCTGCTCATAAAGGCCGATCTGAAGGAGCTACGAGACCCAAAGGCCTCTTACACAATACTGGCTCCCACGAACAAAGCTTTCGCTAAACTCTCGCCTGAATACTTCACGAAGTTGACGAATGATCCGCAGCAATTGCGTCAGTTGCTGTTGGCTCATCTACTGCCGGGGAAGATAACTTTCAATCAGATGTTTGCTCCCGACAATGGCGCAGGAGCAAAGAAGAATGTCACCAAGTCGCTGCGAACAGCTAACGATAGTCTGGCTGAATTCCAATGTGATGAACACCCGGTCATGCCGGATAATCAACATCATCCCTTGATCAATGGAATAGCTCGCGTCGTGAATGGTGACATTGAAGGGACATACTCGGTAATTCAGGTAATTGATACGGTGCTCATCCAAAAAGTCTAAGCCCTCAATAGGAAAGTGTCGGGGCGGCACTGACTGCCGTTCCAGCGATTGCATCGCTCTGGTGATTTTCAGTCTCTTCAAAAAACTCTCGATGAAGACGCATTACTGTCTCGCGCACGCGGTCTTCCTCCACTGCAAAGGTCAGATTAATTCGCGAGGCGCCTTGCGAGATCAGCGAAACATTAATGTCGCTGATAGTCGAAAAAATACGCGCGGCAATTCCGGGTGTGGTGCGCAGGCCTTCTCCAACCACGCACAGAATCGCCCGCTTTTCTTCGATGGTCACTGAGCCAAGCTTTCCCAACTCCGCAATAATCTCCGCAAGCGAAGTAGTGTCATCAAGCGACAGTGAAACGCTAACTTCAGAAGTTGTCACAACGTCAACCGCAGTCTTGTGGTCGGCGAAGACTGCGAAAATAGCCCGCAGAAATCCGTAGGCGCCAAGCATTCGTGTCGAGGTGATCTGAACGGTTGTCACTCCCGTCTTGTGGGCAATGGCTTTCACTGTCTGCGGTGATTTTTTCGACTCGCCAACCACCAGCGTGCTGCCGCCTTCCTGAGCGCGCGAGTTGCAGATGCGCACCGGGATGTCGCGTTCAATGGCGGGATGCAGTGTCTTCGGATGCAGCACCTTGGCACCGAAATAAGCCAACTCGGCTGCTTCCTCGAAAGACAAATGGGGAACTGTGCGAGCGTGCGCGACCAGTCGCGGATCGGCTGTCAGCACGCCAGGGACGTCAGTCCAGATTTGAATTTCGCTCGCTGCCAGCGCGGCGCCAATTAGCGCCGCAGTATAGTCCGAACCGCCGCGGCCCAGGGTTGTCGTCTCTCCAGTCAACGTCGATCCGATAAAACCGCCCAGCACCGGAACGCACGACGATTCAATTAAGGGTTCTAATTCCTGGCGCGTCTTGGCGAAAGTTACAGGCATCAGCGGCGTCGCACAACCGTGATCGTCGTCAGTGATAACGCAGCGACGTGCATCAACGGCGCGGCTCACGACCTTGTTCTCCAGCAACACTGCAGCGAGCAACGCGGCCGACAGCCGTTCCCCATAAGAAACTATTGCGTCCGCAAAAAACCTGCGGCGTTTGCGATCATCACCGACTTCGGCGGCGGCGGTCTTCAGTAGCGCTTTAATCTCAACGCGGCTTTGGTCAATCAACTGGAGCATCCGTCCGGCTTCACTGACCAGCAGTGCGTCAATGACGCGCAGGTGACGATCGAAATGCTTCTCCAATGAATCTGCGCCTGCATCCGCGCCCACGGTCAACGATTGTTGCACGCTCTGGATTAACGCGTCGGTAAAACCAGCCATGGCGGAAACCACCACGACCGGTCGCAGCGCCTTGCGATCGAACACGATGCCCGCCGCATTCTTGAAAGCGGTAGCGCCCTCAACTGACGTGCCGCCAAATTTCATGATCGTCGGTTTCATAAACAGCCGCAAAAACCTAACGGACAAAGCGCCGAGGCCGCAAAGAAAAAAGTAGACCTTAACAGTTTTTCCATGATACGTCGTGCCGGGTGCCTGGGTAATTCTCCGGTTGCCCTTAGCCGCGCGCTTCAGACGGTGTGACGTTTCCAATTCCCGCGGCGAAAAACGAGCGCACTCACGATCGCCAGCGTTGAAAACGCAATCATGATGGCCAGGAAGACGCCGCGTGGTCCCAGGCCGAAAACTTTCGCGAGCACGTAAGCAAGTGGAAGTTCCCACAACCAAAACACGAACAGGTTGATGATCGTCGGAGTCCAGGTGTCGCCGGCGCCATTGAACGATTGGGTCAACACCATGCCGTAAGCGTAAAACAGAAAACCGTAAGCGACGATGCGCAGGCAATCGACACCGTAAGGAACCACGTTTGGGTCAGTGGTAAACAGACCAATGATCTGCCTCGCGAAGAGAACGAAAAAGAGACCTATCGAACCAAGGAAGATGAGATTGTAAAAGCCTGCGGTCCACACGGCGCGTTCGGCGCGTTCCGGTTTCTTCGCACCCAGGGCCTGGCCCACCATCGTGGCCGCGGCGTTAGACATCCCCCACGAAGGCAACAACGCAAAGAGGATTACGCGAATGCCGATTATGTAACCAGCAACCGCGTTTGTTCCAAAACTCGAGATGGTGCGAACGAGACCAATCCAACTTGCCATCCCAATAAACACCTGAAGAGTTCCAGTGCCTGACAAACGTATCAGGCGTCCCATGATCGCCGGCTCGAGTCGGAAATGGTGACGCTTGATATCAAACCGTCCTCCGGTGCGTACCAGCCGGCTAAATGCATAAACCGCCCCCGAGCCGCGTCCGATGCTCGTTGCGATCGCCGCGCCCACAATCCCCAGTTTTGGAAAGGGACCTAAACCAAAAATCAGGCACGGGCCGAGCAGGATGTTGATGGCATTTGCAAACCACAAAACGCGCATCGCGATGGCCGCGTCGCCCGCGCCGCGAAAGATCGCGTTGATCATGAAAAGCAAAACGACAGACGCGTTGCAGGCCAACATGACCCTGGTAAAGCTTGACCCCTTAGCAATGACCGAAGGAGACGCACCCATTAAGCCGAGCAATCTAGGGGCCAGGGGCGCGCCGATAAGCGCGATGATCGCGGAAATGATCAAAGCCAGCGCGATTGCTTGTACTGCTGCCCGCGCGGCGCCGTCCGGGTTCTTTTCGCCTATGCGCCGCGAGATGGTGGCCATGGCGCCAATACTCAACCCAATAGCCAGGGCGTAAACCAAAGTCATCAGTGACTCGGTTAACCCGACCGTCGCCATCGCGTCCGGACCAAGATAAGAGACCCACTTGATGTCAACGACGGCGAAGATGCTCTCCATGCACATCTCGAGCACCATCGGTATGGCGAGCAGGATTATCGAGCGACCGATTGGGCCGCTGGTGTAATCGCGATGGCTGCCGCGCAACGATTCGCGCACAGCGCTCCACAAACTTTGCGGGTCAGGAGCGGGGGCCACCGCGGCAGTCTCCATTGTTGTTGGCAAGCCTTCAGCGTCTGGCATTGTTCTTCTCGATTTGGAGTGCGTCGGCAGAGCGGAGCGGCGACGGCGTTTTGGATTGGGTTTAGATCTTGTCCGTTTCGAGCCCAATCAAAAGCGCCGCCGCCGCTACGCTTTGCCGTTGCACGCCATAAGATAGTCCGGCTGCTTGATTCTAACGCAGAACGTCTTGGGAAAGTTTTCGATAAATGGAAAACCCGAAACCTGCAGTTACAAGTCTAACTTGTAGAATTGGTCAGCCCGCGACGCGAGGTGATCCGAAGTTGCAGGCTCGAAACCAAACTTCGCGTAGAGGTGATTGGCGGCGACGAGTTTGCTGGAGGTCTCGAGCACCATTTGTTTGAAGCCCAACTCCCTTGCCTGCGCTATCGCGCGCTGCAAAATATATTTGCCTAAGCCTGAGCCACGAGCGGTCGGAACGAAATACATTTTCCGTAGTTCGCACGTTGTCTTATTGAGGGGATAGAGACCGAAGCTTCCAAGCAGATTTCCGTGGCCGTCTTCAATTACTTCAAACAACCCACCCCGTCTCGCATAGTTTGCTTCCAGGTCTTTTAGATCGGCGTCGATTCCATCCGGCTCAGTCGTTAGACCAAACTCAGCGAGCACGCTCGACACTAATTTGGTGACGCGTTCGCAATCGTCTTTGTTTGCCAAACGGATTCTCAGGTGGGCTAGATTCGCGGGAACGGAGTTGCTCATTAATCTAAAGCTTCTGCTCATCTACACCTTGCTTTAGCCAGGTGGCAGAAGCGGAGGAAGCTGGGAAACCGTTTAAACGGTTTTCGATCTCGAGAGCCCCCAGAAACACCCGGCTGAAGCCAGGTGTGAATGAGAGTCACTCATCACTTTTCATTTCGCCCGTCCGAAATCATCCTGCAAACGCACAATGTCATCCTCGCCAAGATAACCGCCGCGCTGTACTTCAATAAAGACGAGCGTCTCGCCACCCGGATTCTCCACTCGATGCGCCGCGCCGATCGCAATGTCGATTGCCTCGCCCGCCTCGACAATAATCTCGCGATCGTCGAGCGTGACTTTGGCAGTTCCCTGCACAACAACCCAATGCTCGGCGCGCTGCGCATGTTTCTGATAACTCAAACGCTTGCCGGGCAACACTTCAATTCTTTTGACTTTAAAACCGTCCGCCTCATCGAGTATCGTGAAAGATCCCCACGGTCGCTGATCGAAACGTGGCGAGTTATCTGAATCGTTTTCACCCATGCGTGCTCCCCGAGTTTAATGTCGCTTGAAATATTGAACCGCTTGTTCGTGTTTCTCAGCTGCAGCGCGCGTCTTAAATGTGCCGAGGTTTTTGCGCTTACCGGTCTCCGGATCTTTTTTCCTGGAGTAAAGCCGGTACTCGCCCGACTTCAGTTTACGAAACATCAGCACCCCCTTGTCTTCAGGACTCCCTTACCGTGCTAACCGAAACACTTTCGTTCCATCAACCGGCCGCTGCGGCGCGCTTAACTTTTACCGGCGCCCGCTTCTTCCTCAGCCGCCGCGGCTCAGGTGCATAGCGACCGGTGCGCTCAAGATCGGCAATCGTGTATCCCGTATCGAAGATTTCCCCCAGGGGAATTCTGGTATCAACACTATAGTCGAAAATCTTTCCGTCAGTGCGGACATACACTGAGCCGCGCTCGCCCTTCAGATATTGGTCCGCAGTCAGGAGTGCATATAGGTGACGACTGACGCCCAATGTGCCTCTTGGGCGAGTGGGAATGAATTCCTGCCCATTCGGCAGCCGGTAGATATTCAACTCAAGCAGAACGCTGCGGCCATAGCGTTGCAGTCGCGGCAAAAACCCCTCGGGCAGACCAAAGCGCTGTTTGTACGTTTCGGGCGCAAGTCGAGTTCTACTTACCTGGCGCCGCGGAAATTCGAATTGCGATGTAGTGTTCGCTAGTGGCTCAAGCTTGTCATTCTCGTCGGGGTCGAGCGGCAGGTTCTCAAATGATGGGCTAGTCTCAGTCAAACACTGATGGCACGCATCGCGCAGTTGATCCGAACCGTCAAGCAAGCCTTCACTCATCTGCTTCAGTGTCGCGTGGCCCGCACAGACAGCTTCAACCTTCTGGCCCTCGGTCATCTCGGCCCAAACCTGATCGCCGATGATCGACTTCGACATTTCAAAACGAAGTTTACTTATTTCTCAGACGCTTGCAAGGAAGTTTTGCGAGTTGAGGTAGGACCGGCATTCCTGCCTGCCCTCTTTCTCGCATGTCGCTGACTATTGGAAGGACAGGCCGGAGTGCAGGCCTACATAAGAATTCAGGCTGCCTGCGCCACAGCATCAGTCGCGTCGCTCGGTCTCCATACTGCGAGAAGCGCGCCGCAGATCAAACATCCAACCAACTGATATCCAACATTGAGCAGATAGAGCCCGAGCGGTCGTTGTTCGAAGATAACGGTCGCCAGTTGCGTCGTCACAACAAAGCCGAGCCAAAGCCAGAAGCCAGTCTGTATTCCGCCGGCTATCCCTTTCGCTCCGATGTACTGAACAAAGTGCGCCAGGATGTAAACCAGCACCGCCGATGTGATAAAGGCAATGACTAGTTCTTTCGTGTGACTTTGGCTGCTGATTTCCGCAACCTTTGCCGGCGACCAGCCAATCGTCTGGATGAACCTGTTGCCAAAGAGGAGCGGCGAAAACCAGAGTCCGCCGAGAAAGAAGTGGATTAGCGTGGCTACGAGCACTGCAGGATATTTGATTTTCATGTGGTCGTCTCCTTAGTTGGGGGCCGTTTGAAAGACTTCAAAGGTTACGCGTAACAAACCGCTGTTCGAGGCTGCGTGACATTACTCCTTTTTGCCGGTTTATGCTTCTCGAAAATTGCGAAACTGGCGTCAGTGAAAGTCATGCGAGGGCGCGGCAGTTAGCTTGAACGACAGCGCGCGAATGCTTTTCGCTTTTACCGAAAACACGTTGTCCTGATTTTGCAGTTTGCCGGAGATCAGCAGAAACGGGTGGTCAACTATTACTGAGCGATATTTATCAAACAACTGCGGCGTGATGATTACGTTGGCCACGCCCGTCTCGTCTTCCAAAGTTAAAAACACAAATCCTTTGGCGGTGCCGGGACGTTGCCGGACAATTACCCAGCCAGCCACACTGATCAAGCTGCCATCGCGCATCTGTTGCATGTCGAGGGCGCGACAAGCCCCCAGCTTATTCAACTCCGCGCGATGATAAGCAACCGGATGCCGCCCAATCGTTAAGCCGGTGCCACGAAAGTCTGCCTCCATCCGCTCCGGCCGCGTCATGGGAGTGAGCGGCGAATTGCCATCCGCTTCATGGAGTTCTTCGTAGAGTTCGCCCGCCGGTCGCGCTACTCGCTCAACCTGCCAAAGCGCGTCGCGGCGATGAACGCCCGTCTCAAGTCTCAAGTCCAAAGTCTCAGGTTTAGATTGATTGAGACTTGAGACATGAGACTTGACACTTTTTTCGGCTTGAATGAAATTCAACGCGCCCACCGCTGCCAGTTTCCGCAGTTCGTCTTTGCGCAACTCCGGCATACGATTCTGCAAATCATCGATGCTCAGAAAGGCCCGTTTCTGACGTTCGCGCTCAATCGCCTTCCCTGATTGTTCACTCAGGCCTTTTACATACCGCAACCCGAGACGCAAAACTAGATCTTCCCCCCGTTCCCCTTTCCCCTCTTTCCCTTTCCCCCTTTCGTTTTCAATCGTGCACAACCAATCCGATCGCGTTACATCCACCGGCCTGACCGTCAGTCCATGTCGCTGCGCATCCTTGACGAGGGTGAAAGGTTGATAGAAACCCATTGGTTGATTGTTAAGCAGTGCTGCTGTGAACGCGGCGAGATAATGACACTTCAAGTAGGCGCTGGCGTAAGCAATCAAAGCGAAGCTCGCCGCGTGTGACTCAGGGAAACCATAGAGCGCAAACGAAGTGATCGCCTGCACGATCTCCGCTTGCGACTTTTGTGGGAGACCATTGCGCGCCATGCCGCGACGCAGCTTCACTTCTATCTCCTTCATACGCGCTTCCGAACGTTTAAACCCAAAAGCGCGCCTGAGTTCCTCTGCTTCACCGCCGGAAAAGTCCGCGCAGATCATCGCCATCTTCAACAACTGTTCCTGAAACAAAGGAACGCCGAGCGTACGTTTCAATACCGGCTCGAGCAGAGGATGCGCATAGGTCACTGCTTCGCGGCGCTGCCGCCGTTTCAAATAAGGATGGACCATGTTGCCGACGATCGGGCCCGGGCGGATGATTGCCACCTGCACCACGATGTCGTAAAACTTTGCCGGCCGCAGTCGCGGCAGACACGACATCTGCGCGCGACTCTCGACCTGAAACAATCCAATCGTGTCGGCTTTTTGTAGGGCCGCATAAACTTTCGGGTCATCCTGCGGCAGATGGGCCAGATCAACTTCTTCATGGTAAGCGTCGCGAATCAGCTGAATCGAATCTTCCAACGCCGCCATCATTCCCAGTCCCAGCAGATCAACTTTGATTAGTCCCAGATCGGCACAGTCTTCTTTGTCCCATTGGACCACGACGCGGCCCGGCATCGCCGCGGGCTCAAGCGGCACCACGGAGTTGAGTTGTCCCTGGCAAATGACCATGCCGCCGGAGTGTTGGCCCAGATGTCGCGGCAGATCCTGCACGCGCTCGTAGAGTTCAAAGAATTTTTTGATTCGTGGGTTTCTTAAATCGAGTCCGGCATCGCGAAACTGTCGCACAGTTGAATCCTTGGGATCTTTCCATTCCCAGGTATGCACCAGTCCGGCAAGCCGGCCGAGTGTGTCGTCATCAAAGTCGAGCGCTTTGCCAACTTCGCGCGCCGCCGAGCGGCCACGATAAGTGATCACGTTAGCGGTCATCGCGGCACCGAGTTTTCCGTAGCGTTCGTAAACATATTGAATCGCGCGCTCCCGCTTGTCGCCGCTCGGCAAATCGAGATCTATGTCCGGCCACTCGCCGCGTTCTTCAGATAGAAAGCGTTCAAATAACAACTCCATGCCGACGGGATCGACCGCCGTTATGCCCAGGCTGTAGCAGACGGCACTGTTGGCCGCCGAGCCGCGGCCCTGAATCAGAATTCCCTGGCGCTTACAAAATTCGACGATGTCCCAAACGATCAGGAAGTAACCTTCGAGCTTGAGTTTTTCGATCAGCC
>JBDUDV010000108.1:0-11103 GCA_040002755.1 Acidobacteriota bacterium | reverse complement strand
GAGTTTGCCAGATCGATCCAGATTCGCATTAGCAGATTGGCAAGTGAACAACGCCAGGCTAAGAATGAACTGCAACTGACTGCCGGCAGAACTGACGCACCGATTCCGCGATCTTCAAGACGGTTTCATCCGTGAGCTCGGGATACATCGGCAAGGACATCACTTCACGGCAAACCTGCTCGGTCTGCGGCAAGTCGCCTTCATTGAATCCGAGATTACTGAAGCCACGTTGCCTGTGAACCGGGATTGGATAGTGAATGCCACTACTAATCCCGTCCGCATGGAGATGTTCGCGCAGCTCATCGCGCTGCTCCGTAAACAGCGGAAAAATATGATAGACGGATTTACAGGCGGCCGGTTCGACAAGTAGACGTAATCCTGAATCTGCGAGCTCTCGCGAATACGCCTTCGCGTGTTGACGTCGTGCCGTGGTCCAGGCGTCGAGATACTTGAGTTTCACACCAAGCACCGCCCCCTGAATCGCCTCCATGCGGAAATTGTAACCAACGCGCTCGTGCAAATATTTAGCGCTCTGGCCCTGATCGCGCAGTTGCTTAATGAGCTCGACGTATTTTTCGTTGCTGGTGACAATAGCGCCCGCCTCACCGTAAGCGCCAAGGTTCTTTCCCGGATAGAAACTAAAACATGCCAGGTCGCCCATACTACCGGCGCGTCGTCCCTTGTATTCCGCAGCCACAGCCTGGGCCGCGTCTTCGATCACAATCAGATTGTGACGCCGCGCGATTTCGAGGATCGGATCCATGTCCGCGCAGGTTCCGTAAAGGTGCACCGGCATGATCACTTTCGTCTTTGGTGTGATTGCCGCTTCAATCCTGGACGGATCGATGTTGCAAGTGAGCGGATCGATATCGACGAAAACCGGCTTAGCTCCCGTGTACAGGATTCCCGCGACAGTCGCGACGAAGGTGTAACTGACTGTAATAACTTCGTCACCCGGACCGACACCGGCGGCCAACAGGGCCAGATGCAACGCACTGGTTCCGGAGTTTACTCCAAACGCAAAACGCGACTGACAGTAGGCCGCGAAATCCGCTTCAAAGGCGTAGACCTTCGGCCCCAAAATGAACTGAGTAGTATCAAGTACCTCGGCGATAGCTCCATCAATTTCGCTCCTGATACTTTCGTACTGCGCTTTAAGATCTACTAAGGGAATCATTTGTTTAGTTTTAGTGCGCCCTCTTCGGAGTGCCGGACCAAAGCGGCGACAAGTCTCTGCACTCCAAATTAGTTGATCTCGACAAGTTGGCCGCGAGCCTGCAGCGATTTTTCCGCCGCCTCTACGATCTTTACCAGCCTTAACCCTGCCTCACCGTCAGTCTCAGGTCGCTTGTTGTTCTCAATGCAATCAATGAAGTGCTGCGCTTCAGTTTGTAACGCTTCGGTCGCATCCAGTCGCGGCGCCCACATATCGCCGGAACGATAACTGACGAGCATCTCATAAACTGCTTCCGGGCTTTGCGACACCGTTACACCCTTATCATAGATCTTCACCTTCTCGCTCGGCTCCAAATCATCGTACAGGATCATCTTCTCGCTACCACCGATAAGCGTGTGCCTTACCTTCACGGGCGTGAGCCAGTTGACGTGGACGTGCGCAATCTGCGGATTTGGGAAGAAGAGCGTGATGTAGGCGACGTTTTCAGGTTGACCGGAAATATGGCTAATGCCGGTGGCAGAGACGGCCGTTGCCTTGGTCGGCAGCACATAATCCATGATCGAAAGGTCGTGAATTGCCAGGTCCCAAATCACGTTCACGTCGTGTTGGAAGAGCCCGAGGTTCACGCGCACCGCGTCGTAGTAGTAAATGTCACCGAGCGCGTTCTGCGTGATGAGCTCGCGAATCTTTCGCACGGCACTGGTGTAGACGAAGGTGTGATCGACCATCAACACGCGCTGGCGACGCGCGGCCTCTTCGATCAACTGGACCGCCTGCTCCGAGTTTGCGGCTATCGGTTTCTCGATCAGCACATGCTTGTCAGCCTTGAGCGCCGCCATCCCCAACTCAAAATGCGATGACACCGGCGTGGCAACCACAATCGCGTCGATGGCCGCGTCCGCAAACAATTCGCAGGAATTGTTAACCGTCTTAATCGTCGGATAACGAGCCTTGAGCGTTCCCAATCTTTCCGGACGCAGGTCGCAAACTGAGACGACGGTCGACCCCGGCGCCTCCATGAAGTTGCGCACCAGGTTGGGGCCCCAGTAGCCGTAGCCGATAACTCCAACTTTGATCATGCGTAATCTTGCTTGCTATTCGGGTTCTTCCCATTTTTGCGCTCGCGCACGTCACCGATTTTCCGCGCCGGAACACCCGCGACGATCGCATAGTCAGCTACATCGCAGATCACCACGGCTCCCGCACCTACCAGAGCCGACTCGCCGATTGTCACGCCAGCCATAATTGTCGCGTTGCTCCCAATTGACGCCCGCCGCTTCACACGCGTTGCCACCACGGCCCAATCCGCTTCCGTTTGCAGACTGCCATCATCGTTCACCGCGCGCGGATAGGGATCATTGGTGAACATCACTCCATGCCCGACGAAGACTTCATCTTCAATCGTTACGCCCTCGCAAATAAAAGTGTGTGACGAAATCTTACAGCGCGCGCCAACCGCAGCATTTTTCTGGATCTCAACAAAAGCTCCGATCTTCGTTCCGTTGCCGATGGTACAATCGTAAAGGTTCACCAGCTCGGGATGGAAAATCTGCACGTCCTTACCTAACGACACATCTGAAGCGATCGGCATTGGGTTTCTCTGGTAGGACAGACATTCTTATCGGTCCCCCACTGATAAAATGACAGGCAAGAATGCCTGTCCTACCTCTCTTCAAGCAAACGTGCTAACGCGTAAAGCATCCAGCCTTGCGTCCAACGCATATACGGCGTGTGAACTGTGTAGAAGCGCCGGCGTTGATAATAAAAAAATCCGCGGCCGTCGGCCAGGTTGCGAATCGTCCAGGCGGCAATCGTTTCCGCTAACGGCCGTGCACCGCTATCCAATTCGCGCAACTCCAGGAATGTAATGATTGCCGTAGCGGCCGCGTGCGCATCTGCCGGATAAAGGCCGTCATGGTAGTATTTCGGCCAGCCGTCCGCAAGAAAGAAGCGCTCCCGCCAGAACTGATAGCCAGCCTGCAATGCCGGCTTGATTTCTTCGCTGGCGCCAACGCAAACCTTCGCAATTCTCCGGAGCGAGAGCAAAACGTACGCGGTGTGGAAACTATCTACCCACTGCTGCGACGCCTCCGCGCCGTAAGCCCACGAGCCGTCGTCACGCTGCCGTCGAACAACATAGCGCGCGGCATTCAACGCCAGACTACAAAACTCCATATCTCCAGTCAGCGACCCAACGGTAGCCAGGGTTTCTGCCGCAAGCAAACTGGCATTGAAAATCTGGGTGCTGTCCGACGGCGAGTAACTAAAACAGACTTCATCGGCAGCATCAACGGTTCGCTTGAGGTCGTCGAGAATGAAGTCGCAACTGCTGCGCGCTATTTGTAGATAACTATCGTCAGCGAAGGCCTGGTGCGCTTCGATAAAGGCGCGCGCTGCAAAAGCCGTTGGCACGATCATTGGGGTACCTTGAGGCGCAAAGAAGTTGCGGCTTTGCCAGGCGAAGTTATAACCCCAGGCAGCCCCGCTGTAGCCATCGATTCGCGCTTGCGACAGCTCGTCGAGTCGCGCGCGGGCATCCGTTTCAGCTTCGATCGTTTTCACCCGCCGGTAGTTTGCGAGTGCTGCGAGCGCGAAGAGAGCTAGTCCTTTTGAATTCTTCTGCGGCGGCACGAGCGCGAGCTGGCGCAGGTTTAGGGGAGAACGTTTGAGCGCCTGGGTCCAAATTAGTCGCGCTGCGCGGGAACGATTAAAAGGAGTTGACTGAAAAACGCGGCTATTCAGAGCATCGAATGGATCATGACCGGCAAAATCTCGCTCGCGACACCATGCGAGCAGATCGCTGTACGATTGTTCAATGCTTTGCTCGTTCATAAAAATGGCGGGCAATGCCCGCCCAAAAATATTTTCGCTTGCTCACTGCCCACTGCTCACCGCCCAGTGCTTACTGACGTTTCAATCCGCAGCGGTGTTTCGATAAAGCTCTCGTGCCAAAGTTCAAACATCAGCAACGTCCAAAGAAGCTTCCGATGATTCGCCACACCGCGCTCGTGCTCGTCCTGCAGTTTGGTAACGTAATTGGGATTGAAAACACCAGCGCGGCGCACCCGTTCAGGTGATAGCAGATCGCGCGCCAGCGGACGCAGTTTCCCCTTCAGCCACTCTGCTACCGGCACACCAAAACCTTTCTTGCCGCGTCGAGTCACAAAGGGCGGCAGCGAATCCTCGATGGCGCGTTTCAAAACGTACTTTGTCTTGCGACCTCGCAGTTTGTAGTTCGGTGGTAACGAAGCGGCAAACTCTGCCACTCGCGGATCGAGAAAGGGCGCGCGCACTTCCAGTGATACAGCCATGCTGGCGCGATCAACTTTCGTCAGGATATCTTCCGCCAGGTAAAGCCGCGTATCGAGACTCTGCATTTGCTCCACCACATCCACCGAATCACACTCAGCGATCATCCGGCGCGCATCGCGATAAATGTCAGCGTCGGTATTACGAAGCACCTCCGAAGTCAAAACCGCTTCCTGTTCGGCCGGATTAAACGAACCAAACCAAACATGATGGCGTGCGACTCGATCGTATTTGGTGCCGCTGATAAAGCGAGTTGCTTTGTAGTCGAACGAGAGGTTCTTGGTCTTCACCGGCAGCAAGCCTATCAGTGGTTCAAGTATGCCGGTGCGCAAAGCTGCGGGGACCTTCAGGTAATTCTCTGCCCAGCGATGCCCGCGATACATCGGATAACCCGCGAAAAGCTCGTCGCCACCGTCGCCGCCCAGCGCGACCGTTACATGCTTGCGCGTAAACCGAGACAGCAGATACGTCGGCACCAGTGACGGATCGCTGAACGGTTCATCCATCCAGGATCCAATTTCCTCAACCAGGTTCGCGGCGAGATTCGCGCTGAGACGTTCTTCATGGTGATCAGTGCCGAGAAACTTTGCCACCGCTCGCGCGTAAGACGACTCGTCAAACGACGACTCCGCAAACGAAATCGAAAACGTCTTCACCGCCTCAGACGAAGCCTCTACTGCAAGCGCTGCGACGGCCGATGAGTCAACGCCGCCGGAAAGCAACACTCCCAGTGGCACATCGGAAACCAGGCGCATCCGAACCGAAGCGGCGAGCAGTGACCGCAAGTGTTCCGCAGCTTCAGTTTCAGTTGGAACTGGTTCTTTGGTTTGGTAGCTCAGGCTCCAATAAGCGCGCGTTTCAATTTTGCCGTCCGCGAGGGTCAGCGTGTGACCCGCCGGCAGTTTGCTTATACCTTGGTAGATCGTGAGCGGGGCCGGCACGTAGTCGAACGAAAGATACTGGCGAAGCGCCTGAAGATTCAGCGAGGTCTTGACAGACGGATGGGCCAACAACACTTTCGGCTCCGAAGCAAACAGCAACGTGTTGTCAAAGACGCCCCAGTAAAGTGGCTTCTCGCCGAAACGATCCCGCGCGAGCAGCAACCGGCGCCGCCTTGCGTCCCATAAAGCAAACGCAAACATTCCATTCAGATGCTGAACCATGTCGTCCGCATACTCTTCGTAAAGATGCGGCAGCACTTCGGTGTCGGAATGACTTCTGAACGAATGCCCGCGCTTTTCAAGGTCCTGGCGGACTTCACGATAGTTGTAAATTTCGCCGTTGAGGACCACGGCGATGCTTTTGTCTTTGTTGTAGACGGGCTGTTCGCCGGTCACCAGATCGATGATCGCGAGACGACGTATCCCCAAGCCCACGCCGTTTTGCACCAATAGCCCTTCCGAATCCGGCCCGCGATGAACCATGCGCTCACACATCGAGTGCAAGAGATCCGTCGCGCCATCAGGCGGCGGCGTACGTGAGTCAAGGTTAGCCCAGCCGGTTATTCCACACATAAAAAACAGCGGTGAAAAGTGGCAAGTCACAGGTGAAGAGTAAAATCCTCTCCCTCTCCCTCTTTCTTTTCACCTTTCATTTCTCACTTATTGACTTCGAATCCCACTCGTTCCCGCACCGCATAGATCGATTTCGCCTGCGACTCGTGATACGTACGCACCATCATCTCGGCAAGCAGGCCCATCAGGAAGAGTTGCACTCCCAGCACTAGCGTTACCAGCGCGATGATCGGCAAAGGTGTTTGCACAAAGTCGGCGTGGTGCGGCCAACTCAGAAACTTCATCACAAAAGCCAGCAGGGCGGACAGAAAGGAGACAGCAAAGGTCAACAATCCGGCGCCGCCAAAAAGATAGAGTGGCTTGGTTTGATAAGAAGCCATGAACTTGATCGTGACCAGATCGAAAATAACTTTAACCGTCCGCGACAGTCCGTACTTCGACTTACCCATCGTCCGCGCGTGATGCTCCACGGGGATTTCCGCCACGTGCGCGCCCGCCCACGAAGCATAGATGGGAATGAAGCGGTGCATCTCGCCGTAAAGTTTGACATCTTCGATCGACTCTCGCCGATAGGCCTTCAACGAACAACCGTAGTCATGCAGTGGTACGCCGCCAATCCAGGAAATCAAGCGATTCGCCAGCATCGAAGGAATCTTTCGGGTCACGAGTCTGTCCTGGCGGTTCTTGCGCCAGCCGGAGACAACGTCGTAGCCTTCTTCAAGTTTCTCGAGCAACCTCACGATGTCCGCCGGATCGTTTTGCATATCGGCATCCATCGGAATCAAGACTTCGCCGGAGGCCGCGTCGATGCCTGCGGCCATTGCGGCGGTCTGACCATAGTTGCGCCGCAGCGCCACTACCCGAACGCGATCATCGAGCCGGGCCAGTTCGCGCAGGACATTCAAACTGCCGTCCGTCGAACCATCGTCGACGTAAATGATTTCCGATGTTCGTCCCAGGACCTGCAATGCCGCGTCGAGCTTTGCGTGCAGCGGGCGCAAATTCGGTTCTTCGTTATAGACGGGAAGAAAGACGGACACCTCGGGCTTCCAATTGCGGTTGGCTGCGTTCTGCGCGTTTTCTAAAGTCTCTTCTTCGTAGATTTTCATTAGCATTAACAAACTGGGGCCGGCTGGCATGCCTGCCCTACTCTATCCTTCGCGCGACACAGATAATTGAGACTCCAAAAGGAAAATTCAGGTAGCGCAACGGGCCACGTTCGGCAGCAAAAAGTTGTCCCAGCACGCCGTTTAGAAAACCAATCGTAATATTATTCTCCGACTCCGGGCGTATGCCTGTCGCTCGCATGAAGAGTCGACCGAGAAGTATCGGCGCAAAGAAGCTGAGATTCACATAGGTTGCGCGCTCAACTGCGAATCCCGCGGCCGTCACTTCGCGCTTTAGACTATTCATCGTGTAGCGCCGCCGGTGATTACTTATGTCGTCCTGAACCCCCCAAAGGAACATAAACGCGGGCACAAACACGAGTGCCCGCCCGTTGCAACGCAGTACTCGTCGCATCTCTTTCAAACCGCCAAGATCATCATCCAGATGCTCTACGACATCGAGGCCAGTCACCAAATCAAACGAGTTGTCGTCGTAAGGTAAAGCTTCTGCCGCGCCCAGTCTTACGTTTTCTAATCCGCGCGCCCGACAAAATGACAACGCTTCAGCAGAAACGTCAACGCCCTCGGCTGCACCAAATTCGGATAACATCCCGAGATTCGCGCCGGTGCCGCAACCGACGTCAAGAATCCTGGCCGCTGAGTTTCGCCCCTCGGCTTTCATCTCTCGAAAAAGTCGCTCGAGGAAACTCCTGATGATTCGCCGTCGTCCGACGAACCACCAATGGCCCTCCTCCACGCGGCGCATGATCGCGTAGGTGTGTTGCTGCATCTCGCGCGGCAGCGGTTCGTTGATGGTCTTGGCAGTAATCGCCACTTGGTGCATCCGCTTTCACGGTGTAAGCGTGAAATATAATAGCCCAGGGTAAGCGTGTTTCGCGCGCCACCCTGGGATCAAAGAACCCGCGACCCAAAGTGTACCCTGGGATGGATTATCCAACCCCTTCGGTGTTCTTCTTAAACCACTCAACGAATTTCCTGATTCCGACTTCAATCTGCGTCTGCGGATCGTAACCAAGCAAGCGACGAGCTTTCGTGATATCAGCAAATGTCTGCGGCACGTCGCCCGGCTGCAAGGGCTGGCGGTCGATCTTCGCCGTCGTTCCCAATTCTTTTTGGATCAACGAAATCAGTTCCCGCAGCTCAACTGTCCGTGATTCGCCGAGATTGATCACTTCGTAGTCGCTCTTGTGGTAATCGATGGCCGCTCGCACACCCGCGATGATGTCGTCGATAAACGTGTAGTCGCGGCGCGACGTGCCATCTCCAAAAACGGGGATTTGTTTGCCCTCGCTAATCAACCGTGCGAATTTATGTATCGCGAGATCAGGTCGCTGGCGTGGCCCATAGACGGTGAAGAAGCGCAAACAAACCGCGCGCATCCCGTAAAGATGCGTGTAGGTGTGACAGAGCAACTCGCCGGCGGCCTTGGTTGCCGCATAAGGAGAGATCGGCTGGCGAATCGGATCGTCTTCACTAAACGGCACCTTGGCGTTGATGCCATACACTGATGACGATGAACCAAAAACAAATTGCCTGACGCCGTTTCCGCGCGCCAGCTCCAGCAGATTCATCGTGCCGTTGATGTTAGTCTCAGCGTAAAGCAACGGCTGGTCTAGTGATGGTCGCACGCCCGCGCGCGCGGCCAGATGCACGATGCAATCGAAGCTGTTCGCGGCAAAGATTCTTTCCAGTGCGGTCTGGTCGCGAATGTCTGCCTCGAACAAGCGATAGTTGGAGTCCTTCTCGTGTCGAGCGGCATTCGCCCGCTTGATTGCCGGATCGTAAAAGTCGTTGAAATCATCGACCACAGAAACGTGGCCATAGCCTTCGTCGAGCAAGTGATCGACAAGCTGCGAACCGATAAAACCGGCGCCACCTGTAACTAAGATGTTTTTCATTTAACCAAGCCCAATTTGGAGTGCGGTGGCAAACGTAGCGCGACACCGGTTGGATAATTCACTTGTGCTTTTCCAGCACTATATACAAAGCGCCGTCGCCGCTTCGCACTGCCGGCGCACTCCAAAATATCTACTTCGTCGCATAGATCCAAAGATGCCAACCCCAGCGCGAAGCCAGTCGCGACTCCAAAGACCGCGGCAACACGCTGCCAATCAATGGCAGCCAACGCTTGTTCAGAAAATGGGTCTTCAAGGTGACTGCCGAGAAATCTTTGAATAGATCGCGCGCCTCGCTCCTGGAATAGACTCGCGCGAGCGGGTTTCCGGCGCCGTCAGTGTTCTGGCTAAGAAACTCATCCGGCTTCAAGTAAGACCCCTTTTCCGTCTTTAGAAGTCTAGCGTGCTCGCGCAGCGACTCCGTTGGCTCGCCTGTGATCTTGTTAACCAGCTTAATTCCTGGCTCCCACCTTAACAGTTGTGCGCCGACCCGTCGCAGCAGAGAAATGTTAACGCGATAGTTGTACGAACCGCGATGGTACAACATAACTACGGCGCGTCCGCGCGGGCGCAACACGCGATGAATCTCCTGTATCGCCTTTGCGGTCTCTGGGGTGTGATGCAAAACGCCGTGCGAGTAGACCAGATCGAAACTATCGTCGGCAAACTCCAGGTTTTCAGCGTCGGCGGTCTGAAACTTCCCGGGAAGATCAAATAACTCAAACCGCTGGCGAGCTAGTTCCACCGCCGCCTCGGTGAGATCCACGCCAGTATAATTCGCTCCCGCTTCGGCAAATTGCGCGCCGTCCGTTCCAAGTCCGCAGCCAATTTCCAGGACCTTCAGACCGTGGGTACCGGCGAAATCGGCAGCTACAGGAATGTGCCATTCTTTGGTGTAACGATGCGCCTCTACTAGTTCGTAGAACTGGCGTGTCCCGGGTGCCACTTCGGCAAACTTCACCCCGCAGGGATTTGCCTGCCAAAAAGCGCGCACCTGTTCCTTCAGATTTGCATTTGAATCAGGCATGCGGAAAGTGTAAAGGATAGCAGAAGGAGTGGCTAAGCCCGACCGCGAGTGCGGCGTAAGTACGGGAAGCGATCCGCAGATTGCACAGATTTCGCCGATTGGAAGAGAGAAACTACAAAGCTCGCAAAATCGCTTTTCGAGTCTGTGTAATCTGGGTAATCTGTGGATGTTTGTAATCAGCTCTTAGGGACAACGGCAAGAATCTTCTCGATCACCTTCGAATCGTCGGGCAGTAGTCCTGACTTAGGCAAACGCGGCGTCAGAATTGCCCAGTTCTTGTCCATCGCAAATACTTTGCGAAACAGAGGCAGCGACTCATCCACACGTCCCATGTTTACCAAAGCAACTGCGTGCCAGTAGATCATCTCGGCGTTATCGGGAACCAGTTTCTCGGCCGCGCCATACTCGCGCAAGGCGCCTTCATTGTTCTTCTTTTCAACGGCAAGATCGCCGGCATTCATGTGATTGTAAGCACGCTGCAGAGTTACCAGCCGGCGCAGCTCCAGCAATGGTTGGGAACTATCGTCCACCCGCAAGTCAAAGAGTCGATCTTTCCAGGCTTGGCCTGTAGGTTTTCCCGTGACAACGATCAGCGCTGCAGATTGGCGGCCGCGTATGTCGCCGCCGACAGCTTGCGCAGCGTCCAGGGCGGCAAGCATGCGATCCGCCAGGTCGCCTTTGGTGTTTTCAAAAGCCTGGGCCATCGCTGGCCAGACTTTGTCGTTGGCCATCAGATTTGCCTGCACCGAGAAATCCTTGCCGACAAAATGCCCGGCGGCGTAGATATCATTCTTGCCGGTCCACGCGTCGACGCGTCCTTGGGCGTCAATCATTGCCACCTGCCTTACCTCGCGGCCGTCGTCACCTGCAATGAGCGATCGCAGCGCCTCGGGGCCGCTTTTTCCGGTGCGCATCAGCTCCAAACCGAGCTTTCCGTAACTTGGATCCACGAACGATTGCGTCGCTACCGCGCCTACACCCGCCTCGGCCCATGGCACGATCGAGCCGACTGAAAACCAGTGTGACTGAACGGCAACTCCGAGTTCGCCGGTCG
>JBDUDV010000107.1:0-11404 GCA_040002755.1 Acidobacteriota bacterium | reverse complement strand
CAATCTTTCGCTGATCGATTCGCAGATTCGCGCGCTGTTTCCGAAAGACGACATTCGCCTAAGCCAGGCAAATGGTTCAGTAGTCATCTCGGGCAACGTTAAAGATCCTCAGACTTCAGCTCAGGTAGACAGTGTGATTCAGGCCGCGGGCTTTAAGACAGTGAACATGCTGGCATCGCCGGTAAAGAATATGTCTCAGGTGCAACTTCAGGTTCGCGTAGCCGAAGTGAGCAGAAACCGTCTGAAAGACATGGGAACATCCTTTGGATTGCAGGGCTCTGTCGGCGGCTCCGTTCTGGGAACTCAAACGGGAAATGGCACCAGCACTCTCTCCAGTATCTCGAGTGACTTGCTGCGCGGGAACGTTTCGAATCCGCTTAATTTGTTTCTGTTGGGAACTAACCCCCTCGCGATATTCCATGCGCTTCAAACCCAAGGTGCGCTGCGCGCCCTGGCGGAGCCAAATCTCATAGCGATGGACGGACAGGAAGCCAGCTTTCTGGCAGGCGGTGAGTTTCCGATTCCTGTTGTCACAGGGACTGTCGATAAGCCCACCGTCACGATCGTGTTCAAAGAATACGGCGTACGCCTAAATTTCAAGCCCACAATTCTCGACGAAGATCATATCCGTCTAGAAATGGAGCCGGAAGTGTCTACCATCGATTTCGCGAACGGCGTCAAGTTTGCCGGCTTCGTCATTCCGGGTCTACGCACGCGGCGCGCAAAGACCGGCGTCGAGCTTCGCGATGGACAGTCATTCGCACTTGCCGGTCTGCTTGATAACAACGAAAAGCAATCGCTCTCCCGCGTACCTGTCCTCAGTGACGTGCCGGTGTTGGGTTCTCTCTTCAAGTCGAAGTCGTTCGAAAAACAAGAAACCGAACTGGTGTTCATTGTTACGGCAGTGTTGGTGAAACCTGTGAATCGTGACGATATTCCACAGATGCGCGGCATCGATGGTTTGAAGAAAGGTTCGCCGCTCGGTTTGGAACCAAAGGGCGAAGGAATTCAAGGTCGGAGCGGGTTCTCGATCAGCGGACAGAATAATGAACCAGCGCCGGCTGCAACGCCCCAGGGTCCCGAGATTTCCAAGGCGGTCGAGCCGAAAGCGAAAACCGAAGCGACTGGGGACGTGACGACAAAGACCGCAAATCCCAGCGGCAGTGTCAACCCAAACATTCCGGTAGCCAAACTCAATTTGGCGACCAGCCCTGAACCTCCCAAGCGTTAGAAGCGGTATCAACAATCGTTAGAGCAGGAGGTAAGAAATGAACAGACTAGCCAAAAGAAAAAACAGGAACAGTGAACGCGGTTCTATTCTCGCCATTTCAGCGCTGGGAATGCTTTCAGTACTCCTGGCAGTTGGTTTGGGCGTTGATATCAGTCGCTTCTATCTGGCGAAAACGGAATTGCAAAATGCAGCCGATGCCGCAGCGCTAGCAGGCGTTTCCGGTCTCAACTCGACACCGACTGGAATCACGCAAGCCACCGATCGCGCCGTCCAGATAATGAACAATTACAACTTCAATCAGCAGAATGTCTCGTTCCCGCGAGCGAACATCCTCTTCGGGAAGAACCTGGGTGGTCCGTACATCAGCGAGGCTTCGGCGCAAACGGATCCACACGACGTCAGGTTCATTCAAGTAACAACGCCGGCATCCGCGATTCCGGTTTCCTTCGCAGTCAGCGTACTGGGGAGCAGTAAGAATCTGACAGCCACGGCCACGGCGGGTTACTCGGTGCCAATCAATGTCTTTTGCAATTGGATTCCGGTGTCAGTGATTGACTATGACGTGCCGATGGTTCCGGGTCAGACCTACACGATACGCGCCGGTTCAGGAAATAAGATCTCGCCGGGAAACTACCAGATTCTCGCGGTCGCCGGTCCGGGTGGCACGGATGTGCGCGTTGGTTTGGCGAGCGGCGTCGATCTTTGTGCCGAGGCGGGCGCGGTCTATGCAGTTGACACAAAAACTGGTCTGACTTCAGGTCCAGTGAGGCAGGGAGTCAATACGCGCTTCGATGATTATCAAACTTCGCAAGTCAATCCGACGGATATGCCGCCGGACACCAACATAAAAGAGGATATCACCTACGCCCAATATCGTGCGGGGACTCCAATGCAATCTCCTTCGCATACCGGTATTCCGGGACGTCGAGTTGTGATCATTCCGATTGTAAAGCTGGCGGAATATGACCAGGGAAGAAATGAGGTCAAGTTCAACCGCTTCGGTCAATTCTTCCTGCAGTCTTCTGTTGGCAGCGGCAACGGGGGCGACATTCAAGCGGAGTACATCAACGACATCGTCGTTGCCGGTAAGGGTGGTTACGATCCCAACGGTGGGCCGGCGAACAATCTGATGGCCACTCCGGTTCTTTACAAATAAGGTAGCGAGCAATGCATTCACGATTACGAAAGATACGAGCTCTGAGACGCCTGCGGCGAGTTTTTAGGATCAACCGCCTCAGCCAGGATGAGCGCGGCATGCAACTCGTTGAACTCGCCATCGTCATTCCGATTTTCGTTATCCTGTTCGCAGCTACGGCCGAGTTTGGCAGGTATTTTTACGAGTACACCACGCTGGCGAAAGCGTCGAGAGCAGCAGCTCGCTACCTTGCGACGGCCGCGGTTAACTCCACCGAGGACGGCAAGGCGAAAAATATTGTGGTGTACGGAAACTCAGCAGGCACTGGTTCACCAATATTGCCCGGCATGACTACCGCAAACGTAACGATAGCGCGGCAAGGTGGAGTACCCGTTCTACCTCAAACGGTCAGCGTCGCAATAACTAGTTTCAAGCATCAGCCGCTTTTCGATCTGGGGGCGCTAATCAAAGTACCGTCTCTGTCATTGAACGTGGACCTGAAACCAAGCGTGACGATGCGCTACTTGCTTACTCAACCGCCGATATAAAGGTCAAAAAGAGCATGGGAAGCAACCGGAAAAATAAGCGAAGTGAACGCGGTTCAACGTTAGTTGAGTTCGCTATCGGCGCGACCGTTTTCTTGACCGTGATGTTCGCCGTGGTCGAGTTTGGCCGAGCCTTGTGGGTCCATAACGCACTCTCCGATGCAGCCCGGCGCGGCGCACGCTATGCTGTAGTGAATACGGCCGGTGACTCTGCCGCAGTCAAGAACGTGGTGGTCTACGGAGACCCGGCCGGTGGCTCCACTCCATTGGTCGACAATCTGACGACCTCGAACGTCAACGTCACTTACTCGGGTTTTGGTTTGAGTGGCGGCACGGCAACAGTGAGCATTAGTAATTACCAATTCCAGTTTGTGGTTCCGATTGTCAGCACCTCGATCACGATGCCGAGCTATTCCACAACCTTGACCGCCGAGAGCGCCGGTTTGATTCCAGCGAATCTCTAAAAGACTTCAACTGTAGTTTTGATACTGAAAAAATGACCCAGCCACTTACATTCGTAATTCTCGGCACGGGCCTCGATAACTTTAAAGAAATTCGAGGCGCGCTCGCGGCCGATCCCCGCGCGCAGCTGTTGGCTGGCGGTAACGACCCCGAGCAACTCCACGAAGAAATTGTTCGCCTGAAGCCGGCTGCTGCAATCATCGCGCTCAGCGCCAATTCGGAGCAGGCAATAAAATTTATCCAACGCTTGCGGGTGGACTCGCCGACTACCGCACTAATCTCGGCAGCCCGCGACGCCTCGCCGGATTTGATACTGCAAAGCCTGCGGGCCGGCGCGCGTGAGTTTCTTCGGCTTCCCATCAGCAGCGACGAACTCAAGACAGTGATTGATCAAGTGGCTGAGTTTTCCGCCGGCCAGGTTGAGGCGCCTAAGAAAAAGGGGCGCATGATTGCGGTCTTTTCGAGCAAGGGTGGCTGTGGTACCTCTTTCGTTGCCACCAATCTCGCCGCGGCTACTAATACTCGGACAGTTCTCGTCGACCTCAACCTTCAAGCCGGCGACTTGCCGCTGTTTCTCGGCGTCGATCCGAAATACTCATTTGCAGATATGTCGGAGAATCGGACCCGCCTAGATGACGCTTTGATTAACAGTTTCGTCACTCCTTATTCGTCCAGCCTTTCATTGCTGGCTGCACCCAAGGAGGCCGATTCGGCTGATGAGATTGAGCCGGAACACGTGTTCAATGTGCTTCAGAGGTTGCGCGAATCATACGACTACGTCGTCCTCGATCCACAGCACACTTTCGATTCGATAACGTTAGCCGCGCTCGATCAGGCCGACGAGATCGTGCTGGTTCTGACGCTGGACATACCCGCAATACGCAGTACGCAGCGTGCCCTGGAAATCTTCGATCGGCTTGGCTACCCGCGTAAGAAAATTCGCATCGTCGTAAATCGCTGGAGTAAACAAATCGATCTCGATTTGCGACAGGTGGAGAAGTTTCTCGGTGAACCAGTCATCGGGTTCATACCGAGCGACTATCAAACCGCGGTTACTTCAATAAATCTGGGACAGCCGTTGGTGCAGTCAGAGCCAAACTCGAAGATCGCACAAGAGATCAGGCGTATCGCCCGAACACTCGCGACGGTCGGCGTCGAAATCTTAGAGGAACCAAAAGCGCGACAGACGTTCTGGAGCTCAATTTTCCGGCGCGACACTCCCCAAAATTCGTTGGAGTTTCAAGTTAGTAGTACCAACCTTACTTTGTAACTGAATTATCTCGGGGAGCTCAGACTTAACCCGGTTAGTGATGGCAAAAAAACATGGCGCTACGAGAAAGATTAATTAGAGAAACGGTTGGAGGGCCTGTGGCCGGCAACGGCAATGGGCAGGAAAACGGTGGCCAGCACTCGTTTCAGGAAATGAAGTCGCGGCTTCATCGCGCCCTGATTAACCGGATGGATCTGACGAAGCTCGCTGCGCTCAGTCCGGAACAAGTGCACGCGGAAGTGTCGCGACTAGCGGAAACTGTGCTGGCGCAGGAGGCGATGCCACTTTCTTCTTCCGAGCGTGATCGTTTGGTCAATGACGTCCAGCATGAGCTCTTCGGACTGGGACCCTTGGAGCCGCTGCTCGCCGACCCAACGATTTCCGACATCCTGGTCAATTCACACGGCACGATCTATGTCGAGCGACGCGGAAAGCTCGAAGTCACCAATGTAGCTTTCAAGGATGACGAACATCTGATGCGTGTAATTGAGCGCATTGTTTCGTCGGTCGGCAGGCGCATTGACGAGTCGTCGCCGATGGTAGATGCCCGCCTGCGAGATGGGTCGCGCGTCAACGCAATCATTCCGCCGCTTTCAATTGATGGGCCAGTGCTTTCGATACGCCGCTTCGGCGCCGAGCCGCTGCGCATGAATTCGCTCATTGAGAATAAAGCGCTCACTCGTGATATCGCTGACATGCTCCAGATGTGCGTCAGCGCGCGCTTGAATGTTTTGATTTCCGGCGGGACCGGAGCAGGAAAGACGACCTTGCTCAACGCGCTCTCTGCCTATATCCCCGAAGACGAACGCATTGTCACGATCGAAGACTCGGCAGAACTCCAACTGCAACAGCCACACGTCGTCCGGCTCGAGACTCGGCCTCCGAATATCGAAGGCAAGGGCGAAGTGACCCAACGCGACTTGGTGCGCAACTCGTTACGCATGCGGCCCGACCGCATAGTTATTGGTGAAGTTCGCGGCGGTGAAGCGATCGACATGTTGCAGGCGATGAACACGGGGCACGACGGTAGTTTGACGACAATTCACGCAAACACCCCACGCGATGCGCTGGCCCGTTTGGAGACGATGATTCAAATGACCGGGATGCGTCTATCCGACCGCGCGATGCGACAACAAGTTGCTTCAGCGCTCGACCTCGTGGTCCAGGTCGCCAGGCTTTCAGATGGCACGCGGCGCGTTACGTCGATTTCTGAAATCACTGGAATGGAAGGCGAGACGATAACCATGCAGGAGATTTTCCAGTTTGATCGCACCGGTGTCGATTCTCAAGGTCAGGTGATTGGTCGCTTCCGTCCAACCGGTATTCGCCCGCGCTTTGCGGAACGCCTCAAGGCTTGCGGACTGCAACTGCCACGCGTCTTCTTCGAGGAGATATAAGACGATGATGCTCTCCTTCCTAGTCTTTCTTTTTGGGCTCTTCCTGGTGGTGGGCGCCTATCTGCTCGCCACGCACGGAAGTGACGCCAAGCGTGCGCGCCTTCAGCAGCGCCTTGCTGAAGCGCTGCTGCATTCGGCCCACACGGAAGACGTGGAGGTTGTGCTCGCGCGCAACGAACTGATGAGCGAGATTCCCTGGGTGAATCGCAGTCTCATTCGCGTTCAAGCCGCGCTCCAGTTGAAGCGGATGCTCGATCAGGCCGACCTGCATATCACGCCCTCGCGTTTGATTATGTTTTCCGCAATGGCGGGAATGCTGACTTCGCTCGCTGTCTCAGTAATCAGCGTTTCCGTTGTGCTTATGGTTGTCGCCGGTCTCGCTGCCGCTGCTCTCCCGTTCGTCCACGTTTGGTGGACGCGCAAAAAACGCTTCAACCGTTTCCTCGAGCATCTGCCGGATGCGCTTGATCTGATGAGCCGCGCGTTGAGTGCCGGCCACGCCTTCTCAGAATCAATGCATATGGTTTCAGCAGAAATGCCGGAACCCATTTCCACGGAATTTCGCAAAACGTACGAAGAACAGAACCTCGGCTTGTCGCTCAAACTCGCATTGGAAAACCTGACGCAGCGAATTCCGCTTTTGGATCTGCGCCTGTGTGTTACCGCAGTCTTGATTCAGCGCGAGACTGGCGGCAACCTGGCGGAGATTCTGGAAAAAGTGGCTTACACAATCCGCGAACGTTTTCGCATCATGGGCGATCTGAAAACACTGACAACCAGCTCGCGAATGTCAGCGTGGTTGCTGTGCGGCCTGCCCATATTCGTCACAATTGTAATCACCGTTATGAACCCCGAATACATGGCAATTCTCTGGAAGGACCAGCGCGGCCATTACCTGATTGCGACTGCGATGTTTCTACAGGTTACGGGCATGCTGATCGTGCGCAAGATTTTGAGGATAAAAATTTGAACCTTGGTTAGTAGTCAGTGGTCAGTAGTTCGTTGTAGAACCCGATCCAGCCAAACCGACTCCAGACTAACTACTCCAAACCCCTGAACCCAACCAGATAAACGAACTACTGACTACTGACCACTGACAACGGACCATTGACAAACGCCATGCTTTTACTGATCACGATCTCAACTTTCATTTGCATCACGCTTGGCATGATGGGCGTTTACTGGCTGTTGTATCGTCCGCAGAGTGCTGCTACCGAGCGTCTGAAGCAGCTCGGTGAACGTAACACTACGGCGGTTGCGACTACGGGTTTAATCGATGACGAAGGACGCAGTGCGGAGTTGGCCCAACGCCTTGCATCGCCGCTGAGTCGGCTGCTGCCGGCGTCAGCCGCAGAAGCGAAGAAGCTGCAGAAGCAATTAATGCAAGCGGGTTTTCGCTCGCCTGGCGCGGTAACCGTTTACCGCGCTATCCAGTTGGCAGCGATGGCAGGTCTCCCGGCGGCGGTTGCGCTTGCCTGCGCTGTCCTCGCGAGACCGCTGAACGGAGCAATTCTTTGGATTCTCTTCGCTTTTGTGATCGGGTTTTTCCTGCCGCGCTACGCGCTCAGGCGAATGATCCGCTCGCGACAGCAATTGGTGCGTTGGGGACTCGCGGATGCGCTCGACCTGATGGTGATCTCCATTGAAGCAGGTCTGGGGCTAAACGCGGCAATGATGAAAGTCAGCAGTGAATTAAAGGAAGTACACCCGGACATCAGCGACGAGTTTGAGTTGGCAAATTTGGAAATAAGAGTTGGCAGGGAACGCGATGAGGCGCTGCGCAACCTGGCTGAACGCACCGGCGTCGATGATCTGCGCAGCCTGGTAGCGATGCTAATTCAAACGGATAGGTTTGGAACTTCGATCGCGAAAGCGATTCGCGCGTTCTCCGATTCATTGCGCACCAAGAGGCGGCAGCGCGCCGAGCAGGCTGCGCAGAAAGCGGCGGTGAAACTACTTCTGCCGTTGGCATGTTTTCTGTTCCCGACGCTATTTATTGCGATCCTGGGACCCGCGGCCCTGCAACTGATGGACACGCTCGGCAAAATGTAAAGGAGTTGGACCATGAGCAAACGAAACTTACTAGCAATTTTCATCGCTTTCGTTCTGGCCATCGCCGCTTCGGCGATGTGGAGTGCGTCAACAACCGAGCGCGATGGCGATCCCGACGCTAATGCAATCGAAGACTCCGGCTCGTCAGCAGGTAACTCGATTGACCAGAAAAAAGGCGGGAACAAAGTAGCGCGGATGTTTGCAGCTCCTTTTAAGGCTCTCGGGCGGTTGTTTAGTCATAAGGGCGACAATAAGCTCCAGCGCATGACTGAGAAGGATGCCGAAAAATTTGCGAGCGTCGGTGTTTCCCGCGTAGACGACAGTCGCACGCCGGAACCGATGAAGCTCGCGCTTGCAAACTCGGCGAAGGAGCATTTGGCAAATGGTCGTTCATATTTGCTCAATGGCCAATTCAACGAAGCAATCAGAGAGCTCTCTACTGCGACCTCACTCGATCCAAAGCTGACGGAAGCACACAACCTGCTCGGCGTCGCTTACGACAAGAAAGGACTCGCTGACCGTGCTAAGGATTCGTACGAACGGGCCGTAAAGGTTGAGCCGGAAGACGCACAGGCCTTGAACAATCTTGGATTTTCTCTTTACCAGAATGGGAATTATCGCGCGGCAGTTGATCGTTTAAAGCGCGCGGTCAAATTGGCGCCGACTGATGATCGCATTCTCAATAATCTGGGCCTCGCGCTATGTCGGCTGGGAAAATTTGATGATGCGTACAAAAACTTTGCGCGCGCAGCTGGAGCATACACCGGGAATCTCAACACTGCCCGGATGCTCGAGCGATTTGGTCGCGACGATGACGCGATTAGGTACTACGAAGCTGCTCGTCAAATTGAGCCCAATTCAACCGTGGCGTTGAAGCGTCTTGCAGATCTTTATAAACGGACCGGAAGGACCGACTCGTCGCAGGCGAACAACTCGCTGGCGGGCGTTTCCGCGGCAATAGCGGGCAGGTGATGATCATGACGCAAACGACAATACTCTCTCGCGCTGAAGTGGAATCGATGGGACCCCCGATCGCTGAAGAAATCGCCGACCTCGGTATCGGCGAGGCCTTTCTCTGCGATCTCGCGCTCAAGCATGTCGCAATGCTCCCCGAGCCCACCACCATGGCCGTCGCGGATGGCTTGCATCTGCCACGCGCGCTGACCGAAGAGCTTCTGGAAAAACTCTATCGCGAGAAGCTGATTGAAGTTCGTTTGCAAACCGCGGTCGGTTCCACGCGTTACAGTATGCTCGATCGCGGTTGGGATCGGCTGCTGCGTTTGCTTTCTGTCTGTGGCTACAGCGGCGCCGCGCCGGTTTCTTTGAACGACTACGCACACATGATGCGTTTGCAGTCGATACCTTCACATCCGGCATCGATGGAAACGGTGCGCTCGGCCTTCCACGATCTCATTTTGCCTGATTCGCTGCTGCAGACGCTCGGTTGCGTCATTAACTCGCGGCGCTCGCTTTTTCTGACTGGACTTCCCGGCACTGGCAAGACCGCTGTAGCTGAGCGCATTAACAATGCTTTGCCCGGTGCAATCTGGATTCCTTATGCGGTTGAGATCGACGGCCAGATAATTCGTGTGTTTGACTCTCATTGTCATCGCGTTGCCTCGGCTGACATCACACCGGTTGAATATGATCGGCGTTGGGTCTTGATAAAGCGGCCGCTCGTCGTTGTCGGTGGTGAGCTGACTCTCGAAAACGCGGATCTGACGTGGAGTGAGTCGGCAAAGTTTTACGAAGCGCCGTTTCAGATGAAATCAAACGGCGGCACGCTTGTGATCGACGACTTCGGCCGCCAGCGTGTGGCGCCTCAGGATTTGCTGAATCGCTGGATAGTCCCGCTGGAACGACGAGTTGATTATCTGGCGCTGCATACGGGGAAAAAGATCGAAGTACCGTTTGAGCAACTCGTCGTCTTTTCGACCAACCTGGATGAAAACGATCTTGCCGACCAGGCGTTCCTGCGTCGAATGGGTTATCGCGCTCGCGTCGAACCACCGACGCCGGGCGCCTATTCAGAGATTTTCAAGCGTCAGGCTTACAGCCGTGGCATTCGTTACGAACAGTCAGTGCTCAGTCACGTTCTTAACAAATACAAAATCGAGCATCGTGAGATGAAGGGTTGCGAGCCGCGCGACCTGCTTGATCGCGCTACTGATATTTGTCTGTTTGAGAGCCAGTCGCTGGAACTTACGCCACAGATCCTGGACCTGGCGTGGCGCAACTACTTCGGCACAACGCACAGCTTTGACGGTTCCTACAGGTTTGCGCCAGGTGCTGCGGACAAGGCAGTAATTGATGATGGCGCGTTAGCCGATCCGCTTGAGCTGTAACCATGAAAATTTTGAGATCGGCAAATAAGACTTTTGTCTTGGCGGCATTGCTTTCATTGGTAGCTACAGGTGCGGTCTACGGCCAGAAGAATCTCGACCACGCAACTACTGCAGTGGCTACCCCAAGCGAGTCGGCTTCGCCAGTTCGCTTGAAGCTTGCTGACGGAAGCAGTATCGCCGCGGACGAAGCGTGGGAGAGCGTGCAGGGGATTTGGTATCGACGCGGGGGGATGAGCTATTTGATTGCGAAGGAGCGCGTGAAGCTGCTTGAGCGTGGCTCAACTCCCAAACCGAAAGCAGACTCTCCGGCAGCTAAGATTGTAACCATCGACAACCCCGAAAGTGATGAGGGTTCGCAAAGTTCAGACGTTTCTGACCAACCCGTTTGGATCTATCTCGTTGGAGGTGCGCGCTTCGAGGCTGACGGCGTTACGGAGTCGGCAGCGGGCGCGTGGTACCGTCGTGGCTCGCTTTCAGTTTTCGTTGAACGTGCTCGCATAGATCATATTGAGCGCGAGGAACTGGAAAGTTCGGCCGAATCCGACTCTTCTTCCAAAAAAGGCCGAGGGTGGACGACCGGGAACGGTAAGATCGACGGAATGATCAAACAGAACGGCGCTAAATATAGTGTTGATCCCTATTTGATCTTTTGTGTGATGGAGCAGGAATCGCACTTCAACACGCGCGCGCTATCGCCTAAGGGCGCCCGTGGGCTGATGCAGTTGATGCCGGGAACCAGCGCGCGATTCGGGATCCGACGGCCATCGGATCCCGCACAAAATATCGCCGGCGGAACGCGATATTTGAAACAACTGCTGGGACAGTTCAACGGCCGGATCGATCTGGTCCTGGCGAGCTACAACGCCGGCGAAGGCGCGGTAATGAAGTTTGGCGGCAAGGTGCCGCCGTATCGCGAGACCCGTAACTACGTGAAGCAAATCAGCGTTCGATATCACCGGGCCAAACC